>NZ_CP015039.1:2650000-2950000 GCF_002079305.1 Rhodovulum sp. P5
GATCACTAGCGAGAATGATGACATGAGTAGCGACAAGGAGGGTGAGAGACCCTCCCGCCGAAAGTCCAAGGGTTCCTGCTTAAAGCTAATCTGAGCAGGGTAAGCCGGCCCCTAAGGCGAGGCCGAAAGGCGTAGTCGATGGGAACCAGGTTAATATTCCTGGGCCAGGAGGATGTGACGGATTGTGGCGGCGTGCGTGCCTTATCGGATTGGCGCGTATCCAAGACAGTTCCAGGAAATAGCCCTCCGCCAGACCGTACCCTAAACCGACACAGGTGGACTGGTAGAGCATACCAAGGCGCTTGAGAGAACGATGTTGAAGGAACTCGGCAAAATACCTCCGTAAGTTCGCGAGAAGGAGGCCCGGCGTATGAGCGTCGGGGGCACAAACCAGGGGGTGGCGACTGTTTACTAAAAACACAGGGCTCTGCGAAGTCGCAAGACGACGTATAGGGTCTGACGCCTGCCCGGTGCCGGAAGGTTAAAAGGAGGAGTGCAAGCTCCGAATTGAAGCCCCGGTAAACGGCGGCCGTAACTATAACGGTCCTAAGGTAGCGAAATTCCTTGTCGGGTAAGTTCCGACCTGCACGAATGGCGTAACGACTTCCCCGCTGTCTCCAACATCGACTCAGCGAAATTGAATTGCCTGTCAAGATGCAGGCTTCCCGCGGTTAGACGGAAAGACCCCGTGCACCTTCACTACAGCTTCGCACTGGCATCAGGCACAACATGTGCAGGATAGGTGGTAGGCTTCGAAGCAGGGACGCCAGTCCCTGTGGAGCCATCCTTGAGATACCACCCTTGTTCTGCTTGATGTCTAACCGCGATCCGTTACCCGGATCCGGGACCCTGCGTGGCGGGTAGTTTGACTGGGGCGGTCGCCTCCCAAATCGTAACGGAGGCGCGCGAAGGTTGGCTCAGAGCGGTCGGAAATCGCTCGTTGAGTGCAATGGCAGAAGCCAGCCTGACTGCGAGACTGACAAGTCGAGCAGAGACGAAAGTCGGCCATAGTGATCCGGTGGTCCCGAGTGGAAGGGCCATCGCTCAACGGATAAAAGGTACGCCGGGGATAACAGGCTGATACTGCCCAAGAGTCCATATCGACGGCAGTGTTTGGCACCTCGATGTCGGCTCATCTCATCCTGGGGCTGGAGCAGGTCCCAAGGGTACGGCTGTTCGCCGTTTAAAGAGGTACGTGAGCTGGGTTTAGAACGTCGTGAGACAGTTCGGTCCCTATCTGCCGTGGGTGTAGGATACTTGAGAGGAGTTGCCCCTAGTACGAGAGGACCGGGGTGAACGATCCACTGGTGGACCTGTTGTGGCGCCAGCCGCAGTGCAGGGTAGCTATGATCGGACAGGATAACCGCTGAAGGCATCTAAGCGGGAAGCCCCCCTCAAAACAAGGTATCCCCGAGGGCCGTGGTAGACCACCACGTCGATAGGCCGGAGATGTAAGTGCAGCAATGCATTCAGTTGACCGGTACTAATGGCCCGATAGGCTTGATCCGATCCAGTAAAAGACAAACTCGGATCAAAAGCATACACACATGAAACTGTACTACTTGGATAACTGGATTTTCCTCGGTTTGGTGGTCATAGCGCGAGCAAAACACCCGGTCCCATTCCGAACCCGGAAGTTAAGTGCCGATGCGCCGATGGTACTGCGCCAATAGACGTGGGAGAGTAGGTCACCGCCAAACCTAGAAAAATCCAAAATAACTCTCAATACGAAAAAAATCAGGTCGCGCCAGAAGAGAAGACCCCAAAAACGCGCGGCACCGGCGAAAAGCCAATACAAAACCCTGTCGCGGGGTGGAGCAGCCCGGTAGCTCGTCAGGCTCATAACCTGAAGGTCGTAGGTTCAAATCCTACCCCCGCAACCAACGCGTCGCAGTAGCCAGTTGAATCCGGTGAGAGGCGTCCAAAGCGCCCTCCCGCAACCAACGATCGACCGGAAGTCGGGGTTTTGCTGTCCGGCTGCAAAGCGCAGGATCGCTCTCAGGTCGCCGGGCAGAACGATGAAGAGTTCGCCGTTCTGCGGCACGAGGCTGATTTCATCTAGTCGTGATCGAAGCACGTCGACGGCGGCGCCATCATCGTCCTCGGATTGCAGGTTCTCGCACAGATTCCCGATCCGATCCTGATACATTATGTCAATCGGCATCAGTTCAGACCCCTCAAGTTCACCAGTAAAACGCGTAAGTGATTGATATCGTTATGGCGAGATTGGCCAAAATGTAACTACGCGAGGGTGATCAGGCGGGTTTTGGCAGGTTCAGGGTGTCGAAGAGGTCCAGTTGTTCGGGGTCGGGGTGGTGAGGCCGTCGAGCTTTCGGTCGGCGATCCGGGCTTCGTGGCGGTGGATGCGCGCGAGCATGTCGAGGGCGGTTCGTGGGCTGGCGTCATGTCCTTTTGCCTTCAGCCGCATGCGCATGACGCGGTAGAGGACGAGGGCGAGAAAGCAGATCAGCGCGTGGGCGCGGATGCGGTCGGGCAGCCGATGGTGGACGGCGGCGCCATCATCGTCCTCGGATTGCAGGTTCTCGCACAGATTCCCGATCCGATCCTGATACATTATGTCAATCGGCATCAGTTCAGACCCCTCAAGTTCACCAGTAAAACGCGTAAGTGATTGATATCGTTATGGCGAGATTGGCCAAAATGTAACTACGCGAGGGTGATCAGGCGGGTTTTGGCAGGTTCAGGGTGTCGAAGAGGTCCAGTTGTTCGGGGGTCGGGGTGGTGAGGCCGTCGAGCTTTCGGTCGGCGATCCGGGCTTCGTGGCGGTGGATGCGCGCGAGCATGTCGAGGGCGGTTCGTGGGCTGGCGTCATGTCCTTTTGCCTTCAGCCGCATGCGCATGACGCGGTAGAGGACGAGGGCGAGAAAGCAGATCAGCGCGTGGGCGCGGATGCGGTCGGGCAGCCGATGGTGGACGGGGGCGATCTCGATATCGGATTTCAGGACGCGGAAGCCGCGTTCGATATCGGCCAGCGACTTGTAGCGGGTCACGGTTGCGGTCGGCGTCAGGTCGGGGGCATTGGTCAGCAGGGCGAGCTTGCCGTCGAAGAGTTCGGCTCGGGCGACGGCGTCTTCGTCGATGCTGTAGCTGAACCGGTCGGCCTGCAGGTCTGCCTTGAGGAACCGGGTCAGTTCGGCCTCGGCCACGGCGCGCGTGAAGCGGCTATAGGCGCCGCGGTCGGAGGCGCGGCGGCCCCGCGCCGTCTGGCCGTCGTCTTGCGCATCGAGCTTGGCGACCATCTTTTCGGCCTGGGCTTCAAGTTCGGCGATGCGGGCGCGACGTCGTTCGGATTGGTCGGCGGCTCGAACGGGATCATGGGCGACGATCAGGCGATGGCCGGCAAAATTGCTTTCCGCCAGGCCGCCTTCGTCGAAGGCAAGGCCCCGAAAGGTCTCGACCAGATCGGCATAGCGACGGGCGGGGACGGCGAGGATGAACTCCAGCTTGCGGTCGTCCTGATCGGCCAGGGCGGTCAGTTCGTCGATGTTTTCAAGGCTGAGCAGGCCACGGTCGGCGACCAGGATGACACGCTGCACGGGAAACCGCTGCAACACCGTCTGCAGCATGCCCTGCAGGGTTTTCGTCTCCCCGACATTGCCGGGGTGGACCGTGTGCATGAGCGGCAGGCCGTCGGCGGTTTGCACGACGCCGAGCACGAATTGCCGGGCGATGCCACCGGTTTCCTTGTTCATGCCATAGGCGCGGAGGTCGTCGTCAACCTCTCCGTCGCCATGGATGCGCACCGTGGTCAGGTCGTAGAAGACCACGGCCAGGTCCCGATCGACCAGCGGACGGATTTGTCTGGCCAGTTCCATCTCGACCCGCTCGGCATGGTCCATCAGCGCATCCATGGCGCGGAGCAGATGTTGATGCGTGACGGTGTCCGGCATCGCGGGCATCGCGACCGTTTCCAGCCAGCGCAGGCAGCCCAGCTTGCTTGTGGGGTCGCACAACCGATTGAACACCATGGCGCGGACCAGCGCCTCCACGTCGACTTTCCGCTTGCCGGAACGCAGCGCACGGCCGAGGGCATGATCGAAACCAAGGTCCTTCCACAACTCGTGCAGGGCAAAGACGTCGCCATAGCTGCGCGCCGCCTCGTAGGTGATCTCGGCCTTCTCGGGCTCGACCCGACCCGCGGCGCGACTGAGCCCCCGGATCAGCGCATCGAGCTGGCCATCCTTCATCCCGTCCACGCGCCCCAGATTGGCCACGACGCGCAGCCGGGGCTTGCCCGCCTCGTTACGGAAGGACTCGACAATCTGCAGATAGCGACGCCCGCCGCTCTCGGTGATGCGCGTGAACATGGCATGCAGGATATCGCACGTTTGGGCGCATTCATAGGGTCTTAAACATCATAACGTGTAACTACACGACTTCGGCCGAACTGCCCACCTCGCGCGCCTTAAGCTATTGAAATCCCATACCTGCGCTGAACGCGCTCACGCAGATTCCCCCGGATTTTGTCGAAGTTCGGAGACCCCCTATCGGCGCCGAAAATTGACCCCCTTGGAGCTGAGCTGGCCCGGCGCTGCGTAGTCCCCATGTAACGCAGCGGCGGCGGGCCAGCGTGGTGGGCCATTTCGCTATGCTCGGTTCTTGAAGCGCCAGCTTTCGTTTCCGGTCTCGACGATCTCGCAGTGGTGGGTCAGGCGGTCGAGCAGAGCGGTGGTCATCTTCGCGTCGCCGAAGACGGTGGGCCATTCGCCGAACGCGAGGTTGGTTGTCACGATGATCGAGGTCCGCTCGTAGAGCTTGCTGATCAGGTGGAACAGGAGCTGGCCGCCGGTCTGGGCGAAGGGGAGAGAGGTGGTCGCGGGAGTTTGGACCTGGTGTTAAGCTGTAGCACCTGAGGAAGAACGCACAGAAATGACCAAACGGAAACGCTATTCGGCAGAGTTCAAGGCGAAGGTGGCTCTGGAAGCCATCCGCGAGGAACTGACGACGGCCGAACTGGCCAAGAAGTATGACATCCACCCCACGATGATCAGCGGCTGGAAGCGGACTGCGATCGAGAACATGGCTTCAGCCTTCAATGGCCACGCGACTGCTGAGCCGGCGATATCGGCGGCAGAGGTTGAAAAGCTGCACGCCAAGATTGGCCAGTTGGTCGTGGAACGGGATGCTCCGCAGCGCTTACGCGGCCCCACTGGGGCCACGGTCGCTGCTACGATGTCGGAAGCCTCCAGTCTCATCCCCGGCACTGGAGGCAAAAAGCGGTGAAGAAGGGCCATCCTGATCTCAGCGTCCGGCGGCAATGCAGCCTGCTGTCGCTGGCCCGCTCGAGCCTTTACTACCAGCCACGCGGCGAAAGCGCGGAGAACCTGAAGGTCATGGAAATCATCGACCGGCAGTTCCTGGAGACGCCGTGGTATGGGTCCCGACAAATGGCCCGGCACTTGGCTCGCGAGGGACATAGGTGCGGACGGCATCGTGTGCGGCGGCTGATGAAGCTCATGCGGTTGGTGCCGATCTACCAGGAACCGAAGACCAGCAAGAAGCACCCGGAGCACAAGATATATCCATATCTTCTGAAGGACTTGCCCATCACCCGGCCGAACCAGGTCTGGTGTGCTGACATCAGCTACATTCCCATGCGCCGGGGATTTCTCTATCTCGTGGCTGTCATGGACTGGCATAGCCGGAAGGTGCTGAGTTGGCGGCTCTCGAACAGCATGGACGCGGGGTTCTGCGTGGAGGCGTTGAAAGAAGCGCTGGCCAGATACGGCACCCCCGAGATATTCAACACCGATCAGGGTTCGCAATTCACCAGCACCGATTTCACCGACGTGCTGCGCGATGCGACGGTGAAAATATCGATGGATCCGAACTTCGACAAAATCCGGGGGAATCTGCGTGAGCGCGTTCAGCGCAGGTATGGGATTTCAATAGCTTAAGGCGCGCGAGGTGGGCAGTTCGGCCGAAGTCGTGTAGTTACACGTTATGATGTTTAAGACCCTATGAATGCGCCCAAACGTGCGATATCCTGCATGCCATGTTCACGCGCATCACCGAGAGCGGCGGGCGTCGCTATCTGCAGATTGTCGAGTCCTTCCGTAACGAGGCGGGCAAGCCCCGGCTGCGCGTCGTGGCCAATCTGGGGCGCGTGGACGGGATGAAGGATGGCCAGCTCGATGCGCTGATCCGGGGGCTCAGTCGCGCCGCGGGTCGGGTCGAGCCCGAGAAGGCCGAGATCACCTACGAGGCGGCGCGCAGCTATGGCGACGTCTTTGCCCTGCACGAGTTGTGGAAGGACCTTGGTTTCGATCATGCCCTCGGCCGTGCGCTGCGTTCCGGCAAGCGGAAAGTCGACGTGGAGGCGCTGGTCCGCGCCATGGTGTTCAATCGGTTGTGCGACCCCACAAGCAAGCTGGGCTGCCTGCGCTGGCTGGAAACGGTCGCCATGCCGGCGATGCCGGACACCGTCACGCATCAACATCTGCTCCGCGCCATGGATGCGCTGATGGACCATGCCGAGCGGGTCGAGATGGAACTGGCCAGACAAATCCGTCCGCTGGTCGATCGGGACCTGGCCGTGGTCTTCTACGACCTGACCACGGTGCGCATCCATGGCGACGGAGAGGTTGACGACGACCTCCGCGCCTATGGCATGAACAAGGAAACCGGTGGCATCGCCCGGCAATTCGTGCTCGGCGTCGTGCAAACCGCCGACGGCCTGCCGCTCATGCACACGGTCCACCCCGGCAATGTCGGGGAGACGAAAACCCTGCAGGGCATGCTGCAGACGGTGTTGCAGCGGTTTCCCGTGCAGCGTGTCATCCTGGTCGCCGACCGTGGCCTGCTCAGCCTTGAAAACATCGACGAACTGACCGCCCTGGCCGATCAGGACGACCGCAAGCTGGAGTTCATCCTCGCCGTCCCCGCCCGTCGCTATGCCGATCTGGTCGAGACCTTTCGGGGCCTTGCCTTCGACGAAGGCGGCCTGGCGGAAAGCAATTTTGCCGGCCATCGCCTGATCGTCGCCCATGATCCCGTTCGAGCCGCCGACCAATCCGAACGACGTCGCGCCCGCATCGCCGAACTTGAAGCCCAGGCCGAAAAGATGGTCGCCAAGCTCGATGCGCAAGACGACGGCCAGACGGCGCGGGGCCGCCGCGCCTCCGACCGCGGCGCCTATAGCCGCTTCACGCGCGCCGTGGCCGAGGCCGAACTGACCCGGTTCCTCAAGGCAGACCTGCAGGCCGACCGGTTCAGCTACAGCATCGACGAAGACGCCGTCGCCCGAGCCGAACTCTTCGACGGCAAGCTCGCCCTGCTGACCAATGCCCCCGACCTGACGCCGACCGCAACCGTGACCCGCTACAAGTCGCTGGCCGATATCGAACGCGGCTTCCGCGTCCTGAAATCCGATATCGAGATCGCCCCCGTCCACCATCGGCTGCCCGACCGCATCCGCGCCCACGCGCTGATCTGCTTTCTCGCCCTCGTCCTCTACCGCGTCATGCGCATGCGGCTGAAGGCAAAAGGACATGACGCCAGCCCACGAACCGCCCTCGACATGCTCGCGCGCATCCACCGCCACGAAGCCCGGATCGCCGACCGAAAGCTCGACGGCCTCACCACCCCGACCCCCGAACAACTGGACCTCTTCGACACCCTGAACCTGCCAAAACCCGCCTGATCACCCTCGCGTAGTTACATTTTGGCCAATCTCGCCATAACGATATCAATCACTTACGCGTTTTACTGGTGAACTTGAGATGGATGGTCGGGGGCGCTGGATCGACAATCGGATGATCGAGCGGCTCTGGCGATCCCTCAAATACGAATGCGTCTACTTGAACGCCTTCGAAACCGGGTCCGAAGCCCGAGAAGGGATCGGCGGCTGGATCACCTACTACAACGAAAGACGCCCACACTCATCACATGGGCTCCTGACGCCGGACGAGGCCTATGGTAGACAATCTCCGGACCTGAAGGTCGCCGCCTGAAATGAAACCCATGCTATAGCTTAGCACGGCGGCAAACTGGTCGAAATTCCAGGACCACCTCTGTTGGTCGGTTTGCGTGGTCTGTCTTGTCACGGGCGACTCGCGCATAGAGCGCGAGAAGGCTAGGCCTTCATCCGCTGGGATGGCAAGCCATCATGCGTTTGTCCGTCCAAACTGCGTCCTGCAACCTTTTTCCCCACGCGCACCATGACTGTCCCATCGGGGCTTGCTGCGTGCGCCGCTGCGGTAGATTGATGCCGTCGCCCGGGACCCAGTCGCCCCATTGTTTGAAATGGAACGGCACATCAGCCTCCATGCACTGAACCAGAAGTGACCGAAACCAGGAAGGGCTGGCCGGCCGCGCCTTCGGCCCACTTTCGCCACCAGTGATCACCCATGAAATCGCATGGAGATACGCGCGCAGGTCCAGCGGCCCAAGTAGAGGTTCAGCCGAAATGAACCTCACCTTCGCTGGTACGCTGGCAAGTTCGGGAAGGTTTTCATCGGCACGTTTCTGGTTTTCGACCGTCGTGCCAAGCCAGACATTCAGCGGCCATTCCGCGCCCCAAGGCGCCAGGCCCCGCACCAGTTCCGGACGTTTTGTCAGGAGCAGCCAGTCGAGGTTCGGGGTGGCTTCGATCAGCGCCCAAAGGCGGGCGCGATGTGGGTCAAGGTCACGCCGATCCTCAAACACATCTGCCATGGAAGCGCAAAATACACGCGCCCTCTGCCCCGTCCCCTCAAGCCGTCGGTTCCAGGCCTCTGGCGCTTCCCAGTGCGTTTCGCCGAAAAACCGTCGGTCGCTTTTCGGGCCCCAAACATCCTGACCGACACGCCGCGCCCATGCTTCGGCATAGCAGTGCTTGCAGGCCTCAGACACCTTCACACAGCCCCACCATGGGTTGAACGTGTGCGTCGTCCACTCGATCTTCGAATTCTCGCCCATCGCATCCTCCTGCTGGATTGGCCGGCCGACAGTTCCGTCTTGTTTCCGGCGTGGCGCCCGCGATCCGAGACTCACCCACAGTCCAACATGTTGCAAGTTGTTCTTCGCGCACGAGTATAGGGGGGTGCAAGCTTTCGGACAAAGCAACAAAAGCACCCGCCCACCGGTAACCATATGTGAATACGACACAAAAGGCAGGTCCGGGGCGCTGGACGGGATGCGGAGTTGTGCAAGTCGGGGGCCGGGAATGCGCGATTGAGAGTGTGTGAGCCGTCAAAGACCGCGCAGGAAACACCTGTAAAACCAGCAACGTAGGTCATTTGGGCCGCATTTACGGCGGTCCGGTTTCGGATGCTTCGTCCGAAACCTCCGCATCAGGTGTGGCCGCATCGAAACGAGCCAATAATCAAAGGGTTGTGGCTTGGGCGGGTGCGGGAGAACGGAGAGGCGGTTTCGGACGTTGGCGACCTGTCAGAATTGGGGGCGCCGTGGCGATCCTGACAGGTCGTTCGAAGCGCCTGGCATTTAGACAGCCATGCGGAGTTGGGCGGGCATGGGGCGGTCGGCTTCGGGCCGCGCTGCGGCAACGGAAGGACCTGTACCATCGAAAGTGAACAGCATGGCGCGCTGGCGCGCCAGTTCGCGCGGGTCGACAAAGCCGCTGGCAGAGCGACCGCGCTGGCGCCCGGCCGCGGCCGCAGCGACGCTGTCAAATAGTGCCGGAACCCGGATGGCCGCGCCTTCAAATATCTCACGCACGGTCAGGATCTGCACCGCCGGGAACGGGCCGGTCGCTGTTTCGATAGTGCCAGCCTGGCGGGCCTCGTTCAGCATGCCGCGCGATGGTTCGTGCGCGCAGACGAAAACGGCGATTGCATCCGGGTCGCGCGTTTCGCGGCGTTCGCGGTCTAGCGTGCCGACAAGGTCGCGGATCATGCCCGGGTTGAGGTTGCGTCCACCCTTGACCGAGATGATGCCCCGGCTCTTCTGGTCGTTTCCGGTGAGGAAATAGAAGATGCCATCGATCCCGCGGTCGCCGCGATACTTGCCGGAATGCATGCCCCCAATGCGTGTGACAGCCCATTCCTCGAACTTGAAGGGGTGGTTCTCGGCTAGGTAAAGCGCGCCGTCGATGCTGCGCGGGATGCCGAAGACATCGTAGTCGATAGCCGGGAAATGGGTGCGCAGACGGTCGCCCACTACGCTCATGGCCTGAATGGCGACATCGATCCCGATCCACCGCCGGCCCATGGCGTGGGCGGCGTGTAACGTGGTGCCACAGCCGCAGAACGGGTCGAGTACGACGTCGCCTTCGTTCGAGGACATCGCGATAATCCGCTCCAGCAGCGCCAGAGGTTTCTGCGTCGGATAGCCGAGACGCTCCCGGGCCTGGGAATTCAGGGGCAGGATATCAGTCCAGACATCGGTAAGGGGCAGTCCCTTCATTTCGTCGAGATACCTCTTCAGGCGGGGCACCTTTCCGGGCGCGCTCTGATGGATCAATCCAGCCTCGTAGGCCGCCTGCATCCGGTCTTTCGTCCAGCGCCAGACACGCCTGACGCCAAGAAATTCATAGTCGAGGTTCGGGCGGTTCTTGTTCGGGTTCAGAAGGTCGCCGAGCGTATAGCGCCGCCCATCCGGATCGATATTGCAGTATTTCTGCGCCGTCTTCTCGGGCAGATTGTCGGGGTCATAGGGCACGTAGATCGCGTCGTCGTTCCAGGTGGCGTCATCCGACTTGCGATAGGCGAGCAGCAGATCATGCGTGTTGGGAAGCCGCCTTTTCATCAAAGACTTGCCGGTGTTGCGCTGCCAGACGATTTCGTTCTGGAACAGACCGACCCCGAAGATCGCGTCCATCACCACCTTCAGGTAGTGGCTGGCCGTGGGGTCGCAGTGCAGGTAGAGACTGCCGGTGGGTTTTAGAACGCGGTCGAGCTCGGCCAGCCGCGCGGCCATCATCACCAGATAGGCCAGCATGTCGTTTTCGCCGAGGATGCGCCGCAGGGCGCCCAGAACGTCGCCCACGCGGCCAGGCCGCATTTCCAGCATCGCGAAGGTTTCCTCGGCCGGGTCGCCCCATTTCCACGTATCCTCGAAGGTGGCGATCTGCGCGTCGGCCCAGCGGGTTTTGTCGGGGCTCTTGAATAGCAGGTTGTAGCTGGCGTTCGAGTTGAAGGGCGGGTCGAGATAGACTAGGTCGACGCTTTCATCGGGGATGTATTCCCCAAGAATATTGAGATTGTCGCCGAAGTAGAACGCGTTTTTCATAGTCTCCTCCCCCGCCGAACACGGCCCTAAAAGCATTGCGCGGTGCGATTCGTCGACCAAAGGAAAACGGAATACGTTCCCGAATTTTCCGCGTTCCGACTCGGCCTGATGCCAGAATGGCACGAACGGAGGGGGAACAATTTATCTGGTTCAGGCCGCACCTAGAGCTTGGGCGCGCTCGCCCTTCCAAACCAAAGGGACAATGTTCCCGATCTGGTCGAATTGACTCTCTTTTGCGCCGAGTGTTCCCATGCGGTATGCCCACATCTTCCGAACCATACGAGTACGTTCTCTATATTGACGAAGCCGGCGACGATGGCCTCAAGCGAGTGCGCCCGATAGACGAAAAAGGGGCGTCGGAATGGTTGGTGGTTTCAGGTGTACTTATCCGGCACACCAATGAGTCCTCCGTTGTTGAATGGGTTCGGGACATTCGCCAGGATATAAACGCGCGACAGGCCCCTGCGTTACACTTCCGAAACCTCTCTCCGACAAAGAAGAGGCGCGCGTGCGAACTCCTAGTCGAGAAGCCCGTGGTCTGTTTCGCGGTGTGTTCAAACAAGAAGAACATGCGCGGCTGGAATAACGAGCGCGCCGCGCGCATGGGCGGAAAGCAATGGTTTTACAACTTCTGTGTCCGTTTTTTGATGGAGCGCGTCACGGATTTTTGCCTCAAGGACAGCACCAGGAAGTACGGAGCATCGAGATATCTGAAGGTCGTCTTCAGTCAGCGAGGCGGTCATTCCTACGGGCAGACAAAAGCTTATTGGGAGCTTCTCAAGGCGCAATCTCTCGCAGGAACAACCTATTTGGACAGGTGGGTGATGCGCCATGAAGTGCTTAGGTTCCGGCTAGTGGACTACGTGCCGCACACATCGAACGCAGGGCTTCAGTTGGCAGACGCCGTCGCCAGTGCGTTCTATCAGGCCTGCGATACGCTTGACGTCGTGAACGACCCTGAACCCGCGAAGCTGCTTCGTCCAAGAATGGCGAGGGCGGGTGGATTGATAGCCGACTACGGGATTGTTCTGCAGCCCACGCCCCCTACGAAGGCACGGCTTTCCGAAAAACAGAAAGCAATCTTCGCGTTCTACGGCTATGACTTCGGAGCGCGTGGGCCCCGGCCCCTCTAACCTGGGCCCCAATAGGCTGCGATCCGTTGCGCAACCGTAAACCTAGGCGCGGATGCGTCCTAGCGCACCAGCAAAGGGGGTCCTCCGGCGTATCCCACGCACTGAATCGTTGCACATCAATCGAATTCTGTCACCAGCCTTGTCGGGGATTGCGACATCCCGGCCGTTTCCCGCGCATTCGCTCAACTAGTCACTGGTGGGGATTTCCGGTCTTGCGGGGTCGTTCTTGCGGGGGGAGCATGGAGGTGAAGGCCGCTGTGCAGAGGAGGCGCCGATGCCGGAATGGATGAGACCGCTTGCGATGGTGGCGGGTTTGGCTGCTGCCGGAACAGGATGGGCGGCGCAAGCCGCGCCACCAGAACTGGATGCGGTGCTGGCGCGGGTTGAGTCGTCGGAGATGTTCCTTTGCCGGATCGATGGTGATGACACGTCTAAGCCATTTGCCTTCGCCAAGGCTAAAGATGGCACACTGATCGCGATCGCACCTTGGGAAGGCGTCTACAACTGGTCCGGTGAAAGGCTAATGAGGCTTACGAAGAAGAGCCGCGTTACTGTTGTCGGCGATGGACAATACGTCACCATGCGTGGTGCCACCGTCGAAACAGGTAGCTGCGAGGTAGTCACGGCGGATGTGATCTACCTACTGAAGATGATCTATCAAACAGAGCCTTGGGCCCAGAAATAGGTTTTGCGAGAAGAGTAGCAGCTCTCTAGGACCAATAGTTACCCGCGGCCCAGGCATTGATAGGTGCGCGATACCATACCGCGAATGCAATTTCCCCAGCCGTCGGATTGATTGCACTGTGTGCGCACCCCTTCGAAGGGATCTGCTCGACGATAACCCCAAGCACGGCAACGCGCATCGGCTGCAGCCTGCGCGGCAGCCCAGTCGGCTGTTACTTTCTCTGCTGACGTGAAGTCGTAGGAGAGCACGACGCTAGCATCGGCGCGGCTTCCACCTGTTGGTACGGGCGTTTTGGTAACTTCGACACAGCCCGCAAGAGCAACTAGACACAGGGCGGACAGAGAACGAGAGCGAAGGTTCATTGCGGTACTTTCGGATAAATGAACGAAACTTACGGCAATCTTGCACTGACATAGATAAGCGAACTGTCCCGCGGAGTGCATTTCACTGCGGCAAGCCGACGCACCTCAGCAGCTTCGGACGCGATGCCGCATCATCCCGGCGCCACGCGGCCCCACCAGCGCACGCGGCCGAGGATGACGATATCAGCATCCGAAGCGATTTCCGGTGGGGTGGCTGGGTTGTCAGAAATCAGCAGAAGTCGCCCGGCTTCAACCCGGTCCAGGCGTTTGACACGGGCCCCAGTGCCGTCCCGTAGGGCGAAAATTGGGGGGCGCCGCCGGTCGTGTGCCGCCCTGCGATGAGCCGGCGGGGTTGTCCGCGCCGTATCTAGCAACAGAAGGTCGCCGCATTCAATTGTGGGCACCATACTGTCGCCGCGCGCGCGAACCAATGCAGCGTTTGATGCCGATAACCCAAGACGATTCAACCAGTCGGCCCGGAAGGCAATGTAGTCATCGATGCCCTCCATGCCGTTTTCGGCCCCTGCGCCTGCAGCCAGTTCAGCCAAGTGGACCGGAACCGGGACGAAAGCGGAATCCTCAGCTGGACCTGCTGGCTGATCCGTAACCGTAAGTGCGCGAGGTGGGCCAAAGTAAAATTCAAGGTCCAGGACCTCGGCCAATTTCTGGAGATTCTCGACTGGGTGATCGCGCTCTCTTGCTCGGCGGTTTTGGAGGTTCTTGATCAAGGACGGATTTCCCACCGCCAGCCGCGACGCCGCGGCGGCAGACAACTTTTTCCGCGCAAGGGCGGCATCTATCGCGTCCAAAATGTCTTTCACGATGCAAATATAGCCCCACAGGGCTACGCGGGAAAGTAGTGTTATCCGTAGCCCTAAAGGGCTTGCTTTAATAAGCCCTTTAGGGCTACTGTGGTCGTATGAGCAGGCAAATTGACCACATCCTTACACTGGCGAAGCTCCTGGGCGCGCACGAGGGCATAACGCACTGGGCCGTTTCCAGCCGGATTTCGACAAAAAGTGACCTGATCGACCGTCTAAAACGGGGTCGTGACCTGCACACGCGCACCGCGGAAGCGATGCTTGTGCGCCTTTCAGAAATCTGGCCGGCCGATCTTGATTGGCCCGACGACATCGAACGGCCGGAGCGCGCCGATGCGCGCTGATCGTCCCCGCCTCCGCCCTGCCGAACAGGCAGCCACCGCTCACGGACGGCTGGCAGGGCGTGAGCCTGCCGGCCTGCGCGCCTCCTCCTCCCTGCGCGCGGGCCGGCGGCCGTTGGTGCACCGGATACAGGACAGTTGGCTTGGCGATGTTCTTGGCGGGCTGTCGCTGGCAGTCCTGGTGATCGCCTTCTGTTTTCTGCCGCTGGTGTGGCCATGAGCGGTGCGGGCAAGGTCATCTCCGCGCCGGTCGACCGGATCGACGTGCCGGGCAACCGAGCGCGGGCCTACAGCGCGGAGACCGCGCAGGCGCTGGCCGGGGTGATCGAGGCGCAGGGGCTGTTGCATCCGATCACGATCCGGCGCGACGGGCCGCGCTTTCGCCTTGTCGCTGGCCTGCACCGGCTGCGGGCGTTCGAAATCCTCGGCCGGGAAACGATCCCGGCGCGGCTGTCGACAGCCGAGACGGAAGAGGCTGAACGCCTTGAAGAGCTGATGGAAAACCTTGGTCGGGGCGAGCTGATCGCGCTGGACCGCTGCCAGCATCTGTTCGAGCTGAAGGTGGTGTGGGAGCGGATGCATCCGGAGACCGCCCACGGGAAGGCGTCACCAAAGACGCAAAGTTTGCGTCTTTCCGATGAGGCGCCCGAAGTCTTCGGGTTCGCCCCGTCCGTCGCGGAGACCGTCGGCCTGTCGAAGCGGTCGATCCAACTGGCCGTGAAGATCTGGGCGGGCCTGTCTGTGGCCTCGCGTAAGCGGCTGATCGGCACCGATCTGGCGAAAAAACAGACCGAACTCAAGGCGCTTTCCGAACTGAAACCCGCGCAGCAGGCCAAGGTTCTGGACCTGATCCTGGGCGAGCTGCCGCCCGCGAATGTCGCGCAGGCGCTGGAGTATCTGGAAACCGGCTGCGCACCTGACGTGGTCGAAAAGCGGTTCCATGCCGTCAGCCGCAGCATCGCCGCGCTTGACGACGACGTGTTCGATCGGGTGATCGCGGCGCATGAGGATCGCGTGATCGCCTCGCTCAGGCGGCAGGGGGGCTTGTGACATGCCCGACCTGTCAGGGAATTTCTTCACCGCGCGGGAACTGGCCGAAATCGTCCGGGACCGGGGGTTGACCAATTTCCCGTCCACCGAACGAAACATTCGGGCCCATGCAAAGCGCGCGGGCTGGGAAGCCCTGCCGGACACACTTGTGCGGCGGCGCCCTTCAGGCGCCCAAGGCGGGCGGACAAGCTGGGAGTACCATTTCTCGCTGCTGCCCGAGGCGTTGCAGGCCGCGATTGCGAGCCGTCAGGCACATGCGAGCCTGCGGGCACGTCACGACCTGCGGGCCGAGGCGGACCGCAGGCGCGTTCAGGCCATCGGCATGTCCGCGCTGGGGCAAGGTCCACGCCGGGCGATGGAAGCCCGGGCAGAGATCCTGACCGCGATCGACGGCTATGCCACCGCGCACCATCAAAGCCGCGCATGGGCCATTGCCAGGTTCCTGGCTGCCCAGGACCACTGGCAGGCCTGTCAGGAAATCCAGGCACGCCGGGATGCGGGCGAAATCCTGACAGAGGCCGAAGCGGAGCAACTGGCCCAGGTGCCACGCCTGATCGCGCCCAGAACGCTTGACCTGTACGCGGACTATGGCGTGGAGCATGGCGGATTCGGCCTGTCCCCGGCCACGCTGGAAGCCGCGAACGACCGCCGGAAATCGCCCGTGGTCAAGCGCAGCGCGGTCTATGACTGGTTCAAGGCCCGCGGGCGCGACGGGGTGCTGGCGCTGGCACCGGTGCCGCCCAAAGCGGAAGCGCCGATCCCGCCGGCCTTTGCCGATTTCCTGAAATTCTATGCGCTGCCGGGCAAGCCCACGGCGGCGGATGCGCATCGCCAATGGGCCGAGGCCTGCGATGGCGGCACCCCGCCGATGAGCCTGCAACAGGTGCGTTACATCCTGCGCAACCGCCTGAACAATATCGAGAAGCATGTGGGGCGCGAGGGGCTTTTGACGCTGCGTGCGCGCCTGCCCTTTGTCACGCGCACGACCGAGGGCATGTGGCCGACCACAATCTACACCGCCGATGGCAAGACACTCGACGCGGAGGTGGCCGACCCGGTCTCGCACCGTCCGATGAAGCCCGAGATCACCTCGATTCTGGATGTTGCGACCCGCCGATGCGTGGGCGTGGCGGTCAGCCGCAAGGAAGGCGTGATCGCGGTGACCGAGGCGTTGCGCCGCGCGAGTTGCGCGCATGGCATACCGGCCATTTTCTACACCGACCGAGGGCCGGGCTACAAAAACAAGGTCTTCGACGCAGATGTTGGCGGTCTGATGGGGCGGCTGGGCATCACCAAGATGCACGCGCTGCCCTATAACAGCCAGGCAAAGGGCCTTGTCGAACGCTTTCAGGCGCTTTGGAACGATGTCGCCCGGCGTCTGCCGACTTATCTGGGCGCCGACATGGACAAAGAGGCCAAGCAGGTCGTCCACAAGGAAACCCGCGCGGAAATCCGCGAATTCGGCCGGGCGCGGCGCCTGCCCACATGGGACGACCTGCTGGCGCTGATCGACGCGACCGCCGCGGCCTATAACGACCGCCCGCATGCCGGTTTGCCGAAATTCGAGGATCCCGAAACTGGCCGTATGCGGCACATGTCGCCGAACGAGGCCTGGGCCGCGCATGTGGCCGCGGGCTTCGAACCGGTCCCGGTGGACGCGGCCGAGGCCGACGATCTGTGGCGGCCCTACGAGATCCGGACCGCCAGCCGCGGACTCGTCCAGTTCAACACCAACAGCTACTTCCACGCCGCGCTGGAGCCGTATCACGGCGAAAAGGTCTGGGTCGGCTACGACTTCGCGCAAGCCGACAAGGTCTGGGTCCGCGAATTCGATGTGTCCACCGGCCAGCCGGGCCGGCTGATCTGCGTCGCCGACTTCGAGGGCAACGCGCAGCGCTATGTGCCTGTCAGCGTCGAGCAGAAAGCCATCGAAGACCGTGCGAAGGCGCGACTGAAGCGGCTGGAGCGCAAGATCGACGATGTCGAGGCGGAGCGCGATGGCGTTGCGATGCTCGATCACGAAACGCCCGCGCCCTTCTTTGACGCCGCGCTTGCTGAACCTGCGGCCGAGCCGGTGGCGCTGGCAATCGATAACGATGTCGAGGAGCCGGCCGCGATGCCGGCCACACCGCGCCGCCGGGTGTTTGCGAGCGACGAGGAGCTGGCGCTCTGGGCGCTGGACCATCCGGATGACGTGACGCCGGGCCAGATCGGGGTGCTGCGGGAATGTCTCGCCAGCCCGTCGGCACGGGAGCTGTTTCGAATGTCAGGCATCGACCTGGAGGCGCTTCGAACCCTCCTCCGGGACGCCGCCTGACACCCATACGAGCATGAGGGGAAGAATAACATGAAACCCACCTTTGTCGAGACGAGCAACGTGCGCCGCTTCATGGCCGCACTGAAGACGCTGGACGAGCGCGGCGCAGTCGAGGCCTGCATGGTCGTGGTCGACGGCAAGCCGGGCCTGGGCAAGACCACCACGTTGTCGCGCTGGGTCGCCCAGACCGGAAGCGTCTATCTGCGCGCGCAAAAGGGCTGGGATTACAGCTGGTTCATCCAGGACCTGCTGACCGAACTGTCGGTGAGCTATCAGCAAATCCGCGGCAAGCGCGAGCGGTTCGCCCGCGTCTTGCAAGAGCTGCAGATCCGCGCGGAACAGGCCGCGCTTGAAGAGAAGGTCTTCGGCCTTGTCATCGACGAATGCGATCTGGTGTCCAACCGTGGCGAGATCATGGAGGCGATCCGCGGTATCAGCGACATCCAGTTCATGCCGACGATCCTGGTTGGCATGGGACGCCTGCGCGACAACCTGCGCCGGTTTCCCCAGATCGAAAGCCGCGCGCCCAACAAGGTGGAGTTCCTGCCGGCCAGCATCGAGGACGTCACCGCGTTGGTCGAGGGCCGCTGCGAAGTGGCCGTCGCGCCCGACCTGATCGCCTTCGTGCACCGGGTGTCGAAAGGCTACACGAGGGAAATCCTTGACGCGATCGCGGCGATCGAACGCTTCGGCCGCCGGTTCGAGCCGGGCCCGGGCGGCGTGACGCTGGCCGACATGGCCGGTCAGCCGGTCATGAACGACCGATCCACCGGCAAGCCGATCATGGTGCCGGGCGGGGCCGCGTGATGGTGCGGTCCCCCGATAACGGCGTGGCCACGCGCATCCTGCAGGCACTGGACCTGTCATCGGGCGACGGGCGCGCGACCGACGAACTGGCGCACGCGCTCGGTTTGAGCCGCCGGCAGGTGTCGCGTGCCGCGGCCCTTCTGATCAGGCGCGGGTTGGCCGAGCGCCTTGGGCCGGGCTGCTACCGCCTGACCGGCGAAGGTCGGGGGGCCGCCGCCGCCGGGGCGTCGATCACCTCCGGCCCCACCGGCCCGACAGGCGCCGTTTCCCGCCCCGGGAAGGACACGTTCCGCGACCGCGCCTGGCGGTCGATGCGGCAGCGGCGTGCATTCACGGTGAACGATATCCTGTGCGATGCCGCGCGGGACGAAAAGAATAGCCGCAACAACGCGTTAAGCTATCTCGGGCGGTTGCGCCGCGCGGGATATGTGCGCGAGCTTCCGCGGCGCCAGTCCGGCGTTGCCCCGACGAGCCCGGGTTTCAAGCAGTTTCTGCTGGTCAAGGATACCGGCCCGCTTGCGCCGGTCTGGCGGTCGCGCCGCGGCTGCCTGCACGACCCCAATATCGGGGAGGATGTGCCATGCGTGACGGCCTGAACCTCGGCCTCGGCGATCCCGAATGGGTCGGGCTGCTGCGCGCCGAACGCGACGGCGGCAAGAGCGTCAGCCAGATCGCGCGGGAATGCGGCATCGCGCGCTCCTCGGTCTCGATGCTGATTGCCGGCACCTATCCGGCGCAAAGCCTCGACCTCGCCACGCGCAAGCATGGCGCCCGCGTGGTGGCGCTCTACCGCGACGCGATCCTCTGCCCGCATTTGCGCAGGGGCATCCCGGCCGAGGAATGCCGCCGCCAGGCATCGGCGCCGATGTCGACCTCCAATCCCGACCGGCTGCGGCAATGGTCCGCCTGCCGACGCTGCGATCTCAACCCGCTCACCCTGACACAGGAGGATCCCAAGTCATGAGCGACTTCACCCCCGCGCCCCTGCCCGACCCGACGGTCGAGGTCGGCGGCCAGAAGTATTTGCCCGACGCTTCGGGTCGATTGACGCCCGTCGAGGCGATCAAGCCCCAGCACATGCTGGAGCACGAAACTGTCAGGAAGATCATGGGGTTCGCCCTAGCGTTGTCGGATCAGGTCGCGCGCTTCAAGGGGCATGCCTTCGAGGACCTTGGCGATTTCGACGCGATCCTCGAACAGCAATACGACCTGAAGAAGGGCGGCAAGAAGGGCAACCGCACCTATTCGACCGTCGATGGTTGCATGCAAATCCAGGTGCGCAATGCGGATCTTCTGGATTTCGGGCCCGAGCTGCAGGTCGCCAAGGGGCTGGTCGACGAGTGCCTCTCCGAATGGGCTGAGGACAGCCGCGCGGAGATCCGCACCATCGTGATGCGGGCCTTCAACGTGGACAAGGAAGGCCAGATCAACCGCTCGGAAATCTTCATGTTGTTGCGGTTGGAGATCGAGGACGACCGCTGGAAACGCGCGATGGAGGCCTTGCGCGACGCGATCCGCATCACGGGGTCGAAGAAATATCTCTGGTTCCGGATGCGCGACTCGGCCGAGGCGCCGTGGACGACGGTCACCATCGACCTGGCCGCGGCGTGAGGGCGCGTGCGATGACCATCTCCCGCGCCGTTTATACCGACGAATACGACCTCGCCCTCGATCTGGCGCAGCAGCCCCGTGTGCTTCTGGGGGTGTTGGGTCACCTGACGGAGATCGCCCATGCCGGGCCTGACGGCCAGCGCATTGCGGCCCGCATCCCCGTCGGCGGCCTCGGCCCGGCCGCGGCGCCGATTCCTGGCTTTCTGCGCCGGCTGGCCGACGAGATCGAAGCCGCGGCCGTGATCCGGGCCGACGGGCAGGCGGTGGAAGAGGCCGATCCGGTGCTGACCGAGGGCGATTTCGCGCATTTCGACCGGCTGACCGGCGAGGCGCTGGACACTGTCGACACCCTGCGGCGGGAGGGCCTCTGAGATGACCGTGGAGGAGTTCCAGGCCGCCCTTCGCGCGCTTTACGACGCGCATCTCACCCGCGTCGGCGACAGCGTGGCGACCCTGCGCGCCGAGGCCGACGAAATCTTCGCCACGGCGGATGTCCTGGCGCTGTGCGCCACATCCACCGACGAGATGATGACCGCCGTGGCGACCGAGCAGCAGCGCATGCATGACGCCATCGTCGCCATGCGCGAGGCACAGGCCGCCGGCGGGGCGCGGCAATGACCTCGCGCGCCCAACTCGCCACGCTGGTGGCGCTCGCTGCCGCGGTCCTCGTCGTTGACGCGCTGGCGATCTATGGCGCGGCGGCCCTGTGGCGCCGCCAGACCATCGCGCCCGCGGCCTGCATGGCCCCGGCACCCCCCGAAAACACCGCCTCCGGCATGCTGCCGGACCTCTGAACCCGAAAGGAGAAACCCGACATGGGCACTGTCAACAAATCCGACATGATCCGCGAAGTGGCCGAGGCCACGGGCCATACGGCCGCAGCCGCGCAGGCGGCCGTGGACGCCTTCCTGGCCGCCGTGAAAACACGCGCGGAGGCGGGAGACACGATCAGCCTGCGCGGCTTCGGCATCTTCAAGGTCCGGGCCCGGCCGGCCCGGATGGGCCGCAACATTCGGACCGGTGAGCCGATGGAGCTGCCGGAATCCCGCAAACTGACCTTCAAGGCCGCGAAAACGAAGGCCTGAGTCCCGCGAAACCCCGCCAGGCCCATCGGTCTGGCGGCGGTCGGCCGGGCGTGGTGGCCCGACCCTGATGAGCAGCCGGAGGTGAGAGATGAGCTATCACATGCGCGACCGCGCCGACGGTCAGATCGAGATCATATTTCTGCGGCCGACGCTGATCGGCATCTTTCCCGACCGCGATCTGGCACGGCGCGTTTGCATCCTGCTGGAGGCCGACGACGAGGGTATCCGGGACGATGATGACGCCGCCCCGACCGAAGCGGATACCGCGCCGGAAACGGCGTCGGAGCGGGCCCCGGAGACACCTGTGGCTCTGCCGGTGCCGGTCGCGCCCCGTCCCACAAGCCCGGCCAGGCTGCCGCCGGCCCCGCCTGTAGAGCTTTCGGAAGAGCAGCGCGAGGCCGCCTTTGCCCGGATCATCGACGGCGAGAAGATCGCAAGGATCGCGCCGGATTTCGGGCTGAGCATGGGCCAGTTGCGCGGCATGTGGGCGCATCACTGCCGCACCGCGCAACGGCATATCGCCGAGGCCGGCCCGCAGGAATGCCGACTGTGCGGCAAGACCTTTACGCCGTCGGTCACCAACCCCGACACCTGCGCCCGGTGCAGCCATGGGTGAGCGGTTTACCTTCCTTCAGATGCTGGCCCTGTCCGGCTCCGCAGTGCGCAAGGTCGCCACCCGCGGCCGCCACGGAACGACGCAGGTGACACTCGACGAAATCGAGGCGCTGGTGTGCCTGGTTGTGGCCTACGCGATGGAAGAGGCGACCCGTCCCGGCCCCGGGGAGAAGATATGAGCGCGACGTTCACTTGGGATGACGACCCCTATGAGGCGCTGACCGTGGCCATGACACTTATCGACGCCGCGCTTGTGGCGCTGGGCGATCACGACGAGGCCCCCGCCCTTCTGGACTGCCGCAACCGCATCAACAGCGAGCGCGTGGCACTGTTGGGCAATGGCGCCGCGCGCCCGTTTTCTGTCGCCGACATGCGGGGCCGTTGACATGCCCGCCCCTCATCCAAGACGCGATACGGTACTGACGCTGGCGCGGAGTGGCGTGCGCCCGGTGGACATCGCCCGCCAATTGGAAATCGCGCATCCCACAGTGCGTAACATCATCACCTGCGCCCGTTCTCAAGGCGCGGACGTTCCGCGTTTCAATCGGCCTCGCGGTCCCGGCTCGGGGCCTCGCAAAGCGCTGCGCGTCCCCCTGACCGGGCGCGCCCGCGCCGATCTGGCCGAAGCTGCGGCGACGCGGGGCGTCTCGCTGCCCGTGCTGTGTTCGCGCCTGCTGGAGGCTATTGCCAGCGACGACATGGCCGCGGCCGTGCTGGACGACGGAGACCCGGATGCCTGAGACGATTTACTCCTCGGCCTCGATCATCGACCGCCGGATGATGCTGGAAGACGCGCTGGCCGCGGCGCTGGACCGCGACGACAATCTGCGGGTCGGCTGGGCCGATGGCGAGCGTATGGTCTGGGTGCCGGCGCGGGGCGACGGGGATGTCAGCTATGGCTTTTCGCTGTGGGATATCGCCTGCGAGATGGAGGCGCGCCTGAAATGAACAGCAAGGCTGTTATCAACATCGCCAAGGGGCAGCTCGGGCTCGACGAAGACACGTATCGCGCGCTCCTGGCCCGCGTCACCGGCAAGGACTCGCTCCGCGCCATGACCGATGCCGAACATCGGGCGGTGATTGCCGAGATGAAGCGGCTGGGATTCCGGCTCAGGTCAGGGGGCAAGTCGATCCCGCCCTCGGTCAAGCCCTACATCCGCCTGCTGCATGCGCTGTGGAAGTCGTGCCACCGTCTGGGCGCCATCGAGGACGGCTCGCGCCCCGCGTTGCGCGCCTTCTGCAAGCGATTCGTCGCCTATGGCGTGGACGACGTGGCCGTGGATCCGGATCTGCTGAGTTACGACCAGGCCCACCCGATCATCGAGGCGCTGAAGAAGATGGAGGCGCGGGCGAAAGCCGCGCAGGAGGGCTGATGGCGCAGAACACAAGCCCCGCGGTCATGGCGCAGCGGCGCGAGCCGAAGGATGCGCTGGACGACTTCCCCACGCCGCCCTGGGCGACGCGGGCGCTGTGCGAGTTCCTGCTGACACTCCCGATCGAGGGTCTTTTCCATCCGGATTTCTGGGTCGTGCGGGAACCCGCCGCGAACCGTGGCTACATGCTGCGCCCCCTGCTGGAATACTTCCGGGTCGTGCATGCGTCCGACGTGGCCGACTATGGGCTCGGCTATGAACTGCGCGACTTCTTGTGGCCCGACGAGCTGCCTGAAGTCCATTGGACGATCACCAACCCGCCTTTCCGGTTGGCGGATCAATTCGTTCGCCGCGCGCGAGAGACCAGCAGGGAAGGCGTGGCAATCTTTGTCCGCACTGCCTTTCTGGAGGGCGCTGGCCGATATCGGGACCTCTTCCAGGTTGATCCGCCGCAACACATCCTCCAGTTTTCCGAGCGCGTGGTGATCCATCGCGGCCGCGTGGTTGAAAAGGGCAGTTCGGCAACTGCCTATTGCTGGCTGGTCTGGCGCGGGCCGGCCACCCCCGGAACGCCGCCACAGTTTCACTGGGTCGCCCCTTGCCGCGCGAGGCTGGAGCGGCCGGGCGACTATGCGCCTCACGGTCGGGTGCGCCCATGACCGCCCCCCATCTGCCCGACTCGCTGATCGACGTGGCCGAAACGCTGGGCCTGCGCGTCGCGCTACGGCTGATGCAGGAATTCGGCGGGCGCGACCTGCGCATCCCGAAAAGCGCGCGGCCCGGTCATCCGCTCGTCAAGGCGCTTGGCGAAGAGGACGCGGCTCGGCTATGTCATTTTCTGGGGGATGCGGTGATCTACATCCCTCACGGCCGCGCGCAGGGCCGCCGCCGATCGGTCGACGAGATGTCGGCGGCAGGTCGCACGCGGGGCGAAATCGCCCGTGCGCTGGGACTGTCAGAGCGCCATGTGCGCCGGCTGGCCAATCGCGGCGACGATCGCCAGACCGACCTGTTTTCCCGATCCTGACACCTGCCGCGGCCGATCGGGCGGACGCATGTCCGGACCGGCCTGTCCGCATCCTCCGGTAGACCTGCGCAAAAGCGCATGAGGCCCCGGGCAATGAGCCTTTCCAAAGACATCGTCGCGACGCAGCAGCAGCGTCTGGTCGATCTCGGATTCTACACCGGTCCGGTCGACGGCATCGCCGGAGAGCGGACGCGCTTTGCCCTTCTCGACTTCAAGGCGGCAAACGGCTTGCGCGCGCGGCCGTATCCGGGCCCGGTAACGATGCAATACCTTTGGCAGCCCGGCGTTGCCTTGCGCCGCCCCGCGGCCCAGCCCCGGCCGGACGAGCCGGCAAACGTCGCCGAGGCCAGACGTCTTCTGGGCGTGCACGAGGCAACGGGGCCGGCAAACAACCCGGTGATCATGGACTGGGCGGAGGAGCTGGAGCAATGGTATCCGGGTGACGATACGCCCTGGTGCGGCTTGTTCGTCGCCCATTGCAATGCCGTGGGCTTTCCCGGTGCACAGCAGACGTTCAACCGGCTGTCGGCGCGTGCCTGGCTGGACTTCGGGCGCCCGGCCGACGCGGATGTGCCGCCGCTGGGGGCCACTTGCGTTCTTTGGCGCACCCACCGAACCCAGAGTTGGCATGGGCACGTGTTCCTGGTCACCGGTCACAGCGGCGAAGCGATCCGCGGAATCGGCGGGAACCAGCGCGACGCGGTGCGCGAGGACTGGTTCCCGCGGTCTCGCGTTCTGGGTCTGCGCGTGCCCGCCGGCACCGATCTTCCGCCGTCACCGCAGGCGGCGACCGGCACCTATTCCACCGATGAGGCCTGAGAGGACCCCAATGACGAACACCTCGCTCCCCGTTCTGAACCCGCTTTTCGCACGCTCCACCGTGGCCGCCATTCTTGCCCTGTTCGGGGTTCTCGGCCCGCTTCTGGGCGGTGGCCTCGGCGCGCTTGCCGCCGACCTGGCCGGCAATGCGCAATCCATCGGCGACGGTGCCGCCGACCTGGTGGCCGCGGTCAACGCCGGCGTCTCCATCGTCGGGGGCGCGTGGATGTGGTGGGAACGCCGTGCCCCGAACTACCGACTTTCGGTTTTGGGCCGCATCGTACCCGACTGACCCGAAAGGCCCGACCGATGACTGAGATCGACCAACACCCGCACGGCATCGCGCAGGCGCACAGGCGTCTCGACGCGCATGAACAGCGCATCGCCTCGCTGGAGACGATGGCCGCCGTTGCCACCGAGCGCGACCGCCAAATCCGCGAAGACCTGGGCACGATCAAGGGCGGCATCAAGTGGCTGATGGTCCTTGTTCTTGGCGGACTGGGTGCCGCGGCCGTCGATTTCATCCTGTCCGGAGGGCTTGCACATGTCGCGCCGTGACAGCCGGGCGGAGATCCGCCGCAAGGTGCGCGCCGACTATATCTACCGGCGCATGCAGCAATCGACCATTGCCGCAGCCCATGGCATTTCGGAATCGACCGTCGGGCGCTGGAAGAAGGCCGACCGGGCCGCCGGCGACGACTGGGACAAGGCGCGCTCCGCCGCCGTGATCGCCGGCGAGGGCGTGGAAGTCGTCGTCTCGACCGTGGTCGAGGACTTCATGCTGCAGGCGCAGTCGATCATGGAGGAGATCAAGCACGGCGGCCACACGGCGGCCGAGAAGATCGACATGCTTGTCTCGCTGTCGGACGCGATGACGAAGATGGCCGCCAGCGCCAAGCGGTTCGCTCCCAACATAAGCGAGCTGGGCGTGGCCCATGACGTGATGAGCCGGCTGCTCGACTTCGTGCGCGAGGAATTCCCCCAGCACAGCCATGTCGTGCTGGAGATCATCGAGCCCTTCGGCGCGCGCCTGTCCGAGATCTACACGACATGAGTCGCAAACCCCGGCAGCGTCCGACGCTCAGCCGGCGGGAGTTCCGCGACGCGATCGCGGACATGGCGGCAGAGTTCGCCCGCCATATCGAGCTGAATGTCGAAGCCTTCCCCGCCGATCCGGAGGCGCGAAAAGCCCGCCTGGAAAAGGTCGAAGGCGACGACGGCTTCCGGTTCTTCGTCGAGACCTACCTGCCGCACTACGTGCGGGGCGAGGCCAGCCTGTTCCACGACCACATCTTTGCCCGCGTGCCGGAGATCCTCGCGTTGGAGCAGGGTGTCAGGGATCTCGTCATCGCCCCGCGCGGGTCGTCGAAATCGACCCATCTGTCGCTCGGCTTCGCGCTTTACTGCATCGTGCGCGGCCTGAAGCGCTACATCCTTGAGGTCTGCGACGTCTACGCCCAGGCCGCGCTTCTGATCGAGGCGATCAAGGCGGAGCTGACAACGAACCCCCGTCTGGCGAACGACTTCCCCGAGGCCTGCGGGCAGGGCCGCGTCTGGCGCGAGGGCGAGATCGTCACCCGCCAGAACATCCGCGTTGAGGGGCTGGGCGCCCTGCAGAAGCTGCGCGGCCGGCGCCACGGACCCTACCGCCCCGATCTGCTGTTTCTCGACGATATCGAGAACGATGAACAGGTGCGAAGCCCCGAGCAGCGCAAGAAGCTGCAGACCTGGGTGGAGCGCGCGGCGCTGAAGGTCGGCCCGCCCGACGGTACGATGGACGTGGTCTGGGTGGGCACGGTCCTGCATTTCGACGCGGTGATCGTGCGCGCCGCGAAATCGCCGGTGTGGAACGTGACCGAGTTCCGCGCCATCGTGCACTGGCCCGACCGGATGGACCTGTGGGACGAATTCGAGGAGGTCTTCCGCGCCGAGGGCGAAGAGGCCGCGCGCGCGTTTTTCGCCGCGCACCGGAACGAGATGGAGGCCGGCGCCGTCGTCAACTGGCCATCGATCCAGCCGCTGCTGTGGCTGATGCTGGAACGTGCGGCGAGCCACGACGCCTTCGCCACGGAATACCAGAACAAGCCGGTGGCCGAAGGCAACCCGTTTGGTGACCTGACCTTCTGGGTGCAGCGGCAAACGAGCTGGATCTTCTTCGGTGCGATCGACCCGAGCCTCGGCAAGAAAGGCCGGGGGCGTGACCCGTCGGCTATCCTCATCGGCGGCTTCGATCGGCTGGAAGGGCGGATGGATGTCGTCGAGGCCTCGATCCGCAAGCGCCTGCCGGACCTGATCATCGCCGATACCATCGCGCTGCAGCGCGAGTATCGCTGCCTGCTGTGGTTCGTCGAATCGGTCCAGTTTCAGGAGTTCTTGCGGACGAGCCTGATGGCCGAGGCCGCGAAAGCGGGTGTGGGCGTCTCGGCCGTGCCGGTCGTGCCCTCGGCCGACAAGGATCTGCGCATCGAACGCCTGCAGCCGCCCGTCGCGGCCGGGCTGATCCGCTTTCACGCGAGTCAGACCACGTTGATCGACCAACTGCAGCAATGGCCGAACGGCGACCATGACGACGGACCCGACGCGCTCGACATGCTGTGGCAGAACGCGCTGCACTACGCCGGCAGCGGAACGGGCGGCGGCGAGGTTCTGACAGCGCCGGCCGTCGGCGGCGACCGGCTGGGCGGCTACCGGTTGGGAGGGCACGGGCGATGAGACTGACAGACCGGGTGCAGGCGGCGATGGCCGCCTTTGCGGGCGATGGCCGGAAGAACCTGCCCACCGCGGCGAAAACGCTGATCGCAACTGCGGCCAACGACATCACCATCCCGTACTTTTCGGGGGTGATGCAGAATGCCGACGCCACGCTGATCGACCAGGGTGGAGGTCGCGGTCTTGCGATCTATGACGAGATCGAGCGCGACACCCACGCCTTCGCAATGCTGCAGAAGCGCAAGAAAACGCTGATCGCGCGCGCCTGGGAAGTCGAACCCGGCGGCGATCGCCCCATCGACCAGGAAGCGGCTGAACTGGTGCAGGAGCAACTCGGGCTGCTGCCCTTCGACCGCATCTGCGAGGATCTGCTGGACGCCACACTGAAGGGCTTCGCGGTTTCGGAAATCGTCTGGATGCGCGATGGTGCGCGCATCCGCCCCGAATGGATCAAGTCCCACGACCAACGCCGGTTCGCCTTCGATTTCGAGGGCAAACTTCGGCTGCTGACCTGGGCGGCGATGCGCCAAGGGGTGTCGCTGCCGGATCGGAAGTTCATCGTCCACCGCGTCGGCGGCAAGGGCAACGCGCCCTACGGCCTTGGCCTCGGCCATCGCCTGTTCTGGCCGGTGCTCTTCAAACGCGAGGGCATCGCCTTCTGGCTGCACTTCCTGGACAAGTTCGCCGCGCCCACGGTGGTGGGCAAATCGCCCTATGGTTCGCTGTCGGACGAACAGCGCCGGCTGCTGGACGAACTGGCCGCGGCGCGGTCGCGGTCCGCCATCGTGGTGCCGATCGGCACGGATGTGGAGTTTCTGGAGGCCAGCCGTTCGGGCAGCGTGACCTATGAGCAGTTCCTCGATTACTGGGACCGCCAGATCTCGATCTGCACCACCGGCGAGACGCTGACCACGCAGGTCAATGACGCAGGCGGCAGCCGCGCCCTGGGCGAGGTGCACCAGGAGATGCTGGACCTGCTGGTCGATTCCGATGGCGATCTGCTGGCAGACACGCTCCGCGATACGCTCACCGCCTGGATTGTCGGTTACAACATCCCCGGCGCAGCGCTGCCGTCCGTCTGGCGCGTGCGTCCCAAGAACGAGCGCGCCGCAGCCGAGATGGGGCAGGCCCGCGCGAAGGCGGCTGAGGATACCACGCGGGCGCTGCGCGCGGTCCTGGCGCAGGCCTCCGAGATCGAGGACGACACCGTGGCGCGGGAATTCGTCGTGTCGTTCGAGGTGACCGATACGCTCCCCGATGCAGCGATCGACGAGCTGGTTGTAGCGCGCCATGCCTTTGCCACCGTGCCGGCGGCCCCTGACCCGGCCGTGACATCCGATCCGACGGCCCCCGCCTTCGCCGCCCGGCTCAAAAAAAAACGGTAACGGCCGGACATGTGTGCCTGGCCGCGCCTGACAGCCCGGCCGCGCAGATCGCGGATCGGGCCGTCGCCGCAGCCGAGCGGCATTTCGCCCGGCGGCTCGCGGCTATCCGTACTGCCATCGAGGGGGCGGATGATTTCGATGCCGCTGGCCGAGCGTTGCTGGAGCTTGCCGCGCGCTGGACGCCCGATGCGCTGGCGGCCCTTTTGGCCCAGGCGATGGACCTGGCGGCCCTTGAAGGGCGCGAGGCGGTTTTTGCCGAGTCCGAGGCGCCCGCGCCCGGATTCGCAGAGCCCGAATTCACCCGGCTCGATTTCGCCGAGCAGATTGCGTATCTGCGTCAGAAACGCGGCAAGCCCACCCGCGCATGGACCGATGCGATGGGGGGAGATCACGACCGCGCCTTCGTCGTGGCGGGCGTGACCGACTTGGCGATGCTGGAGGAATTCCAGGCCGCGGTGATCGCGGCTGTCGAGACGCGGGATATCAAGGGGTTTGCCGCGGAGTTCGACCGCCTCGTCGAGACATACGGGTGGGACTACAACGGCGGCCGCGGCTGGCGCATCCGCACCATCTTCGAGACCAACATCCGAACCTCCTACATGGCCGGGCGGCTGCGCCAGATGCGCGACCCGGAGGTCGTCAAGACCCGCCCCTATTGGCAATACCTGCATGCAGACACGCGGGTGCCGCTCAAGCCGCGCCCGGAACATGTGGCCTGGGACGGGCTGGTGCTGCGCTGGGACGATCCATGGTGGGACACGCACTTCCCGCCGAACGACTGGCGCTGCAGCTGCGGCGTGCGCACGCTCACCGAACGCGACCTGGCGGGTATGGGCAAGGACGGCCCCGACACCGCGCCGGACGACGGCACGCGGACGCACACCCACAAGGCAACCGGCGATACCGTCCAGTTGCCGAGCGGCATCGGCTATGGCTGGGACCACATGCCCGGCGATCTGTGGGAGCGCGGGCTGGTGCCATCTGCGCTGGCGGAGGAGGCGGGCGCGTTGCAGACCGCCGGACGCCACCGTGTGGAAATCGACACGCCCGTCCCGATCGAGGCGCTGATTTCGGCAGCCCGCCCTTTCCGGTCCGCGCGCATGGCCCCGGGCCTTGACGATGAGACCTATATCTCCGCCTTCCTCGAACCATTTGGCGCGACGCTCGATCAGGCCGCAATCTGGACGGATGCGACCGGCACACGCCTGCCGATCTCGGCAGAAATGTTCCGCGGACGGGACGGGCTTCTGAAGATCAGGAAGCGGGGGCGCGAGGTGTTCGCACGGCAATTCGCGGAGGTGCTGCGCGATCCCGACGAGATATGGATCGGAGTCGCGGCCAAGAGAAACGCGATCGATCCGGATGTGGAGGAACTGGTTGTGGATCGCCGATACATCCGGGTCGATCCCGACACCGGGCTATACGCCGTCTTCGAGGTCGGCCGGCGCTGGTGGGAGGCGGTGACAGCCTACCCGACGCAAGACCGAAAGGGCCAACCGACCATCGGCGGGATCGACAAGCGCCGCGGCGGCAAACTGGTGTGGAAACGAAAATGACGGCCGGGGCGATCCAGCCGTCGTTGCGGGGAGCTACCTGGACAATCACCTGTCATCGCGTGCCCGCACCTATAATATAGTGTCAGGAGGCCCTGCCAACAATGGCCGGCATTGTCATTACCGCCGAACTGAAAGACAGGGTCGCCCGCGCGCGGCTGGCTGAAATCCTCGCCACCCTGTCCGACCGCCGGCCGCTGTTTCAGCAGATCGGCGAGCGGCTGCAGTCATCGACCAAAGACAGGTTCCGGAGTGAAAGCGGCCCTGACGGACGGCCCTGGGTGCCGCTGGCGCCTGCGACGATCAAGGCCCGGAAGAAGCGCGGGCGTGCGCAGATCTCGATCCTGCGGGAAACGGGCGTCCTGGCGGGCTCGATCGTGACCCAGGCATCGAACGACGAGGTGCGGATCGGGTCGCCCGTCGCCTATGCCGCGATCCACCAGCTCGGAGGCACGATCAGCATCCCCGCGCGCCAGGGCACGGTCTATTTCGGTCGCAAGCGGAAAACCGGCCCTCGACGCTTCGCAAAGAAGAAGAACAAGACGAGCGAAGCGCATGTCGTCGCGATCCCCGCCTACACGATCACAATTCCCGCGCGGCCCTATCTGGGTCTTTCCATTGCGGACGAAGCCGCGATCGTCGAGGAGGCTGAGGACTGGTTGAGCCGCTGAAAAACGACCATCGCCTGAGCGGCCGCAGAACGCATGAACGGCGGCACGCGCACCGACGCCCCGAAAAAAGGCGGTGCACCCTGTCAGACCCCTGTCAGGATCGCTCTCAGGCCATGTTCCGTCTCATGCCAGCCACTATCGGGGATTGACCGGCCGGCTCAGGCCGCGCCATGCTGCGGACAGGGGGCCCATGCGGCGCCCGGACGGATGTCCGGACCAATGCACCCCCAGCCCCATGCGACAACCGGCGGGACCACCAGCCACCCCCGGTAGACCATGCCCCGCGACCCCGACCGCCTGACTGCCCGTATCGAGGTTTTCCGCCCCGGTACCTTCACGCCGCTGAACGGCGCGCCGATCACTTATTCGGCGGCTGACCTGAAGGCCATTGCGGACAGCTACGACCCTGAAACCGCGCCCGCCCCGATCGTCGTCGGCCATCCCGAGACCGACGCCCCGGCCTTCGGCTGGGTGGAGCGGTTCGAGTACGATGCCGGGGCCGAGCGGCTGAACGCACATCTGGGCGACATCGAGCCGGCCTTCGCGGACCTGGTCAAGGCGGGCCGCTTCCGCAAAGTGTCTATGGCGTTCTTTCGCCCCGACCAGGGCCACAACCCGGTGCCGGGTACCTGGTATCCCAAGCATATCGGGTTCCTCGGGGCGGCTGCCCCGGCTGTCAGCGGTCTGAAAAACGCGAGTTTCGCCTCGGCCGAGGGTGCGATCTTTACCACCGACTTCGGCGCCGGCGAGGAAGCTGCGCGCCTGTTCCGCGGCCTGCGCGATTTCTTCATCGAACGGTTCGGTCTGGAGGAGTCCGACCGCGCCTTGCCGGCCTGGCAGATCGACTGGCTGGAAGATGCCGACGATCCGAAGCCGCGTTTCGCCGCCCCCGCTACCCCCGAAAGCAAGGAGCCCAAAGTGACGAAACCCGATCCCGCCCCCGATGCCGCCGATGCGACCCGCACTGCCGATCTCGACGCGCGCGAGGCCGAGCTTGCCGCACGCGAGGCCGCCGCGGCCCATGCGGAGCACGCCGCCTTCGCGGAAGGCCTGGTGACCGAGGGTCGGCTGCTGCCCGCCTCGAAGGACCAGGTGACGGCGCTGCTCGACGCGTTGCCGGGCGAGGCCACGGTCGCGTTTGCCGAGGGGGGCGAGAAAATCGCACCCGGTGCGGCCCTGCGCCAGCTGCTGGCCGCGCAACCGAAGATCGTCGCCTTCGGAGAGCACGATCTTGGCGACGATCCCGAGGCCGGGGCCGCCGCCGCCTTCGCCGCAGACGGAAAGCCCGTCGACCGCGCCGCCCTCGACCTGCATGCCCGCGCGATGGCCTGGCAGAAAGAGCATCCCGGCACCGACTACATCTCGGCCGTCAAGGCCGTCTCCTGAGGAACCCAAGCGATGCAATATTTCCAGGACGTCCTGACGGTCACCGTCACTGCAACCACCGGGCTGTTCGATGCCTACGACCTGATCGACTTTGCCGGGGCGAAGATCGTTGCCGACGATGCCGCCGTGCTGGGCGTCGCAAAAAGCCCCAACACCGTGATCGGCGATCCTGCCGCGGTGATGGTGCTGGGTACCGCCCGCGTGGCCGCCGTGGGGGCGATCACGGCTGGCACCCAGGTCGTGACCGCGGCCGCCGGCGGGGTGCAGGCCTATGACGACCAGACCCATTCGAACCCCTTCGCCGTGGCGCTGACGACGGCCGCGGACGGGGAATTCGTCACCATCCTGATCCGCTGAAGGACCTGACCCATGCCCCCTGTCAACACTCGTACCGCCGCCGTGATCGACCCGATCCTGTCGACCCATGCCCGCGGCTATCGCAATTCCGAATTCGTGGCGGGCGTGCTCTTCCCGCGCGCCTCGATCCCCAACCGTTCGATGCGGGTCATCAAGTTCGGCAAGGAATCGTTCCGGATGATGAACACCCGCCGCGCGCCCGGCGCCGACAAGAAGCGCGTGCAGTACGGCTATGCCTCCGACCCGGTCAGCCTGCTGCAGGATGCGCTGGAGGCCGTGGTGCCCGTCGAGCACCAGGAGGAGGCCGAGAAAGTGCCGGGGATCGATCTGGGCGCCAATGCCGTCAACATGGCGCTCGACGTCGTCGATCTGGGGCTGGAATACGAGTGTGCGACGCTGGCGCGCAACGCGGCGAATTACGATGCCAACCACAAGGTGGCGCTGGTTGGCGCCGACCGCTGGACCGGCGGCACCAGCACACCGGTCGCCGATATCGACGCCGGCCGCGAAGCGATCCGCCAGGCCATCGGCCGCTATCCCAACACGCTGATGCTGGGGCCCAGCGCGTTCAACGCGCTGAAGGGGCATTCGACGATGAAGGAACAGTTCAAGTACACCTCGTCGCGGTCGATCACGGCCGAGATGCTGGCCGCCGCGCTGGATCTGAAAAAGGTCGAGGTCGGCAAGGCGGTCTACCTGCCCGAGACGGCGGCCGACACGGACCCGGCGACGGATATCTGGGGCGATGACGCGATCCTCGCCTACGTGCCGGAGACGGGGGACAACTTCCAGGTGCCGGCCTATGGCTACACCTATGAGCTGATGGGCTATCCGCAGGTCGAACAGCCCTATTTCGAGCGTTCCAACGACAGCTGGATCTACCCCACCAAGACCGAGCGTCGTCCCTATCTCGTGGGCGCGGAAGGCGGGTTCCTGATCCAGAACGCCGGCGCACCGGCAGCGTAAGGGGCAGGCGATGGTACGCGTGACCCTGACCGGGCCGGCCAAGATCGGGGGCGTGCGCCATGCCCCCGGCGCAGAGGTCGAGGTGGATGCGGCGGTCCTGCGCCATCTGGCGGAGGCCCGGGCCATCGACACGCCAAAGGCCGAAGCCCCGCCGGCGGTCCCGCCGAAATCACCCGCCGAGGTGGTTGCAGAAACAGCAAACCGGCTGGACGCCGCACTGGCCGCCCGTCCGAAGCACCCCCGGCGCAAGGCGCCGCGTCGCGCGAAATCGGCAAAGAGCTGATGGCCTGGCGCTGGAAAGCCCCGGACGGGCGCACGGGCGATGCGTGGGCGACGCAGGGTGAAGCCATCGACGACGCGATCCGCCGCCAGGTGCGGTTCGAGCCGACAGACCTGCACGTGAAAGAACGCGACCAGCTCTGGTCCGGCCTCGTCCGGGCCGGCTGGCGTCTGACCGAGGAGTGACGACGTGACCACCACCGTAACCGTTTCCGCACATGCCGGCTGGGCCGTTCAGGTCACGGCCGTCTGCCCGCGCACCGGCCATCCGGAGCCCCCGCAAACCGTCGCTGCCGGCGAGGAGGGAACCTTCTACGTCCATTCCGGGCAGGACTTGCGCATCCACGAGGTGCAGCCCGAACCCGGGGCCGCAGAGCCCCGGACGTTCGCGGCGCTGCCGGTCGCCGGCTACAGCGCGCAGGACGAAGACAAGGTCGCCCTGGTCAACGCCAACAAGTTCACCGAAGAGGGCATCCTGCGCGTGCTGGACGAGATGAAGGGCGACCCCCAGTTCGATCAGCGCTGGCTGGCCGTCGCCCGCACCGGCATCGAGCAGGGCTTCATGGCGCTCAACCGCGCGATCTTCCAGCCCGGCCGCGTGGCCCTGCCGCAGGATCGGGTATGAGTTACGCCACGCTCTCCGACCTCATCGAACGCGCGGGCGAGGCCGAGATCGTGCAGATCGCCGACCGGGACCGCGACGGTGCGGCCGACGCGGATGTCATCGCCGCCGCACTCGCCGATGCCGACAACGCGATCGACGGCTATCTGGCCACCCGCTACGACACGCCGCTGGACGATGTGCCGGACCTGGTTGTCACCTGGGCGGTCAGCCTTGCGCGCTACACGTTGCACCGCAACGGCGCCCCCGACCATGTCGAGGCCGATTACAAGGCCGCGATCGCTGCGCTCAAGGATGCCGCGCGCGGGCTGATCGCGCTGCCGCTGGCCGCAGGGGGCACCGTGACCGCCGGCGCCGGCGGCACGATGGGCTGCCACCCCGACGAGGTGTTCACCGCGGATCGGCTGAGGGGCTGGTGATGCTGGGCGATATCCTCGCACGTCTCTCATCCACGTTGCCCACCGACCGGTGGGCCGGCGTCGAGATCGCCGAGGACATCGACGCGCTGACCGAACGGGCCGGGCAGGTCGCGACCGAACTGGGGACCGCTATCGTCATGCCCTGGCGCGAGCGGGCCGATCCGAACCCGCTCGCCACCGGTGGGTTCCGCCAACGGGTGGAGGTGCAGTTCGCGGTTGGCGCCGTCGTGCGGCTTTACGATCACCTGATGGGCGCAGACCGCGCGCTGCGCTTCGACGCGCTGAAATCGGATGTCGAGGCGGCTCTGGCCGGGTGGGAGCCCCCGACCGGTTCCGACCCCTGCGAACTGATCGGGGGCGAGGCGAGCCCCGTCGAGACGGGTGTCAGCATTTACGTTCAAACCTGGGCGACGGCCCGTTTCCTGACAGGTGCGCAATGAGTGACCGACCGACCGCCGGCGGCCGCTATCGCCGCGATCCGGACAGCGGAGAGTTGATCCGCGAACCGTCGGCCGCCGCCGCCGACCCCGAAACCGGCCCCCAGACCGAGCCCCCCGAACCGCCGCGCAAGAAAAGGACCTGACCCATGCCCGCTCGCCGCTGGCGCAAGCTCGCCATCCTGCACAAGATCGAAGCGACCGAAGGGGTCGACGCCGCCCCCGCCGCCGCCGATGCCATCGTCGCCACAAATGTCAGCTTCTCGCCGATCGAGGCCGAGGAGGTCCGGCGCGATCTGATCCTGCCCTATCTCGGAAACCAGGGCATGCTGCTTGCCGCCGAATACGGCCGTATGGAATTCGATGTCGAGATTGCGGGCGCGGGCGCCGCGGGCGACGTGCCGAAATACGGCTCGCTCCTGCGGGTCTGCGGCCTGGCCGAGACGGTCAGCGCAGGCGTGTCCGTCACCTATTCGATCGTCGAGGACGGTGTGGAGTCGGGGTCGATCCACTTCAACTCGGACGGCGTGCGGCATGTCTTCCTGGGCGCACGGGCCAATGTGGCGATGTCCTTTGCGCCGTCGCGGATCCCGCATTTTCGCTTCACGATGATGGGCGTTAAGGGCACGGTCGCCGACGTGGCGCTGCCGACCGTGTCCCAGGCGGGCTGGACCACGCCGGTGATCGCGTCGTCGGTCAATACCGCGATGACGCTGCACGGATCGTCGGCCGTGACCGAAAGCCTTGAGATCGACCTGGGCAACACGGTCACGCCCCGTTTCCTGATCGGTGCGGAGCACATGCAGATTGCCGACCGCCAGAGCACTGGCACGGCGGTGATCGAGGGCCGGCACGTCGCCGATTTCGACCTGTTCGGCAAGATCGCCGCCCGCGACCGCGGCGCGCTCAGCCTGGTGCACGGTACGGCCGCGGGCAACATCGTCGAGATCGACGCGCCGGCCGTTGAATTCGGCCGCCCGTCCCAGGGCGAATCCGACGGCTTCGTCACCTATTCCGTCCCCCTCGCTCTCTGCCCCGTTGCGGGGTTGGACGAGCTGACGATCACCGTCCGGTGATCCGCGCCGCGGGCGGCCCCGGTCGGCCGCGGCACCCTGACCAACCAGATCGGAGACCCACATGAAGTTCGTGCTGTCCAATACCGACCGCTATTGGTGGCCGGTCACCGTGCACACCCCCGACCCAGAGAGCCCCGGCGCCTTTGCCGAGCAGGCATTCGAGATGCAGTTCGAGGCCCGGACCACCGACGAGGAACGCGCCGAGCAGGATCGCATCCTCGGCCTGCCCGACATGGCCGCGCAGATCCGGGCCGAGCGCGCGTCTCTCGCCGCCGTCTGCACCGACTGGCGCGGCGTCGTGACGCCCGACGGCAATCCGCTGCCGTTCTCGGCGACCAATCTGGAAGCCGCGCTGCAGAAGCCGTGGGTGCGGCAGGGCATTTGGAACGCGTATTTCGGCAGTCTGGCGGGAGAGGCTGCACGGCTGGGAAACTGACGGCCGCGGCCCGGGCCTGGGCGCTGGCGCGACAGGGACGCACCGACGCCCGCGCGCCGGTCGGGATCGACGCCGATCTCGCGCGGGACTTCGAAGACCTGGGCGTGCGTGTTGCGCCGACCGCAACTTCGGGCGAGGAGCGATTTGAGGTGATGGCCGTGAACTGGCAATCCGTCTGCACCTTTCTGGATGTCGAGACCCAGTGGCGCGCTGCGGCGGGGCTGGCCGGACTGATCTGGCTGGGGCTCGACTATGCCGGCGTCGACGTGGTCTTGCGCCGCCGCGGTCTGCCCGATTCGGTGTTCGCCGATCTGCAGGTGATGGAGACTGCGGCGCTGGCCGCCCTGTCCGAGGGCGCGCCATGACCAAACCGCTTGTCGTCTCGCTCCTGGTCAATGCCGACACCGACGCCGCCCGGGCGGAGATCCGCGGCGTCACGGCAGATGTCGCGGCGATGGGCCCGGCGGTCGAAAGCCTGTCAGGCCCGGCCCAGGCGGGGCTGGCGCCGCTGACGCGCGGGGTGACCGCCACCGGGCAGGCCAGCCAGATCGCGGCCGGGCAGGTCGCCAACCTCGGCTCTCAGTTCAACGACATCGCGATGATGATGGCCGCGGGGCAGAACCCCCTGATGCTGGCCATGCAGCAGGGCACCCAGATCAGCCAGGTGCTGGGCCCGATGGGCGCGCGGGGCGCGGTTTCCGCCCTTGGCGCGGCGTTCCGGACGATGGTCAGCCCCGTCAGTCTCGCCACGATCGCGATCACCGCGGGCGTGGCGGCGGTTGGGCAGTGGGCAATGTCCGCGGGCGCGGCGGGGGAGGAGACGCTGACCCTGGCCGAAGCGACCGGCAAGCTCTCCGATTCGATGGACCGGTTGAAATCGGTGACCGAGACCTACTCGGCCGATGGACTGGTCGACCTGCGCGAGAAGTACGGGGCGGTCACGACCGAAATCCTGAGCCTGGTCGAGGCACAGCGCGAGCAGGCCATGTTCGAGGCGACCACGGCCGCCCGGCAGACGGTGGAAGCCGTCGCTAAAGAGTTGTCGGGGGCATTCCGAGAACTCGGTCGAACCGACTGGATCGACACAAACCGCATCGAATTGTTCACTCGGAAGTTTGGAGTTTCCATTGAGCAAGCCACCGAGCTTCAGACTGCACTGCAAAGAGCGGCTGAGGCGGGCGATTTTGCATCGAAGGCTGCCGCACTCGCCCGGATTCGAGACATCCTTCGCGAGAGTGCCTTAAAAGGCACCGACCTCTACGATTCACTTCTGGACGCCGAAGGCAGCATGCGGGAACTGGCTGCGGCGGCACCGCAGTCGAACTGGCTTTCGGGCATGATCGGCGAGGCGAAGACGCTGGCCACCGCGCTGTGGGATGCCGCTGCGGCACGGGCGGCCGCAGCCGAGAAAGAGGCGACCGACGATGCCGGCAATCCTGTCCAGCCAGGCGTCAATCGTACCTTCCGGCCCAGGCGCGCGCCCTCCTACATGGGGGCGCCAGACAGCGGCGGTTCGTCGGGCGGTGGCGGGGCGCAGGCGGATGCCGCGGCCGATTTGATCGGATCGCTGCAAAAGGAAATCGATCTCCTGCGCGTGCTGGATCCGGTGCAGAAGGCCCTGATCGAAAATCGGGACATCCTGGCAAAGGCAACGGGCGTGCAGCGGGCGAAGATCGAAAGCCTGATCGCGACGCGCGAGCGCGAGACGCAGGCGGCTCAGCGGGCGCAGGAGATGAGCGAGCTTTTCGGGCGGACAACCCTGGACGCCTTCGACGCGCTGATCTTCCGGGGCGGCGAACTGGACGACGTGCTGAACCAGGTCATTGCCTCGCTCGGCCGCGCGGCGATCGAGGCTGCCATTTTGGGCACCGGGCCGCTGGGCGGGCTGTTCGGCGGTGTCAGCATCTTCGGCGGGCTGATCGGAGGGGGCGGCGGCGCGCTGGCGACCGCAGGCAGCGTCACGCCGCTGTTTCCGATGGCAGCGACCGGCGGGCGCATCGTCGGGCCCGGCACCGGCACCTCGGACAGCATCCCGGCGTTTGTCAGCAACGGCGAGTATATCGTCAACGCCGCGGCGACCGAGCGGCACCTGCCCTTGCTGGATGCGATCAACTCCGGCGCGGTGGCGCGCTTTGCCAGTGGCGGGCGCGTGGGGGCGGGGGTGCCGTTGTGCCGGGCGCCGCGATCAACGTGACTGTCCGGGTCGAGGGGGCGGTTGGCGACCGTGACCTGGAAGAGCGCGCCTATGCCGGCACGTCCCGGGCCATCGCCGCGGCGCTCGACCGCTACGACGCCGAACGCCTGCCGCTGCGCATGCGCGAGATCAGTGACGAACCGGAGCGGATCGGATGACGCTGAGCGTTCCCGTTCCCCTGGCCGATTTCTGGGACCGCGTTCCGCTGGCCCAGGGCAGCACGTTCGAGCTGGACGAGGCGATGGAGATCGACCGCACCGCCGGTGGCATCGTCCTGCCCGCCGCGATCGGGGCGCGGCTGTGGTCCGGCGAGGTGCGGTTCGATGTCAGCTTCCGGGCTGAACGCGCCCGCCCGGCTGCGATCCTGACGGCGCTGCGCCGTCCGGGCATGCCGTTTTTCGCCTATGACCGCCGCCGGCCGTACCCTCTGGCCGATCCTGACGGGTCGGCGTTGGGTGCTGCGACGCCGGTTCTGGCCGGGATCGACAGCGCTGACCGGTCGCGGGTCGCCCTGTCCGGCCTGCCGGCGGGATATGTGCTCAGCGCCGGCGACCTGGTCGGCTGGTCCTATGGCAGCGCGCCCGTGCGCTACACCCTGCACGAGCTGGCCGAGGACGCCACCGCCGACGGCGCCGGGGGCACCGGCGATGTCTCGATCGCGCCGTTCTGGCCTACCGGTACCGCAAGCGGGCTGGCGGTCACGCTGATCCGCCCCGCGATCGTCGCCGTCTACGACCCCGGCACATTCCAGCCGGGGCAGGGCCGTGCCGGCGGGATGGAAACCGGCCGCGGCTTCCGCTTCCGTCAGACGCTGGAGTATTGAGATGCGCGACTATGGCCCCGCCACGAATGCCGCACTCGCCGATCCGGGGCCACGCCTGGCCGAAATCCTGATCTGGGTCGAGGCGCGCAACCGCGAAAGCGGCGGGGTCGAGGCGCTCGGCCTCTGGACCGGGGCGCAGACCGAAACCTTCAGCATCGGCGGCGCGGACCGCACATATGTGGGGGCGGGCACGATGGTGGGGGTGCCGCAAATGACGCGGGCCATCGGGCTCGACGTGCGGGTCCTGACCCTGCGGCTTCTGCGGGCCTCGCCCGCCGTGCGGGCCGCCGTGATGACCTACGACGCCCGCCATGCCCCGGTGGAAATGCGCCGGGCGCTCTACGACCCGGCGACCGGCGGTCTCGTGGACGAGCCCCATGTCGTCTTCCGTGGCTTCCTCGACGAACTGGACGCCAAGACGGCGCCGCTTGGGGATGCTGCCGAGATGCCGGCGAAGCTGGTGCCGCGCGTGCAGACGCTGACCCGCACCTTGCCGGCGCGCTGGGCGGCCGAGACGGGCCGCAGCAACGACGACGAAATCCTGAAATACGCCGTCCTTTCCGGCGAGACCGACTTCAGCTGGGGGACGGGATGATCGAACTGACGCGGGCCAGCGACTGGCAGAAGCGCCTGATTGCCTATCTCGCCGCGCGGACCCGCGTGCGGTTCGCGTATGGGTCGCACGACTGCGTGGCGTTTGCGGCCGGCGCGGTGGAGGCGATGACCGGAACCCGGCCCGCGCCCGATCTGACCGCCTACGGATCGGAGGCCGAAGGACTGGCCGCGGCGATGGCGGCGGGCTGGGGGTCGGCCGCGGACTGGTGCGATGCGCACCTGCCGCAGGTGGCGGCGTCCTTCGCCCGTCCGGGCGATCTGGTGCTGGTGGACGCGGCCGAAGGACCGGCGCTGGCCGTGGTGCAGGGCGCGGGCGCCTATGTGCCCCGGACTGTCGGCTTCGGCATCGTGGCGCTGTCGACGGCCGTGCGCGGCTGGAGGATCGGCTGATGCCCCCCGTCGGCGCCGCGATCGCAGCGAGCTGGACAGCGTTCACCGCCACCAGCGTCGGCGCGTTCGTGACGGGGAATATCGTTGGCCGGCTGCTGGTCACGGTCGCGGTGTCGGCCCTGATGCGCTCGACAATCAAGATGCCAAGATATGGCGATCCCGGGATCGAGACGAAGGTCACCCAGACCGGTGCAGGAAACCCGCTAAATCTGCCGCTCGGCAAGACGTCGACGGCTGGCGTGCGCATTTCCCCGCCTGTCTCCTGGGGGAACAAGAACACTTACGGCACGTTCGTGATGGCACTGAGCGCGGCGCCGGGCATTGCGATCACGCGGATCGCGATCAACGGCGAATGGGTGCCGCTGGTGGCAAACGCCGATACGACCCGGCCCACCGCGACCTGGGCGCTGGGCGGCGACTGGGCGGGGTATGGCTGGGTCTATTTCTTCGATGGCAGCCAGACCGAGGCGTCCGCCTTTCTGATCGAGACGTTCGCCGACCATCCGGACTATCCTTGGTCGGCCGGCATGGTCGGGGCGGGAATGTGCTATGCCGTCGTTGAGCTGCGCTACAATCGAGCGCTCTATCCCACGGCCGATCCACGTTTCGTGTTCGAGACGACCGGCATACCGCTGTACGATCCGCGCGCGGACAGTTCTGTTGGCGGGGACGGCGCGCAACGCTGGGACGATCGGAGCACCTGGGCGCCCTCGGACAACCCCATCGTGCAGGCCTACAACATCGCGCGCGGCATCGCGCTGTGGACCGGCGATGTCTGGGGCGGCGACTATGACGCCGGAAGTCTGCCGCTGGCCAACTGGATGGCGGCGATGAACGCGTGCGATCTCGATCTCGACGGCGCGCCGACATGGATCGCGGGCTACGAGGCCCGCGTCAGCCAGAAGCCCAAAGAAGTGATCGAGGAACTGCTGAAGGCTTGCGCGGCCGACGCAACCGACGCCGGGGGCGAGTTGCTGGTCCGCGTCGGCGGGCCGGGCTTGCCGGTGCTCTTCATCACCGACGACGACTGGCTGGTCACCCAAGACCAGACCGAAACGCCGTTCCCCTCGACCACCGCGACTTACAACGGCGCGCGCGCCGCCTATCCCGAGCCGGCAAGTCTTTATTCCGCCGAAGACGCCCCGTCGCTGATCAACGCCGAGTATGAGGCCGCCGACGACAACCAACGGCGACTGGCCGATCTGCGCTATGCAGCCGTGCCCAACGGCGAACAGGTGCAGCGGCTGATGTGGTCGCTGGTTGAGGATAATCGCCGTTTCCGGCGCCATGCCGGCGTGTTGCAGGGCGCGGGCGTGCTGCTCGACCCGATGGATTGCATCGCCTGGACGTCCGAACGCTACGGTTACGACGCCAAGGTCTTCGAAGTGGCGGAGGTCACCGAGGACCTGCGCCAGTGCCGGGCCCGGCTGTCGCTGCTGGAGCGCGACCACGACGACTGGATCGTGCCGCCCGACGCAGTGCATCCGATCAATCCCATCAACCCGGGCTCGGGCGCGGACGGCTTCAACGCCCGGGGCGGCGACGGGGCGCAGTTTTCCGAACTGGGCGGCGTCGATGATGGGCCTGACGGCACCGACAACACAGCCGCCTTCAATGCTGCCGTTGAATGGCTCGCGGCCAATGGTGGAGGCAAGTTGACGCTCGGCCCCGGTGATTTCGGGCTGGGCTACTGGTTTGCCGGTCCGCTGCGGGTGCGCGCCACGATGGCACAGGGGTGTGTGCTGGTGGACGGAAACGTGCAGGTCGAATTCGCCGCCCCGGTCTGGTTCGGCGCGGGCGCGCATCTGCGGTTCGAGGGTGTCCTGGTCGAGGAACAGGCACTGGACGGGCCGAATACCTACGCGCAGATCCGCGCGACGTCGGGGGCGGGCACGGCATATCCGCGGCGGATCTGGCTGTCCGACAGCGCGGCCTCGCTTGCCAGCAATTTCAGCGTCGGCGACTACATCGTTATCCGCGGACAGGAGGACGAATGGGATGTCGCGATCGAGCGCGACGAGGCCATCGTCACCGCCGTCTCGGTCGGGGACAACTACATCGAGGTCGACCGCGACCTAATATACACCTACGAACCCGACTGGCCCGACAGCGCCAAACCCGGCGGCGGTGACGTTACGACCGTGGGCCGCTATGTGGCCTCGATGCTGGCCGCGGATGCCGCGGAGGGCGACACCTCGATCACCGTGTTGGACGGAGCGAAGTTCCAGTCCGGCGACTGGGTGCACCTGGAGGACACGCAGTATTCCCAGCGCTACGACGAGGACACGGGGCTGTCGGACACGACGAACGTCCAGCACGAGCAGGGCATGCAGATCGATCATGTGGATGGCAACACGATCCACCTGACGGAACCGTTGATCCACGATCTGTTCACGGCACAATCAGCGCTCTGCATTCTCTATGCGCCGGTTCTGGGGGGCGGACTGACCGGAGGCACAATCCGGTTCACGGCAGCACCGGAGATTGCCCGCTACACGGTCTGGCTGCACTACGCCGTTGGCTGCACGATCTCGGACCTGCGCATCCTGACCCAGCCTGGGCAGACCGACGCGGGGCTGCTGCAACAGGGTATCCGGATCGGACAAGGGTCTGTCCGCAATACCGTCGATGCTGTGCGGATCGAGCATGCCATCGATAGTTCGGGCGGCTACGGCTACGGCGTGATCGCGCTGAAGGGGGCACGGTCGAACACGATCAGCCGCTGCTTCTGCAGCGGACTGCGGCATTCGTTTATTGAGATGACGGGGGCGGCAAACAACCTCTGGATCGGCAATGTAAGCGAAAACTGCGGCGCGTCGGATTTCGACGTGCACAACGCGGCCGAAAGTGGCTCGGTTTTCAGTGCCAACATCGCCCGCTTCGGGCCCTTCCTCGCGGAGGGTCAGTCGGTCAAGGCGGCCTTTAAGATCGGCAATCCCAGCCACATCGGCGGGCACAAGAAGATCACCTGTATCGGCAACGTGGTCGACGGCTTCGTCGACCCACATGTTGCCTTCGATGTCATCCCGCCGAGCTTCGACGTCGTAATTAAGGCCAACGTGATCCGCAACTGCGGCACCGCCTTCCGGGTGCTCTACAACGCCCGCGCGGACGCCAACGGCGAGGTCGAGCCGACGAAATCGATGATCCAGGGTCTGCCGATCGAGCGGCTGTCGATCATCGATAACGACGTCCACCATTGCGCCCGGGCCCTCTATTGCGACGGCGGTCCGCTGAAATCGGTCCGCGGTCTGCGGTTCCGGCGCAACACCGTGCATGACGCCACGACCGACGACTTCATGATCTACGCCCGGCATGTCGACGGCGTGATTATGGGGGACAATGACCTGCTGGGCCTGACCGTCGGGATTGAGGAAGACGTTGTCTACCTGCGCGATATCGACGGGCTGCGGATGACTGACACGACATTCGAGGGCGGGTCGAAGCTCATCCGCCTGACCGATTGCCCCGGCGCCTTGGTCGAGCGCCTGACGGCATACGACCTCGACCCCTCGGCGTGGTGCGTGCTCGACGGAGGCGGCAATGACGACATGGTCGTCTCGGATATCCGGGTGCCGGGCGGCACGCCGCGCTTCTACACCTCCGGCACGCCTTCGCCCGGGCGGATGATCGCGGCCTCGATCGCCGCCGGCGCGCCGATGCTGGCGCCGGAATTCGAGATCGCAACGCTCCCCGACCCGGTAGCGGGTGGCCTGATCTACGTGACCGACGAAACCGGCGGCGCGGTGCTGGCCTGGTGCGATGGGGCGACCTGGCGGAGGGTGACCGATGGTGCCGCCGTCAGCTGACATCAACTCAAACCCAAATCAAACCCCCGTTTGAAAGGAGCTAAGACATGCCCACCACCCCCTACACCGTCGCCGCCGACTGGGGCGCCGGCGCCCGCTATACCGCCGCGACCGACGAAGACGTGCGCATCACGAACCCGTCGACGCAGCACGTGCTGTGGTGGGACGTCACGACCGATGACACGCCCCCGACCACGCCGCCCGCGGGCACCAACGCGGTCAAGCCGTTGGAGGGGCAACCGCTCGGTTTGATCGCCGGCGAACGGATATGGCTTGCCGGATATCCGGGCGATCCGGCTGGAGTGGTAAAATGAAGGTCGGCGGGCGTTTCGCGGGCGGCGGCGGAGAGGAGCCACTGGTGACGGGCACCGGCCCGAGTATCAACGCGGCATTGCTGGGCACCGGCGTCGCTCTGTCTGGGCCGGTCACGTGGGGCAGCTACACCGCGGCCCATGGCGGCACGCTGACCGGCGCGGTGCAGGAGATGCAGATCGATGGAGGCGGCTGGGTCGCATATGTCGGCACGACGACCTACACGCTGGGCCAGACCGTCGAAGTGCGAGAGACGCTGGGGTTCGTCGGTGCGCCTGATTATAGCCTTACGCGCCGAGCGTCGGGTGTGCGGGATGAGGTGCCAACGCTGGCGATCCCCGACCAGTCATTTGCCTATGGCCAGGCCGTATCCATCGATCTGGCGGCATTGGCTGGTGGGACCAACCTTCGCGATTGGACGTACAGCGGGCCAAGCTGGCTGACCTTGTCAGGATCGACGCTGGCGGGGGTGGCGCCATCGGCCGACGTATCGACATCGGCCACGGTGACTGTCAGCAATTCCGAGGGCACCGTGGCGGATACGTTCGCAATCAATGTGCAGGATATCGTTCTGGTCGCTGCCCTCGCCGAGTTCAATGTCTCGTCCGGCAGCCCGGTCACATCTTCGGATGACGATTTCGACTATCTCAGCTTCACCAGTGCCGGCGCGATCGAGGTCACCAAGGCTGGGTATGTCGACGCTGAGCTGATCGGGCCCGGTGGGTCTGGTGGCGCCAAGAGGTACGCACGGTCGGGCGGCGGCGGTGCGGGCGAGATTGTGCGCAGCGTCGTGTGGCTCGATGCCGGCGTTTACACTATCGACCCAGGTGACGGTGGCACCGCCGGCTACGATCCCGGGGACGGCAGCGACAACACGGAGCCCGTCCAGTCCGCCGCCACCACGGCCTTCGGGCTTACCGCGCTGTCCGGCGGTATCGGCGGGTCTGCGGTCCTGGACAATGGCGGCCCCGGCCCGGCGGCAGGCGGCGGCGCGCAGGGTACCGGCTCCGACTACGAAATAGGATCGATCGCGGGCTATGGCGGCGGAACAAGTGCGGGGTCTCAGGCCGCGGGCGGCGGCGGCGGGTGGAGCGCGTCCGGCGAGAGCAGCTCCGGTGACCAGGGCGGCGATGCCGGCGCGGGTTTCTACACCGATTTTCTCGGGGTGGGCGAATGGGTCTGCGAGGGCGGCGCTGGCGCCACGAACGTGGGGATCGCCGCAACGGCGCCGCAGGGCATTGGCGGTGTCGGGGCAATCAAGAATGGCTCCGGCCCCACGGCTGGCGGCATCGGATCAGGTGGCGGCGGCGCAGCCATCACGGCCTCGGCCGGGTACAGCGGCCGAGGCGGGGCCGGGCGTGTCGCGATCAGAACGCCGAAGGACACCACGATCGGAGCCATCGGGATCGCGGAGCCGGCGTCCCGAAACAAGCCGTACCCGTTGAATTTGACGCGCACCCATGCCGCGGTCCCGTTCGCCGGGACCACGGCTCTGCCAGATGGGGCGGTCATCCAGGCGCGCGTTGTCGACGCCGAGGGAACCATCGTTCTTGACTGGCATGACGCAGCCATCGCCAGCGGAAATGCGTTTTCCGCAACCATCCAGGTGCCCGCCCACAGGCACGCATGCCACTTCGAAGCGCGGAAGAAGGGATCGGCGATTTCCTGGCGCCAGGTCCAGGAATGGTTCACGGCGCTGTGCATTGCCTACTACGGGCAGAGCAATGCCGTTCGGGTGGGCTCGAACACGGGCGGTTCCTACGCCATGCCCTACCCGGCGATGTACGTTTACGACTCCGAGGGCGAAGACGCCGGCGGCGATGCAGTCGTCGCATCCGTGTTCGGGCCGAACGAAGACGGACGTGGCGTGAGCGCGCTGGTCGATGAGTTGACCGCGCTCACGAATGTGCCGGTCGCCGTTGCGGTGTTTGGCAGGGGGGCGACCAGCATCACGCAGATCCGGAGCGGTTTCGATACGTTTACCTCTCTCACGAAAGGGATTGATGAAATCGGTGGCTTCCTTCATGCCATCATCATCCACCACGGCGAGGCCGACCAGGCGTCGATGACGATGCCGACATATGCGGGCCACTTCGACGGGCTGCACGGCGATATCGCGTCCTACACCGGTCAGGCAAAATCGGATGTGCCTGTCTTCTTCTCAAGCCTGACCGGCGTGACCGCAACAAGCACAACCTGGCCGGCATTCCGTCAGGATCAGCAAGATACGCTCCCGGGCCTTGGGTCCAACTGGCACTTCGTTGCACCTTGGGACGACGCAACGCGCATCGACCAGTATCACGCGACGGTTGAAAGCTATGAGCGCCGGTGCCGTCGCGAGGCACGCGCCCTTGCGGCGTTCTGGGGCTATGTATCCGCCCTTTCGACGTTCCAGGTTTCGTCTGCTGTTGCGAACGACACGACAACGACCACGTTGACGCTCTCTCACGACCTGGGCGACGACGTCGCGCTGGTCGCCATCACCCATGGCGCCACTGACAACGTGACGACCGCAGGCAGCCTCACCGGCGCATTCCAGGTTTCCGAAGACGGCGGAGCGACCTGGGTGGCCGCAACCGCCGTCCGGACCGACGCGAACACCGTCACGCTGACACATGCTGCGGTCAGCACGACCGGCAGGACGTTCAGCTACAACTACAACGAAACGATTGACGAGGCAGTTCGCGACAACTCCGGTTACGCTTGGCCGCTGGGCCTCGTATACAACATGGCGGTGTCCTGATGGTCGAAACGGCGGGAAACCCTTGCCGGTCTGGGCGGAGGTGTTGTCCCTCCGCTACGGGGCGCGTCTGCACTCCGCGTAGGCCCCACCCGAATATCGCGGCCAGTCGTGGGCACAGCAGATATTCCCACGGTGGTGTCCCGGTCCGACATTCCCACGGTGGCGGCGGGTCAGGGCTCCCGACCGCGGCGGACGGGCTGCACCGTGCCCCTCCCGCCGGTACGGACTATTCGGCGCGGTCTGGGTCGGCAAACAGGATATCCACATCGATGCCGCGCTCTCGCAGTGCATCCCATGCGGTCAGTGCGGCGATCCGGAACGGGCCGATGAACCCGCCCGCCGCCGCGCCCCGGCCCGGAATGTCCGGCCGCGCGGCGCGCAGATCGGCGGTGGTGCCGTACATCCAGATCACGCCCTGACCCTCGGCCACGTCAGCCTCGATGCTGTCGGTCAGCACGTCGATGTCGTCTTGGATGTCGAGCAGCGCCTGCCCCACATCCGCCGGCACCGGCCGCCGCCCCGCCAGCAAATCGCGCGCAAACCGCTCGGTAAACCCCCCGATCTCTGCGAGTTCCTGTGACGACAGGCCCAGGCTGCGGGTGAGCGTGGCGTATAGGGCGTCACGATGCATGGGGGGCCTCGTACCGTCCGTTGGAGAGCGCCGCCATCCCGAGACAGCTCGCCATGTCGCAATCAGATGGCAGTCCGTGGGTGTCGAGGTCCAGGGTTTGCATGTCGGTCATCGTGTCTCTCCTGAGGGGCGCGCTTGAAATTTCCGCGGCCAGTTGTTACGGTCTCGCCATTGCCTGGCAAAGCAGACTAGTTGCGGCATCTGCGGGTGCCGTTAACAAGCTCCACCGAGCAACAAATTGAGGGGCGGGGCTACGGCCTCCCCCTCCCACTCATTTCTCACCATAGAGTTCTTGGTTCGCCCTTTTGCGGACCTTTGTTTTGTTGGTCTTGTTCAGGTTGTCATATTCCGGGCAGTTGTCGGCCAGCCAGACCTTCAGCCGCTCGATATGCGCCGCTTCTTCTGCGCGCCGCGCGGCCTTTGCCGCCTCTGCCTTGGCCTCGGCCTCTGCTCGCCTGGCGGCGCGCACTTCTGCTCGCGCCAGCGCCTCGTCGCCCAATCTGTCGAGTCTCGCTATATCGACGGTCAGGATGTCGATCAGGTCTGCTACGGTGACGTCGCTGCCGTCGATGATCGTCGGCCAGTCGTCGAGCGCCTTCCGGCGGTCGCCCACATCGTGGTCGGACAGCCGAAATCCGCGCTGCCCCTTGATGCCGCTGCTGCAGGTCGAGACGGTGACGTAGGCGCTGTTGCCGTAGCTCGTCGGGTGCGTGGTGATGCTGACATCATACCCCATGTTGCGCATGTGGTCGGCGGCGGCGGCGGCTTTTGCGAAGATCGTGTCTCTCGTCATCGTGTCTCTCCTGAGAGGCGCGGCCACATGCCGTCTGCCTATGCCTCGACTATAGTTCCGAAATCGGAACTTATCAACCGAAATCGGAGCACCGCGCCGCTATAGAGTTATGAGAAATTCTCGTCCGAAAGCTGGCGCATCACCGTCCGAAAGCTAGCGCGCCGCTATAGTTGCTTTGTCCGAAAGCTGGTACCCCCCTACAAAAAGGAGAAGCTGCTTGCCGAGGAGCGGGCCGCAAATATGGGGAAACCGCAGAATACCCTGGAGGAGTCGTTCGAACTCGCCATACGGTTTCTGTCAAAGCCTTGGGATATCGGGAACAACGGCGATCTGGCACTGCGAAAAACGGTGCTGAGACTGGCGTCTTCGGAACCTCTGGCCTATTGCCGGAAACAGGGTGTTCGAACCCCGAATATAGCCTTTCCGTTCAAGACTATAGCCGATTTGTCAGTTGGAAAAAGCGAGATGGCGCGCTGGGGAGGATTCGAACCCCCGACCCCTTGATTCGTAGTCAAGTACTCTATCCAACTGAGCTACCAGCGCGTAGGCTGTGGGATTACCGCGGCCAACCGGGCTTTGCAAGGGGCAAAGCTACACTTCTTTTCAGACCTTGCGCTCCACGTCTTGAAAGCCTGCGCCGATGCCACCGGGCGACGGCTTGGGCGAACTGGCGGGCGCTTGGAAGATGGCGTCGGACTTCGGTAGCCGGATTTCGAATCGCGTCCCCGAACCGTCGGTTCTGCACAAGGTCAACGTGCCGCCATGGCCGCGTACGAGTTCGGCCGAGATTGCGAGGCCAAGGCCTGTTCCCCCCTTGCGTGCGCCGCCCTGGAATGGCTGGAACAGGTGTTCCTGAGCCTTGGGCGGCAGGCCGGGGCCTGTATCCGTGATGTGGATCATCCAGGCGGTTTCGTCCTCGTCCGCCCGAATGCCGATCTCGCCCGGCTTGCCGCTGGCCGCGATGGCCTGGCGGGCATTCCGGATCAGATTGGTCAGGACCCTGTGCAACTGCTCGGGGTCGGCGCGCAGGGTCTGGCCGGCCGGCACATCTTCCGAGAAACTGATCTCATCATCGCCCGCGGCCAGTCTTTCGCTGTCAACAACATCGTTCACGATCCCGGCGAGCAGGACGCGCTCCAGCCGCGGCGGGGGTTCCTGGGCCCGACCGAAGGCGAGGGTGTTTTCGCACAGGTTCACGGCCCGGCTGAGGGCGCCCACGATCTTGGGCGCGGCGCGGGCCACCGCCGGGTCGGCACTGCCTTCCATGCGGTCGGCGAAAAGCTGGGCTGTGGTCAGGATGTTTCGCAGGTCGTGACTGATCTTGGCCACCGCCGCACCCAGTTGGGCAAGCCGGTCTTTCTGGCGCAAGGCACCCGTCAGGTCGCTTTGCATCGATTGCAGGGCGGTCTCGGCCTCTTTCAGTTCGCGCACCCGCGCGGTGGGTGCTATGATCCGCCGGGCGTCTTCGGGGGCTTCGGCATAGACCTGCATGGCATTCACGACCCGCTTGATCGGGACCACGAGTAGCCGCCGGACCGCGAGAAACAGCAAAAGTGCCGTGAGGATCGAGATCACCGCCGAAAGGGCCAGGATCCGAAGGCCGTAGTCGATCATCGCCGCCCGCAAGGGACCGGTGCCCATGGTGACCTCGATCAGCAGCCCGGCCTCCCTGACCGGCTCTCCGATCACGCGGATCACCCTTGGTGTCGGGTCCACGAGCCGACGGAGCGCATCGGGGACAAGATCCGCCGCGCTTGCATTGCGCAGGTCGAAACTGTCATGCACGGGTTCCGGAATCGGGGAGGACAACACAAGCTCCCGCGCGGCATTGCGCCGGAGAACGACGTTGTAGACGCCGGCATTCTCCAGCAGCTCCGCCTCCAGATCCTCGCTGATCATTCCGTCGGACGCCAGAAGGGCGAGCGAGGCGATCTGGGCCCGCTCCAGCCGCGACAACAGGTAATCCTCCCGGAAGCGCGCGACCGAGGGCACGAAGATCAGCACCTCGGCCAGCATGACGAAGGCAATCGTCAGAAGCAGGAAACGACCAGAGAGCGAGTTCAGAAACATCGGCGCGATCCCGTTCCCCGCATCAAGGGTCAGGGAACCAGACGCTGGATGGTCCGCACCCCGACCTTGACCCAAGGATTTTCAAACAGTTTGGGAGAAAAATAGGCGCCCGCCACCCGCTTGTTAAGCTCCCCCAGTGTGGGATAGGGCGCAACCATCGCGGATATGGCCGTCATCTTCAGCCCGTTGGCCAATGCCAGTGCCCAAGGACCGATCAGTTCCCCGGCCTCGGCGCCGAGGATCGACACCCCCACCGGGCGGCCCCGGACCACCATGACCTTGATCATCCCTTCGGTCTTGCCGGTCGCGACGGCCCGGTCGTTGCCGGCATAGTCGAACTGCGCGACGGTAAGGCTTGTGCCATGTTTTTCTCGTGCTTCGCCCTCAGTCAGGCCGATCTGGGCAAGCTCCGGCTCGGTATAGGTGACGCGGGGGATATGCGCTGTTTTTGCCTTGGCGGGCAGGCCCAACAGGATCGGGCGAATGACGACGCCCGCGTGATAGCCGGCGAGATGTGTGAACTGCATGCCCCCGGCGGCATCACCGATGGCATAGACCCGCCGGTTCGTCGTGCGCAGGTCGGGCCCCACCGACACCCCGGTTTCCGTTGCGTCGACGCCGGCGGCCTTGAGGTTCAACCCTTCAAGGTTCGCCCGGCGCCCAGCGGCCACCAGCAGATGGCTGCCCGTGAGAACCTCCCCGTCCGTTTCCACACGGATTGCCCCGGGCCCGCCGTCAACCTTGCGCACTTGCGCCTCTGCGATGATCCGGATGCCCTCTGACCGCAGATGCGCCAGAAGGCGCTCTGATAGCTCCGCGTCTTCCCGCGCCAGCGGTCGGCCGGCCTCTACGACTGTGACCTTGGACCCAAGGCGCAGGAAGGCCTGCGCCATCTCAAGGCCGATGGGCCCGCCGCCGAGGATCAACAGATGAGCGGGACGTTCCTTTAGGTCGAACAGGGTTTCGTTGGTCAGGAACGGTACATCGTCTAGCCCCGGGATGGGGGGCACGACGGCCCGTGCGCCGGTTGCAACGACGAAGCGCCGGGCGCGGATGACGCTGTCCCCGGCTTCCAGTTCCCGCGGGTTGAGGAACCGCCCATAGGCCTGAGTGACACGTACCCCAAGCCCCTCGAACCGCTCGACACTGTCATGGGGGGCGATATCCGCAATCGCACGCCGCACATGGTCCATCACGGCGGTGAAGTCGATCTTGGGTTCCACCCCGGCGATCCCGCATCCGCCCTTCCGCATGCTCTGGGCCTGGCTCGCCGCGGCCAGAAGCGCCTTGGACGGTACGCAGCCGTAATTCAGGCAGTCCCCCCCCATCTTGTGCCCTTCTACAAGGACAACCCGCGCGCCCATCTGCACCGCACCTGCCGCCAGCGACAGCCCGGCAGACCCGGCCCCGATGATGCAAAGGTCGGTCCTGATCCGTTCCATCTCAGCGTGCCTTGCCCCGGACGGCCCGAATGACGATGGGCAGCGCGGCGAGAGCCGCCAGTGCCAGCAGCGGCCCCAGGATCTGCGGCTCGAAAACGATGCCCAGATCGGGCGTGTCACCGCGGGCAAAGACCTCTCCCAACCCCGCACCGACCCACGTGTAGACCAAAGCTCCGGGCATGATGCCAAAGAAGGTTGTGAAGACGAAACGCGACAGACGGATGCCAACCAGGGCGGGCAACAGATTCGCAACGAAGAACGGGACGGCCGGCACCAGCCGGATCAGGAACAGGACGGAAAGTTCGTTCTCACGCAGTCCCTGCCGCAACCTTGCGATCCGCCCCTCGCTGGTATCGATACGGGCGGCCAGCTGGTTCCCGAGCCCCGCCTTGGCGGCAAGAAAGATGACTGTCGCGCCGATTGTGGCCGCCGTGACATTGAACAGGACGCCCGGGAACAGCCCGAAGAGGAACCCCCCGGTCAGGGTTGCAATCACCGCCCCCGGCAACGAGAACGCGACGACTATGATATAGGCTACCAGAAACCCCAGAACGGCGCCGATATAGTTCGCATCGCGCAGGGCAATCAGGGTCTCCCGATGCGCGGCCAGTGCCTCGAATGACAAGTGGTCGCGCAGAAGAAACGCTCCCGCAACGGCCACCGCCAGAATCAGGACAAGCGGCAACCGGCGGAAAAGGCCGGGCTTTAATATCTCGGTCATCTCGTTCATGCCCGTTTGGATCTCCTGTGCATGTCCCGCGATAACATGAAGAGTTCCGCCCGCGCCGGACAGGGGCATCACGCTGCGTTGAACCGGGGTGAAGGAAAACCGTCTGAAACGCAGGATTTTCAGTGCAACGGTAACATTTAAGGCCGTGATGCCGGGCGAACTGCAACAATTCCCGCCTGCAGCGAATTGACTTCGTCTGCGGCAGCGCTTAAAGGGCGAGCTTCGAATGATATGAGGCCTTCGAATCTGCGCGTGGTTTGGGCCTGAGCTGACGGAGCGAAGCGCGATGAAACGCACATACCAACCCTCGAATCTCGTTCGCAAGCGGCGCCACGGGTTCCGTGCCCGCATGGCCACCAAGGGCGGCCGCAAGGTCCTGAATGCCCGTCGTGCCCGCGGCCGGAAAAAGCTGAGCGCGTAATCCACGCGCCCCTTCGGGACAAGGACGATCGCGATGACACCGCCGGAGTCCGGTGTGGCAACCGCAGCGACGGGGCCCGCCGATACGCCGGCGGCTTCTTTGTCTCGTCTGTCTGTTCTGAAGAACCGGTCTGATTTCTTGCGTGCAGCGCGTGCGCGGCGTCAGGGAATGCCCGGCTTTCTGCTTCAGGCCCGCGCCCGTGCAGATGATGGCGGCATCCGCGTGGGCTTCACCTGTTCCAAGAAGGTCGGCAATGCCGTGGCGCGCAACCGTGCCAAGCGGCGCTTGCGTGAAATCGCACGGCTGGTTCTGCCCACCAACGGTCGCAACGGCTGGGATTACGTCCTGATCGGCCGTGCCGACGTGACGGCCACGCGCGACTTCAGCCAGATGCAGGCCGATCTGCGCCGGGCGCTTGCCAAGGTGCATGGGGGCACCCGGTGAGCCCCCTTGCCCATCTCTTTGCGCTTCCGATCCGCGCCTATCGGGTCGTTCTGTCCCCGCTGGTCGGGTTCAATTGCCGCTATCAGCCGACCTGCTCGGCCTATGCGCTGGAAGCGCTGGAAAAGCACGGCGCACTGCGCGGCGGGGCCATGGCGGCATGGCGTATCCTGCGCTGCAATCCGTGGGGCGGCTGTGGCTACGACCCTGTCCCCGACCCAAAACGCGATACCGACGGTTAGCCCCATGTTCGACAACGCCGACGACATTCACCCCCTGTTCCACGGCGCGCCGTCGACGACCGAGTTCAAGAAGCTGCGCAAGCGCATCGTCCGCGAGACCCGCGAGGCGATCGAGCAGTACGGCATGGTCGAGCGTGGCGCGCGCTGGCTGGTGTGCCTGTCGGGGGGCAAGGATTCGTTCACGCTCTTGGCGGCGCTTGTCGAACTGAAATGGCGGGGCCTTTTGCCGGTCGACCTTCTGGCCTGCAATCTTGACCAGGGACAGCCCGGTTTTCCGGCGACCGTCCTGCCGGAGTTCCTGACGCGGATGGGTGTGCCCCACCGGATAGAATACCAGGACACCTATTCCATCGTCATGGACAAGATCCCCGCGGGCCGCACCTATTGTGCGCTGTGTTCGCGCCTGCGTCGCGGCAATCTCTACCGCATCGCGCGTGAAGAGGGGTGTTCGGCCGTGGTGCTTGGCCATCACCGCGACGATATTCTGGAGACGTTCTTCATGAACCTCTTCCACGGCTCCCGGCTTGCGACGATGCCGCCCAAGCTGGTGAACGAGGAAGGCGATCTTTTCGTCTATCGCCCGCTGGCCCATGTGGCCGAGGCCGACTGCGCGCGCTTTGCCCGCGCCATGAACTATCCGGTGATTCCCTGCGATCTTTGCGGCAGTCAGGACGGGCTGCAACGCCAGCAGGTCAAGCAGCTCCTTGACGGGTGGGAGGCCAACCACCCCGGCCGCCGGCAAAAGATGTTCCGCGCCCTGATGAACGCGCGCCCCTCGCATCTGCTCGACCCCGACCTCTTCGATTTCGCGGGACTCACCCGTGGCGCGGCGCAGGACCGGCCCGAGGACAACTGACAGCTTTCCCCACGTCTCCGTTCAAATGCGCGTGGCTTTGGGGCAGGGTAGGGCGCTGCCAGCCCTCATGCGTCGGGAAAACGACTTGACCTTGCCGGGGGCAATCTGTTGAACCACCGTGACCTCATAGGATACCGGTGGCGCCCTCTCATGGACGATCAGAACAAGAACCTCATTCTCGCAACAGCGCTCAGCTTTCTCGTGATACTCGGGTGGTTCCTGCTCTTCCCGCCCGAGCAGCAGGCGCCCACCGATCCCGATATCGTTGCGACCCAGTCCGATATGCAAAGCCCGCCGCAAGGCGGCGACATCGCGGCCACGCCGCCGGCGGCCCTGCCGAACGGGTCCAGCCCCGCGGCACCGGCATCGACACCCACCGCCGACGCCCCCCGGGTCGAGATCGACACACCACGCCTGACCGGCTCGATCTCGCTTCTTGGCGGCCGGATCGACGAACTTGCGCTGAAGGACTACCGCGAAACGCTCGACCCCGAATCCGATCTCGTGCAACTTCTGTCGCCGGTCGGCAGCGCGACGCCCTATTACGCGCTCTATGGCTGGGCGCCGGCCGGGACCCTGGGCTATGACGACGTGCCGGGGGCCAACACGCTCTGGACGCTGGAAAGCGGCGCCGAGCTGACCACCGAAACCCCGATCTCGCTGACCTGGGACAACGGCAAGGGCCTGATCTTCCATCGCACGGTTCGGGTGGATGACAACTATCTGTTCACGATCGAGCAGAGCGTCGAAAACACCACCGGCGAAACCGTGCGCCTTGCCCCCTATGGCATCGTCGCCCGTCACGGGGAGCCTGAGGCCAGCCGATTCTTCATCCTGCATGAAGGTGTTGTTCGTCAGACCGACGACCAGTTGGAAGAGATCAAGTACAAGAAGATGCCCGACATGGATTATGTCGAGCGCGAAGCTGCCTTCGCCAAGGTCGAGCAGGTCGAACAGAACGGCTGGGTCGGGTTCACCGACAAGTACTGGATGACGACCCTGATCCCCGACCCGGGCCAGCCCTTTACCTCGGTTGCGAAATACGTGCAGGGCGCAGACATCTTCCAGGTCGAATCGCGTCTTCCCGCGGTCAACGTGGCGCCGGGGGAAACCACATCCACAGAGACCATGCTGTTCACCGGTGCGAAAGAGTGGGAAACGATCCGCCACTACCAGCATGACCTTGGCATCTACCGCTTCATCGACTCAATCGACTGGGGCTGGTTCTTCTTCTTCACCAAGCCGATCTTCGCGCTGCTGCACTGGCTGAACGGGGCCATGTCGTGGATCGGCATTCCCGGCAGCATGGGCTGGTCGATCATCGCCCTGACGCTGATCATCAAGGCGGTGCTGCTGCCCTTGGCCTACAAGTCCTACTCCTCGATGGCGAAGATGAAAGAACTTCAGCCGAAGATGGAGGAGATCAAGGAAAAGGTCGGCGACGACAAGCAGAAGCTCCAGCAAGAGATGATGGCGCTGTATCAGAAGGAAAAGGTGAACCCCGCCGCAGGCTGTTTGCCGATCCTTGTGCAGATCCCGATCTTCTTCTCGCTTTACAAGGTGATCTTCGTCACCATCGAATTGCGTCACGCCCCGTGGATCGGCTGGATCAAGGACCTTTCGGCCCCTGACCCGTCTTCGATCCTGAACCTCTTCGGCCTGTTGCCCTATGCCCCGCCGGACCCCGGTTCGATCTTCGCGATCCTGTCGCTGGGCATCCTGCCGATCCTTCTGGGGATCTCGATGTGGCTGCAGCAGAAGCTGAACCCGACGCCCACCGACCCGACACAGGCCATGGTCTTTGCGTGGCTGCCGTGGATCTTCATGTTCATGCTGGGCGGCTTTGCCAGCGGCCTCGTGCTCTACTGGATCGCGAACAACACCATCACCTTCATCCAGCAATACGCGATCATGCGCAGCCACGGCTACAGCCCCAACGTGCTGGGCAACATCAAGACCAGCTTCAAGCGGATCAAGCCCCAGCCGGACAAGAAATGACCGCGCGGCTGGCGCAGATATGGCGGCACCCGATCAAGGGGCACGGTGCCGAGGCGCTGGAGGCCGTGACGCTGGAGACCGGGCGCACCCTGCCATGGGACCGCGCCTGGGCCGTGGCGCATGAGGCGGCCAAGACCGACGGAACAGACTGGGCGCCCTGCGCGAATTTCTCTCGCGGGGCCAAGGCGCCAGAACTGATGGCCATCATGGCGCGGCTGGACGAAGCGGCGGAAACCGTCACGCTGACCCATCCCGACCGCCCGGCGATCACCTTTGCCCCCGACCGGGAGGCCGACCGGTTTCTCGACTGGGTCGCGCCGCTGATGCCCGCCGACCGCGCGGCGTCGGCCCGGATCGTGCGGGTGCCGGGGCGCGGCATGACCGACAGTGCCTTCCCGTCTGTCAGCATCCTTGGGCTGGCGTCGCTCAAGGCGCTGTCCGATGCAATTGGGCAGGACCTCTCCCCGCTGCGCTTCCGGGGCAATTTCTGGCTTGAGGGCACTGCGCCGTGGGAAGAGTTCGACTGGATCGGGCGTCGTTTGCGCCTTGGCGAAGCCGAGCTTGAGGTGCGTGAGCGGATCGGCCGTTGTCTCGCGACCGGCGTGAACCCCGACACGGGCAAGCGCGACGCGGACACGTTGGGGGCGTTGAAACAGCGCTGGGGCCACACCGATCTTGGTGTCTATGCCGAGGTCGTCGCCGGTGGCCGTGTCGCCCTTGGCGATACGCTGACCGTGCTATGAGCGCGCTTCCCTTCCCCTTGGCCGAGGCGCCGGACCGGGCGACGGAAGAACGCGGCCGAAAGCTTTTCGCAGGCCCCGTCGATTTCCTGAAAGGCGTGGTCGCGATGGACGGGCTGCCGCCAGCCGACCGCCCCGAGGTCTGCTTTGCTGGCCGCTCCAATGTTGGCAAATCGAGCCTGATCAACGCGCTGACGGGGCGCAAGGGACTGGCCCGCGCCTCCAACACGCCGGGGCGCACGCAAGAGATCAACTACTTCACGCTGGGTGAGAGCCATTACCTCGTCGACCTGCCCGGCTATGGCTACGCCGAGGCCCCGGTGAAGGTGGTCGAGAAATGGCAGCGGCTGCTCAAGGCGTATCTCGCCGGGCGGCAGACACTGCGCCGGGCCTTCGTGCTGATCGACGCGCGTCACGGGATCAAGACGGTGGATGACGAGATCCTTGGCCTTCTCGACGGGGCGGCAGTGACCTTTCAGGTTGTCCTGACCAAGGCCGACAAGATCAAGGCGAGTGAGTGCGACAAGGTGCTGGCACAGGTGCGCCAACGGCTTGCCAAACACCCGGCCGCCTTTCCCGAGATTGTACTGACCTCTTCAGAAAAGGGCGACGGGATCGGGACGCTCAGGGCCATCATCGCCGACATCGCCTGACCCGGGAATATTCCGAACGGCCATGGCCCGTCGTCGGGCGATCATGCCGTCTTGCGTTCAAGGCCGCGCGCATACCGCAACAGCATGTCTTCGCACAGGGGATGGGCGAACAGGTAACCCTGCAAGACGTTGCACCCGATCGACCGGAGGATCCGCACCTGTTCTTTGGTTTCAACCCCTTCGGCGATGGTGCCGATCCCCAGTGTCTCGGCAATCTCGACGATGGCGCGGACGAGGTTGCGCGCCCGCAGGTCATGTTCAACCGGCAGCACGATCCGCTGGTCGATCTTCAGGGCAGAGGGACAGATCTCCATCAGCCCGATGATCGACGCATGGCCCGAGCCGAAATCGTCGATCTCGATCTCGACGCCGTCCGCCCGCAGCATGTCAAGATGGCGGCGGAAGGTCTCGTTTTCCTCTTCGACAAGGATCGATTCCAAGAGTTCGAAGGTGACCGTGGTATTCTCGCTCAACATCTCACGGGCAAGCGCCACGACGCTGGAGTCGTGCATCCGGCCGGCGGAGACGTTGAAGCTGATCTTGGGAACGATCAGGCCCGCATCGTTCCAGCGCGCCAGTGCGTCGCGTGACTTTTCCATCATCACGCGGTCGATTTCTGGCACCAGTCGAAGCTGTTCGGCCACATGCATGAAGCTGGCCGGCGTCAAGAGACCATCCGCGGGATGGTTCCACCGCAAGAGCGCCTCGACCCCCACCAGGCTGTTGTCCTCGGCCGATATCTGCGGCTGGAAGAAGGGCACGAACTGGTCGTTGTCCAGCCCTTCGTGAATCTCGACGGCAAGGCGCCTGTCTTGAAGGATCTCGCGGTGCAAGGCCGGGGTGAAGAGTTCCGACCGGTTCCGGCCGCCGTCCTTCGCACGGTAAAGGGCGGCATCGGCGAACATCTGGATATCGTCGCCCATCGCCGCCAGATCGTCGGTCGCGGCGATACCGAAACTGGCGCCGAAACGGCACTGGCGCCCCTCGTAGAGGAGCGGTTCCGCCAATTCGGCCCGGATGCGTTCGACCAACGCGCTTGCGGCAGCTTCCGACATGCCCGGTGCCAGAAGAATTGAGAACTCGTCGCCGCCGATGCGGGCTGCGAAATCGCCCTCGCGCAGGCAGTCGCGCAGCACCGCGGCCACGCGGATCAGGACCAGATCGCCGGCCTCATGTCCCAGCGTGTCGTTGACATATTTGAAGTGATCGAGGTCAAGCCGGATCAGCACGCAATCCCGCGCCTCACCCGCCGCGGATGCGCGGACAAGTCGTTCGGCCAGCATCGTGTCGTAGAAGCGCCGGTTCGGCAGGCCGGTCAGGCCGTCATGCATTGCCTGCCGTTCGTTCTCGGCCCGCATGTCCTCGGCCACCCGATGGGCGCGGCGCAGTTCTTCCTCACGCTGCACATCGACGGTTACGTCGTGCAGAACGGCCGACCATGAGACTACCCCCTCCCTCTCAAGCGGCGCCTTGGCGGATGCCTCGACCCAGATGGTGCCACGATCCGGGTGCTGTATCCGGAACCGGACCTTCAGGGGCGCCCGATCGTGCTGACTTTCGTCGATAACGTTCACGACAGTCGCCAGATCTTCGGGATGAATACGCCCGAAGACCCCGTCTTTCAGGCGGTCGATCTGTTCGCGCGAATAGCCCACCAGCTCGTTGAAGCGGGCGCTGGAATAAGGGAAATCCGATGTTCCATCTGGGAAACGCCGGTATTCATACAGACCGGCGGTCGAGATGTCGGCGAGGAGTGTCAGGCGTTCATGGGCGCTTCTGAGCTTGTCGGCCGCTTCAGCGGCGCGTTGCTCTGCCTCCATCCGGTCGGTGATGTCGACGAGGTTGCCGCACCAGTGGATCGTGCCATCCTCCTTCGACGTAGGCGCCGCAAAGACGAGAAGCCAGCGTTCGCCCTTTTCGGGATGGTTGACCCGATGCTTGAATTCCACGGGGGCGAATGTTGCGAACGCCGTTTCGAGTTCCTTCTGGATCTGCGCCACGTCTTCGGCGGGCACATGGGCGAAAACGGCGTTTCCATCCGCCTCGACGGCCTCCCGGTCGACCCCCACGAGCCGCGGCAATTGCGGGCTGAAATATTCATATCGGACTGCGCCATCGGGAAACATCTTGCATTCAAAGATCGCGCCCGGCGTGTTTTCCGCCATGAACAGGAAGCGGTCATTGGCGCGGCGGACTTCCTCGACACTCTCGGCAACCCGGCGTTCGGCGTTGGTCTGTTCGGTGACGTCAATGATGCTGCCATACCACGTCACCGAGCCATCGTGTTGCCGCGCCGGATTCACCGAGGCGAGGATCCATCGCAGGCCCTTTTCGGGGTGGTCCACGCGATGCCGGACCTCGTAATGCGACAGGTCTGCCGAACACCGGGCGATTTCCGCCTGAACGAACGCGGCGTCCTCGGGCGGGACACAGGCAAAAAGCGCAGCGCCGTCGGCCTCGACCGCCGCTCTTTCGACCCCCATCAGGTCAAGCAGCGATGAACTGAAATACTCGAAGAACACCTTGCCGCTCTGATCCACCGTGCACTCGAAGATCGCCCCCGGTGCGTTCTCGGCCATGGTGACAAAACGTTCGTTTGCCAGACGGGCTGCCTTGACGGCCTCTTCGGCCCGTTGTTCGGCTTCGACCTGATCGGTCACGTCGTGAACGCTGCCATATGAAATGACCGATCCGTCAGCTTGCGCATGCGGAAGCGAGGCGATGATGATCCAGCGCAGTCCCTTTTCGGGATGCTGCACCCGGACCTTTTCCTTGAACGGGGTGAGGTGCCCGATTGATTCCGCCGCCTTCGTCGCGATCCGTTCGACATCCTCGGCAACGACGTTCTTCAGGTTTGCCCGGGCATCGAACCGGATCTCGTCGGGACAAGAACCGAACAGGTCTGGCATGTTCGCGCTGAAATAGGGGAACTCGGCGCGCCCGTCAGGCCATGTCCGGCGTTCGAACACTGCGCCGGGGATGTTGTCGACGAGATTGCTCAGGCGCATTTGCGCCTGCCGGGCCGCCTCTGCCGCCTGGGCCAGGTCTTCCTCGCTTTGCTTGACATGTTCGATATCGGTCATGCTGCCGCAAATCAGCAGCGGCAACCCATCGGCCGATCTGTCGACCTTCTTGGCCATCGCGCTGAACCAGCACCATGTTCCATCGGCCCGGCGCATGCGGAAACTGTGGGTGTAGGCGTCGATCTCGCCACGATCCAGGGCATGGAAATCAGCCGCCGCCTGCTTGAGGTCGTCGGGATGGATCATGGTACGCAGCTTCGGCCGGTCGATCACGAAATCGGGGCCGTAGCCCAGTATCGTGGCCATGTGATCGGCGATCTTGCCCTGGTCCGATCCCGGATAGCGATACCAGGGCACCACATTGCTGTTTTCCGTCGAGTGGCGCAGGACATCGGCGGCCTCTTGCGCTTGCGCGCGCGCGATATGCGCCTCTTCCAGCGCGGCGGCCAGTTTGTCCGCGGCGCTTTTTCGTTCCGAAATGTCGAAGGTGACACCGCAGATCAGGGCTGCTTCTCCCGGGCCGGCATGCGGGAACGGTCTGGCCACCGACGTGCACCAGACCCAGTGACCGTCCCGGTGCAAAAGGCGGAAATCGGCCTTCGCCTCGGGGCTTTGGCCCTCGGCCAGCGCCCCCAGTTCCTTTTGTACCAAGGGCACGTCATCGGGATGAATCAGCTCGAATATCCCGGCAAAACTCTTGGGCAATTCTGCGCCCGTGCGCCCGGTGATCGTTCCGAACTGATCGTTTCGGGTGAATTCGCCCGTTGCGGGGTTCAGGACCCATGGGGCAATCCCGGCGTGGTGGGTCGCAACATAGAGGAGGCGCTCGTTCATCTTCGCCGTTGCAAGGGCTGCGCCTAGGCGATCCTCGGTCTCCTTGCGTGCCGAAATCTCCGTCAGGTTGCCACAGACGAGCGGCGCGGCGCCCGCTTCGGTGCGTGCATAGACCCGCGCGAATGCCTGAAACCACTTGTAGGACCCATCCTTGCAGCGAAGGCGATAGTCGATGTCGTAGCTGTCGGACTCTCCGGCCAGCAACCGTTCCATCTTTTCGATGGCGGCTGCGCGGTCGTCGCCATGCAGGCGGTCGCGCACCCAGTCGCTGTCAAGCGCCACCTCGAACGGGTCAAAGCCGAGAAGTTGGAAATGGGCTTCGGTGGCCCGCATCTGGCGCGTGGACGGATCGAGAACCCATTGGGCGAAGCCCGCATCCTTCGCGGCCGCGCGCAGCATGTCGCAATGTCCGGGATCCTGTTCGGCCAGCGGCGCCGATCCTTCGTCATGTCCGGATAGCGGACCTTCCAACTCGACCATGATCGCGATGTTCTGGCCGCCCTCCACGACCGGCGAGAGTGCGAGGCGCCACGGCTCCTGTCCGGCGTTAAATGCGATTTGCAGGTCATGTTCCGCCCGTGCCCCGTTGGTCAGCGACCGGGTCGCAGAGGTCAGCACCGCGGCATCGTCGCCCACGACCAACGCGCTGCACGGTCTTCCTACAAGGCCAGCGCCGGGGCCTCCAAGGGTACGTTCTGCCGAAGGGCTGGCCGCCAGAATTATGCCGGTCTTCGACAGGATCAGATAGGGGCGGGTCCGTGACAGGTCGGGGCCGGGGGAAACACTCTGACGGGGGGGCATGCGGCATACTCAACTGAAAAGTCCTGTCGCCGAGTGATCGGACGGGCGTCTTAACACCAGCCTTAGGAGCTGGTCAAATGGCCTTTCCGAATTGCGCGATAGAGTACGCCAGAGCACGATAAGCACCTGAAATTCATTGATTTTCAGAACTTGCACTCCGAAGTCTCTATCCGAGAATACGCCTTGATTTCCGCCCGCTCACTTGCGTGTCGCTTGCGCGAAATCGGGTCTTCGAAGGGCCGGAGCATGAGCAAACTGACGAAACGATTTGTAGAGTCCGTAACACCAAGAAGCAAAGGCCATGTCGTATGGGACGACGAATTGCCGTGTTTCGGTCTTCGTGTCTATCCCTCCGGCAAACGAAGTTACCTCCTGCAGTATAGAGCTAAAGGTCGCTCGCGGCGATATACGATCGGGCTACACGGCATTTGGACGCCGGAGACTGCACGGCGGGAAGCGAAGGCCTTGCTTGGGCAGATTGCGCAAGGAGAAGATCCTGCAACCGAAAGAGAGGAGGAAAGGCACGCCGTCACCGTCAGACAACTTTGTGAACAATACATCGCTGACATGGAGGCTGGCCTCATTCTCGGCAAAGGCGGACGGCCGAAGAAGCCCAAAACGATCGAAACGGACATCGGTCGCATTCGCCGGCACATCATCCCGTTGCTCGGCACACGGAGGATCAAGGACATCACCAAGCCGGATATGAACAATCTCATGAAGGACATCATCGCCGGAAAAACGCGTGTTGTGATGAAGACGAAGAAGTTGCGTGGCAAAGCAATCGTCACAGGCGGTCCTGGCACCGCGATCCGCACAATGGGTCTCCTCGGCGGCATCTTCACCTACGCGATCGAAGCGGGGATCATCGACCAAAACCCGACGCACGGCCTCAAGAAGCCCAGATACAAGGTGCGGGATAGGCGGTTGAGCGAAGCAGAGTACCGAACGCTGGGTCAACTTCTCAAGGACGTGCAGCATGACAGCCACTATGGCATCCACGCCGAGATCCTTCGTCTCATCGCCCTGACCGGCTGCAGGCGTGGCGAGATAATCAGTCTGCGGTGGAGCGAGGTCGACATCGAAGGCAGTTGCCTGCGTCTGAAAGACAGCAAGGAAGGCGCATCCGTGCGACCGGTCGGCCTTCCGGTTGTCGACTATCTTGAGGCAGCGCGCCTGAAACGGAACGGAACCTTCGTCTTTCCCGGTCAGGGTGAGGACAACGCCGTTGGGAACTTCCCGCAGAGCTGGAAAAAGCTGTTCGCCGACACGCCTCTTTGGGATGTGACGCCGCATGTCCTGCGGCACAGCTTCGCTAGCATCGCCAACGACCTCGGCTTCACCGAAATCACGATCGCTGCGCTGATCGGACACGCCAAAGGCTCCGTTACGAGCAAATACGTCCACACGCTCGACTCGACCCTGATCATGGCAGCCGACACAGTGTCTGGGTACGTGAAGGCGCTTCTCGACGGTGTGGAATTTAGAAGGAACACATATACGCTCGACCGGCAGACACGCAGGAACGCGATTAACGACATGCTCATCGAGGCGCGCCCATACACCTAATCAGCGTTCTCGATGCCAACACTGATAGCTCACTAACCGTTATATTTGACTGCTAAATTACCTATGGACGTCATATCTGACAGTCAGTATTTAGTTTGGCGCCTTTAGCGACCATGCGCCTATTAGACTATGAGTGCGCTCAAAAGACCATTGCCTTGGCGCGTTCAAGTCATCTCCATCGCTTCAACACAACGAAGATTGCGCCTCTTAAGCGGATTCTTCGTCGGGCTGTGAGCTCTCCGAGTCTCTCATCTCCATCTCTGTATCATGTAGTTGCTGCTTGATATTCGCGACCAAGGCATTGCCACCTGCTTCTCGCGCTTCGTGCATAATGGAAGCAACCGCACTCATGATCCGCGAAACGGTGCCGTTGAATTCTTGATCCACCTCCAACTGTTTCGGCTGCATAAGATTGCGGACAGATATCTTGGCGATACGGTCCTTTGCGGTCGGATGGGTCTCCGCGACGGTTGAACCATTTCCGTCCCGACTTTCAAACGCCCGCAGGATCTCAAGTGCAAGCAACATCAGGGAAGCACCTGCACAGGTTCTTGTGTATGGGTTCGAAAGCAGCGGAAACGGCTCGAACTCAAGCCGCTCGCAGACCTTCGCCGCAAATGCATCGGCCTGGAACTCCTGCATCTTGGGATCTTCATCGATACTGCGATGGCTCAGGACATGGTGACCAAACTCGTGAGCAATGGTGAAATACTCCATTGCCCAGGCGACCTGCTCAAATAGGTGAAACTCCATCGGCGATGACGGGCGAAATGGTACGAGAACGTGCGTACCAGTCCCTGAGAAGGACACGAAGATCCGAAACCAGTAGAGAACAACCGTTGGGTTCTTGAGTAGCAACTCGCGATCGTCTTTCGGGCTCGAACCTGGAGAGGTCCAATGCGCGATATCGGCGTAAAGTGTTCGAGTGTAGGCCCTTGCGACAAGTCCGCACCATCTGAAGAGGAACGAACTCACCGACAGAATGCCCTCATCAGTCATGATCACATTGGTGAGTGACGCAGAAACGCCCGCCACTGGATCAATCGCAATCTCGACCTTTTCGTGAGATATGTCTCCTGTTTCAGAAATCGCCTGTCGAACGCGGTCCGAAAGGTGCTTCAATCTGTATTCAATGCCGGGCCCAACTCCAGGACTGTTTACATTCTCCAACTCCCCGTGAAGGCGTTCTGCATCGTTGCGCCGCTCGATTTGAGCTTCCGACCAGCCGGCATCTCTCAAAGCACTAATGGTCAACTCTCGCTGTGCAGCCTCACCTTTTTCGTCGGACTCGTGCATCGTCGCATTCAGGTCTACGGCGGCCCTTTCGAACATCTGCGCCCATAGATCACGCGCCGCGCCATTCCTTTGTTTCATTCGAGCACACTGACGACCTGGGTGCCTCGCTTAACAACCGCGCGCTTTACATGGTCGCGAATGTCTTCAACCGAGTGATCAACGGCCAACTCAACCACACGTTCTTTGCGACCTCTCCGTTCCCGCCAGTGGGCATAGGGATAATCTGAGATGCGCGCGAAGATCGTTTCATCGCGTGGATGTGGCATGGGCTTGGTACAACCGCTGTTGATAGGACAAAGCCAAATCGCCTCCCTATGCGCCTCGATTAGCGATCGCGTATCGACCTCAAGAACGTCGTGCTCCTGGTCTCGGTAAGCCTTCGCATTTGTCAGCTTATGGAGGCGGTCCTCCGAGAGCCAAAAGAAAGCTTTCGCGTTCAGCAATTCATACCAATCCGCTGGCGAGAGGCGTTCGGGCAAAGCCCGCCTTAGCCCCGCATCGCTCATCGGAATTTGGTCCCGCACGACGGCTCGTGGAAGACCGTCGCCCGTCACTTCGACGCTTTCGGGCCGATGTTGGCTTTCGATCTTAGTTCGTTTTGGTGGCTGGACGGCGTAGTGGTCCAAGAGCGCACTGGTACTTAGCAGACCATATTGCTTGATCGACTCCCATGAGCCTCGTTCCGCCATGTGATACAGCGTCGGGCAGTTCGCGATCAATTCTTCAAGTTCCTCTTCGTTCACCACGCTCTCCGATCAATGACGTTGCGCCAGTTAAAATCTGTCGACAGCAGCGAAACCGGCCGACCTGATATTCTCTCGATCTCTTCGACGAAACTGATTGTGTCTTCAGAAAGCTGCTCAAAGCGAAATGCCTTTCGGTTTTTAACATCGAAATAATCGACAAATGTGAGGGCGATATCCGTCGGCCCGTTTAGCTGAACCGAGTCGCGAAACTGGAGCCAGTCGAACTCCGCGATCCGTCGCGGCCTGTCGGTGGTGGTCGTGCGCTCGGTCTTCTCAAGTTCCTCCAGCGGAATGCCACTGCGCCGATGGATTTCCGCCATATCGACCTCGTGCGCCAGCGGACCGGAGGGGCCGCCCACCCGGATCGGATAGGTACGACAAACCATGATTACCTTCCGGACGTTTGAAGGCGCAATGCCAGCATCGGCAAGACAACCCGACACAGTCGTATCTCTAGTCGTTACATGGGGGTAGTCGCCGTGGTGAAGGCTTAGGCCAGTGCCCTGCGTGCCCTCCAAGAGGATGCGCTGTCCCGCCACCATCGCGTCTGCCAAGATCTGACGAGCGCTTCCCAGGTAAGGTTGGAGGACATCACAGTCGCGGGCAAGAAAGGCCGCCTTCTCCTCTTTGTAATCCGACCGACCAGTCATCTTGCGGGCAGAAGCGACGCCAACGCCTTGCGCCGTCGAGCTGATGCTACCGAACCGCTTTTCTTCCTCTTTCCGATCCTCATCGGTGATGATCATCGCGCGCGGGTCGATGGTGAGTCTGGCTGAATCAATCTTGTGCTCGGCGATCTCTTCGAGCAGCTTCTTCGGGTAGATTACCGCACCTGGACCGAGCAGTAACTTCGCATTCGGGGCTCGCTGCGTGCCCGAAGGAAGGTGATAGTATTTTTCCGGCTTGGGCTCTGCATAAACTTGGTGGCCCGCGTTTGGCCCGCCAACACGCACCAGGAGGTCATATTCCGGCGCGATGTGACCAACGATGTTCCCCTTACCTTCACTTCCAAACTGGCCGCCGATGAGCACATCGACCACGGCGTCATTCGAACGCGGATAAAGATTGAGGAGCGCGGTAGCTCGAACGAGAACCGCTTCTTCATTGCAGCGGTCAGTCGAAACAACAATATCGGCGATGTCAGCGAGCTTCTCGATCTCCCGCTCCGTGCGGTTGCGCTTCAGCTCATCGTATGCAACCGCCTCGTCGTCCTCTCTGCTGCGCCCTTCGTAACGCTTTCGCAGTTCCTCGTCCGTGGCGGTCAAATGGATGTGATGGACCTCGGCACCGTATGCCCGTCGGATCGCCTCGATCTGACCCGGGATGCGGACAGAATCGACGACGTAGAGACCTTTTGGGGTTTGCCCCGTCGCATACGTGTCGATCGAACGCTGGAGGGCTTCGCCGACCCATGCGCCGCCGTCCTTCCTGTCGAGCCTCTGTCCCGCCAGCTGCAACGCTTTGCGTTCCGACTTGGTCTTGGGCGCCTTCTTCAGAATGAGCTCGCGCGTCTTGATGATCTTCGCGCCATGCCTTTCCTTGAGCAGTCGCACCAGAGCCGACTTGCCGGAGCAGATGGGTCCGGAAAGCAGAACGACACGAAGATTTACGCTCGCGCCCCCCAATTAGAACAACTCGAGCTGCGCGCGCTTCGGCGGGACATCATAGACAGTTACAAACAAACCGGCACGCACCATCACATCATCAAGCATCTCTTCTATCGTTGACCAATCGCCTCCCGCAGATCCTGTGCCGATCTTTGGCATATGAATACTCGCTCCAATGGATGAGGCTTGATCGGCAACTTGTTCAAGGCAGGTTTGTAGTTCTGCATATCTTATGCGGGGAAAAAGTGAGGGACCGAAGCCTTCCTGTCCAATCAGACTTGCGATGATCAGATCATCGCTGGCCTCCGAAAAAATCACGCGGCCCAAACGTTCGCCTTGGGGAATCTGCATGACTTTCTCCGAATAGGCATTTTCCGCATCCGGAAAACGTTTTGCAATCTTGCGCGCAACTCCTCCGCCCCATTTGATCGCCTTGTCGTTGACCAGCTGACAGATGATCTTTTTGCCGCCGTTGCGGGGCTCAAGGACATTCCCATGAAGCAAGCGTATCGGACGATGGTTTTCTTGGCCTTGGTCAAACCTGACCAGGCCGGCCACTCTGGGGTAAACGCTTCCTGGATAAGCCGTCAGACCTACACACTCGATCTGGGTCGGCTTATCCATCACCCAGCTCTCAACTGAACGGTCTGTATGACCGATCGCTGTGCAGCGATGCACAATGCTCTCGTCGGGAATGGCCATCCCTGATAGGCGAATCTTCGGCGCGGTCGGCGAGCCGATGAAATAGTCGATCCTGTAATGGCGCGTCCCATTCTCCGAGACTGTGGGCGACGAAACGAAGATTCCGATGGGCTGACTGGATATCTTGGCCAATCGAATGAGAAAGGCTTCGGCCGATACGTCATAGTCTCGACGCTGACGCATCAAGTCCTCGATTGGAGGAATGTCTGTTGCAGCCGATAGACTTCCGATTGGAAGTACGAATTCCGAAGCGGCCAAATTGCACAGCATTTCCAACTGCCAATCGTCCGGTGTCTTATCGCCACCTCGGTTGCGGATCTGCTCCGACCAGTCAGGGAAGAGAAGGTGGGCGATTTCATGCGCAATCGAGAACCGCACCCGCTCCCGCGGCTGCTGGGGATTGAACTCGATCTTCGGACCGCTTTCCGTCGCAACCAGTCGAGCGTCGGCGACGCTCGAATTGGCCTCGATCTGTACCTCCAGCATCTCAGCGATGTGCAGAGGATTGTAAGGTGGCCCTTCCCAGCCTTTCTCACGGGCTTTCAAAACAAGAGCGCGTGCTGCTTCTTCCATTGCGGTCAATGGGTCTGCGTTCTTCGCAAAAGCCCTTACTGAGGCATTGGTCCAATTGATTGATGGGGCGTTCGTCATCGTGTCGAAAAATCGGGGCTAGAGTCATGAGCAATGATTCTTATTTGCGAGGCGGTAAACGCAAATCGTAAGAAGAACGTGTCGATCATCGACAGATGAAAACCAGTCCTCGCAAAACCAATATACCTATAAGACATCCGAATAATCCTGGATTGCCGAAGCAAATTTGGTCATGCCCATTCCTTCATAAGCTTCGATATGCTCCTCAGAGCTTCGGGGTTGCCGCTTTAGCGCAGCCCTGTGGTCTCGAACCGCTCCGAGAACAGCGCCCGGGTAAAGATCGAACAAACTGAAAGCGAAATCATCTGGATGCTGAGCTTCAATCTCGTAGGGGTCGAGCTCTTCCTGCGGGAAGTCCTTCAAATTCTGTGTGACGATGACATCAGCTCGGCCCCTGATCGCTGCTGCAAGAACGTGCCGATCGTCTGCATCGGGAAGCGTCAAGCCATCAATCAGCGGCTCGAACCCCACAACCACCGCATCGGGGAAATGCCGATCCATGGTCTCTCTGGTTCGTTGAAGTTTATCGGCGGTTAGGTCAGGTCGGTCCTTCAGCACATTTCTCGTCCATTCGTCGTGGATGATCTCACTCCAGCGAACGCGGTAGAGATTGCGATCAGCGAGGCGTAGGAGCAAATCGCGCAGGCCGACCGGATAGATGACGTTGGCGTCCAGTAACGCAGTGAACCGGTCCATGCGCTATTGAAGGCCAAGCTCTTCATCGAGTTCGGTCAGTTCATCGAGTGCCTTGCGACGCGCCCGCTCTGTCTCGCGGCGGTAGGTAAGAACATCTTCGGCCCGAACCCGTCGGTGCGTGCCAACCTTTCGGTGTGGGATCTTTTCTTCATCGAGAAGCTGCACGAGATGGGTCCGCGAAACATTGAGCAAATCGGCCGCTTGCTGCGTCGTCAGCTCCGCATGAACGGGCATAAGCGTTACTGCATTGCCGCGCGCCATCTGCTCAAGGATGTCGAGGAGCAGCCGCACCGCTGCAACCGGCAAGTCGACGGTTGCGGCACCCTTTGAGCCAAAATGCGCACGCACGGTTTCTGCGCCGTTGATGATGGACGCAATTTGACGACCCGTCTCCGCCGCAAGCGCCGATTCCTTATCGGTCGGCATGACCAGTTCGGCTTCCTTCAAGACCGCGAGGTTCATGGCTGATCTCCTTTCACCAGCCCTATATAGCTTATAAACGACACAAGCGCAACAAACAACACAAACGAAAGCGGCTCCTTCCGTGCGAGAAGGACCAAAAATCCAGTGTCTTCAGAGGATTTCTAATGGGATCTAATAGATGGTGCCGCTTTGCATTAGCGAGCATCTGCCGGATGAAATCACAGAAGATCTGACCAGTCTCGATTGTTAAGTTCCGCGTCAGAAGCTGCTTCGACGCGAGTCTCCAGCATGGATACAGTTTCCCCGTCCGAAGCCGATTTAAGGTGCACCGCGACGTCCGCAAATCGTCGATGGGTCTCCCGCCTCGGCCATTTGGCCGAGCGCATCTGGACAGCATAGGCAGCCATTTCAGCACTACTGTAGCCACGTCGGATACACTGGTTCAAATATGTCAGACCCGGGCTCGCTTCGACCGGTTCGTCTTTCTCCGCACTGACAAGACGGAGGAATATCTGATGCGGAACTGCCAGCACATGCGCGAGGTCAGGAACTAAACGGATGACAAACTTCCGCGCACTTGTGCTGCGTTTGATGTCCCGCGCTTTTTGGGAAAGCACCTTCTGAACGTTGACAAGTGCAGCACCACCCATCCATTCACCAAGCGCGGATCGCAACAGAGGAACAGCGAAAGCCGCCCGATCCGCGCTTCTGCTGAGTTCTTTGAATTCCTTGCCGAGCAGGTATTCAATACTCTCAATCCTTAGAAGCCTGAACATCTCATTTGGATGCGATTCCAGCCATTCGAACATCCACGCACACCAATCCGCTACGGTCGTGTTTGCGGCCAGACCGCTTCCGACAACATCTTTGGCAAGTGTTGCAAGAACATCTTCTGGCATGCCAACCATCGAAGCCAGATCGCGAAGTGGCTGACGGTCCACGGCAGACTCATCGTCGCCGTCGCTCAAGAGCGCCAAAGCGGCGGCAGTTCGACTGGCAATCCAGTCTTCTTCAGCGGCCTGTTTTTTACGGAAAGCTCCGAAACTGCGGGCAAGGCCGAGGCGTACGTCCTTGACGCCATCTTCGCCTTCGCTGGTCTCAGCGAGGCGCGCGACCACGTATTTCTCGAGATCGCCAATCTCTGACGTTTTGTCATGGATGCGATCCATCAACGCCGTAAACGGGTCATCAAGAACCAAGCATTGGTCCGACTGACCGAAGATGTCCCGCAAGCGCGACCACCGAGAGCCGATCTTATTCTCCTTATCGTCAAGACCAACGACTTTTCCTGGGATCACCAACACGATGCCGGTCGCACTCTCACCGGCACGCCCCGCGCGGCCTGCAGCGTTCAGCAAATCTTCCGGGTCCAGAATGTCGCGGCGGCCGGCATCGGCGTTGTACTGACTATCTTCAGCAATGATGACGAGTTCCGCAGGCAGATTCATCCCTTGACCGAGCGTTGGCGTGGCCGCGAGCACCGATATTCCGCCTTTGCGCTTGTACAGCGATTCCGCCAGTTGGCGCTCTTCCGGCAGCAGTTGCCCATGATGGGTGGTCGCAAGAGCCGCGAGGTTTCCGTCCTTGAGTTCTAAGTAAAGTTGTTCTGCATCGCCAAATTCGTCCGCCGCAATATCGACAAGGCGCCGCTCGGCCTCCGTTAGTTCAACATTGCACGCTCCCAACGCTTTCCCAGCTTTGTCGGCAATCGACACGGCGTTAGGGATGGATTGCGAGAACACCAGTGTACGGATCCCGGCTTTGGCCGCGGCAGCGGCTATCGAAGCGGCGACCACGCCAGAATTCGGGGTTAAACCCCACCCTTTGTTTACGGATAGCGGCAGTGGATCGGGGAAAAAAGGAACGAGCGCATAGTCGCTGCGCGCCTGCGACACCCAGGTCTGCTTCACGCTAAAGAAACCGCTCGGAAGTGCGGTCATCTGTCGTTGCAAGGCAACGGGCGCTCCTCCACTTGGCTTCTTCCGACGTCCCTCGCGGAGTTGCTTCTCCAAATTTCGGATGCGTGCGATGTCATAGACGACGCAACCGCGCAGCTGGCGGGTTGGTTTCCATGCATTATCCAACGCAAGCGCATCGCGCCCGGTCAGGTCTGCTAGCCAAGCACTAATTTCATCTGTGTTCTTCATCATGGCAGATAGAAGGACGAGATCAGCCTGAGGCGCGACCCGCACAAACCCCAAGATACAAAGCATGCCGTCTATCGCGCGCCGATCAGCTCCATCGTCCGGGTGGATGAGGTGGCATTCGTCGAAGATGAGGAGCCCTACATCCTCAAATCTTTCCGGTTCCATATGGCTCAGCAACAAACAGGCCTCGGGCGTCATCACCATGACATCTGGTAGCTCATCCTCGCCGCTCGCAAATCCGAACTCATCGACACGCTCACCCTGGACGCTGGCCGTCGGAAATGCCTCGCGTAGGTCTCGCGCCGTCTGATCGACCAGCGCATGCGTCGGCGCGAGGAACACCGCCTTGCGGCCCGAAAGCAACACCGAGTGGATCTTGAGCTGCGCCGTCGTCGATTTGCCGGCTCCCGTCGGGAACCCAATTGCCGATGATGTTCCAATCTCAAGGTATCCTCGTGCTGCCGCCTCTTTGTGATTGCGCCATAGATAAGGCCGCGTCTTGGCAACGCTTTTCATGGCGGATCGCCAACGAGCCGCCGGTACGCCGTTCGGTGGCGGCAAATTGACGACGGCCCCCTCCATCAGCGCTGAACCCGCCGCGATCAAGAGACTCGCCAAATGAAGAGGCCCAGGGAAGACCACAAAAGCACCGTGGCTTAACTCGTCTATGTCATCTTCGCTTCTCGGTGACGCTAGCGCCTTTACCTCCGTGAAGACTGCAATAGGATCAGCCATACCTGTAATCCGGCGGCCTTGGAGCGTGAAGGCCAAAGCGCGCACGCCGCGTAGTAGCCGGTAATACAGCGCCGCATTTGCGCGCTCGGCCCCTGAACCGGTCACAACCGCCGACATCCGGAGACGTTTACGATCGGTGATCTGTCCGACTTGCCCGCGTGCCAACCAGATCAAGTGGAGGATCAACTCAGATTGAAGCCGCGAGTCCCGTGGGCGCTGTATTGTCCGAGCCACTTCGGACGCGTCGGCCGACGCCTCCGCGACGAGAAATAGAAGCATTGCCGAGATGTCTGGACTGATGCCATTGACGCTGAGATTGGCGGGAGGTCGAGTCCCTCCGCCCAGAGCGGACGCCTGATACACGAGTTGATATGCCGTCGCAGCCACGAAGCCAGCCGCCGCTCTGTTCTCCCGGTCCGGATCCAGCGACACCAAAGCTTCATAGGCTTGCGCGAGCCGTTTCGCGAAGTCGATTGTTTCGGTCAGGCCTTCTGGATCGTCGACTCCTTGTCGGAGAAGCACCCGCGCCGAAGCGATTTCGGCAAAGGCTCGCGATAGCTCATCGGGCAAGCTCTCTAGATCCAGTTCGGGGAGGTTCGGTGCCGACCTGATGAGCGCAGCTGTATCTGGATCATACATCGGCCTGCTCCTCTGCGTCCGCTACGATGTCAGCCGCTTTCGACGCGATTGAGGCGATCCACGCGCGAATATCACCGAGCAGCAAAGTCTCTGCACGTCTGCGCATGACTTCTCCGGAAACAATGCCCTCGAAGCCTTTAAATAGCCGCTTGCGCCCAGCCTCGCTGGCATGGGTCTCATTCACCGTCACCGCGACCCTGAATGCGCGCGTATCATTCCAGAGAATGTCGGCAACAATCTTGTCCGCCTCCGTGTCACGCGATCGCTCCAAGAGCGATGTCACGGTCGCGACGAGTTCATTGTCACGGGCACCTGTTTCGAAATTCGCGAACTCAGGCCAAACGGACCCACTGATTTTCTGCCGGGCATTTTCGGTCGCTTTTTCTTCGCAGATCACCACGCGCGCGACGTCGCCGTCGTTGAACTGGATCATTAGACCGTCCAATCCCTTATCAGCCTTGATCATCTGCGGTGCTCGAATATGTGCCTCTCCATCTTGGCGATGAGCTGCGATCCACGAGATGACCTGAAAGACCCATCCATCCCTGTGATACGGGTCCGCACCTTCCTCAACGGTGAGCAGTGCCATGGCACCGGCGAAGCCCCCGGTGGGGTAATCAGCGGGCAATGCATCCGTCGCCGACAGGATGCGCTCAACCGCCCGCGATTGACCGAGCGCCACGCGCGCAATCATTTCCGCTAAGGCATCCTCGTCATCGACTGTCCAGGTCGATCCGTGCCAGCAGCCGTCTTCGTGAATGGGAGAGAAGGAGATCGGCAAGTCTACTCGTCTCCGTCGTCGGTATTATGATCCAAAATTCAAAGCCTCCTGTGTCTCTGCATGTTCGAAGGCGTTGGCATAACCACGAACATCTTCAGAAGATGTTCCTTCCTCTCGGAAAGCTGCCTTCCATCGACCGGTAATGATTTCTGCCATTTCGTGCGCAAGTCGTTGACCTTCCTCTATTTTGATGTCGAAGAACTCGCACGCTTCCAACGCAATCTCGAGCGACGCATCGAACGACCCGCCCTGGATGATACCAGTTTCGAGAACGCGGTGCCGGGAGGGGGACGGGTTGATGTCGAACGCCGGTGACAGGCGCCACCGGTCATTCCCGGCATAGATGAACCCGTGGTTCTTCAGATGATCGTCCTTGTTTGACACCAGGATGGTGAAGACGATCCGTCGCCAGAGTTCATGCAGATCCTCGACCGGCTTGCTCGAAATCTGGCGGATCACCTCGGCGATGTCTGTGTAGTAACCGCCTTCCTCGCTTTGCCAGTCCAGTGCGGTGCGCGCTGAGATATAGGGAATACGCGCGTCGCCGCGGCGGTCGAACCGGCGGATCAGCGCAATGGGACTGTCGCTGTCACGCAGCTCAAGCCGGGCATCGGCCACGCGCAGCCCGCACATGCGCGCCAGTTTCAGCGTCGCCACTTCGGCGCGCTCGACCGGTTTGGTGTCCTGTGCGGAGGTGAACTTGGCGATCCAGAGATGTCCGTCGCCTTCGACGTTGGCCTTCGGGCGCGCACCACCCAGAGAACCAGCGACACCGGCAAGATCGCGCGCCTCCTCTTCGGCCCCACCCGGATCCCGTTCGAAACGCTGCGCGAGCGTGCGCAAGCGTTCCAGCTCGACCAGTCGGGGAATGGGCGGTGTGAGATCGGAGAGCGGCTCCATGTCTTCGCCCAGGAACCGCAATGCGCCTTGCCGGGTGCGATCGTCTGACAGGACGAGATAGTCGAACTCGCTGAGGCCGCCGCCAAGCGCCTTGGTCATCAGCGCACGTCCCCAGGAATCGGGCGCTGCATCGGCAAAGCATCCCGGCAAGGCCGAGCGCTTGTCGTCCTTCCCGGATGAAAAATGGCTTCCCTCGCGCAGCGGCAATCCCGGTGACAGCGCAAAGCGATCCTCGACGGCGAGCCAGGCGTCATCGTATTCGAACTGCGAATGCTGGCGCCGCCCATCGCTTTCGAAGCGCAGGCGTCCCACGATCCGTTTTCCTTCGCCAAGCGCGACGATGGCCTCGGGCATCAGAAACCGACCCCTTCTTCGTCATCGCCATCGTCTATCGGAGTAGCGTTGTCCTGGCTTTTGCTCGAAGACTTCGGTGTGCGCTTGCGATCGATCCGCTTGGGGAGGCTTTCCCGGTCGAGCAGCAATCCGGTGTCATCTGTGCCTGCATCCAGGAAGTCCGAGATGCGGTCGATCTCGCCCAGGACGAGGCACGCCATGGCGAGCGTACCGATGCTCACACCATCATCGCCTTTCTCGAGCCGGGCCACAGTGCTTTCGGACACACCAATTCGCTCCGCGAAGCCTTTCACGGAGATGCGCCGTTTCAAACGCGCCGTCTTTATATTTGCGCCCAGAGCCTCCAAGGCTCGACGTGCGCTTACTGAGTTCACTTTAACCGCCATATCTGACGCCCAAACATAATTTAACCATCAAATATGACTGATAGTGGAATTTTGGCCCCTTGGCAAGATTATTGCCCGGTGAGCGGCCAGAGGCACTCTTGTCCGAAATCTGTCTACACGCCCCGGACAGACCATGCCGAGTGTTGTGTAAGGTCTGACAAAACTAGAGGTCTGCTGCTGCCGACGGCGGTGACGCCCCGGAACCAGCGGGGCAAGTGCCAACAATCTAAAGCTGAAATTCATAGTCTTAAGTGCGCGCCAGACGCGGAGATCGCATTATGATTCTGCGAAACCACGAATGATACCTTTCCTCCCACTCTGGGTGCCGTTGTTGGAGGTTTCGTATCATCTGAGGAAACAAAGGGGCGTCTCCCTGCGGGTCGGGCTGTCGGCGAAGCGGAAGCCCCGGCGGGTCTTCCCCCTGACGGGCGTTCATCCCTGACCCGGGGTGTGTAGCGCCGATTTCGATCGACACCACCAGGTCCTGCGAAGGGATCAGAGTGAGAGGCCTGCGGCTGTCGCCGTGACGGGTTTGGAGGTCGAGAGAGAGGCTCTCGGACCGCCCGTCGTGGAGAATAGCCATGACAGCAATAGAGATCATGAACGGCCGCCCCGAGAGCGGCGGCTACAAGGTGGATATGTCCCGCGGCAGGCATGACGGGCGAGTCTCGTCCGAATGGTTTTCCCGGCCCGACGACGAGAAGTATCTCTCCCTCTCGGACCTCTACGCTTCGGTCAGACGCCGCACCGAGCGGAGCCGGACGCGCACAGTCGATAGCGCTGCGATCCGCGTCGAAGCGCACCGCGACGATCCCGAGAAGCTCGCGCTCGTCCTGCCGGACGCCGACGCACCCGTCGCGCCGACTCATTGGAGCTTCGGACAACTCGCGAGCCTTGTCGGTGCACCTGCCGCCTATCTGCGCCAGCTCCCGGCGCCACTCGCCGGCATCAACCTGCAATACGGTCTCACCAACCACCGCGCCGAGCAGGTGAAGACGATGGAGGTAGCGAACGGGCGAACGGAATTGCGCGCCGTCACCGGCCCGGACTATGGCCGCATCTATGACCACGAACTCGTCTCCGCCGTGCAGCGCATTGCAGGTGACGGCGTCGGCGACACACGCTGGAAAGTGCCAGGCGTGCTCGACTGGTCGACGGGCATCTACAACCCGATGGTCGATGTCACCAAAGACACGACCACGCTTTACGCCTCGGACCGCGATGTTTTCCTGTTCCTGGTCGACGACAGGAATCCGATCGAGGCGGGCACGCTGCCCGACGGCTCGCCCGATCTCTTCTTCCGGGGCTTCTATTGCTGGAACTCCGAGGTCGGCGCAAAAACGCTCGGCATTGCGAGCTTCTATCTACGCGCCGTCTGCCAGAACCGCAATCTCTGGGGCGTCGAAGACTTCCAGGAGATCACGATCCGGCACTCGAAATACGCGGCCAACCGGTTCGCGCACGAAGCGGCCCCGGCGCTCGCCAACTTTGCCGACTCCTCGCCGCAGCCCTTCATCCAGGGCATTCGATCCGCACGCGAAAGGATCGTCGCGCGCAGCGATGAGGACCGCACCGACTTCCTGCGCAAGCGCGGCTTCTCGAAGGCGGAGACCGGCAAGATCGTCGAGACCGTCCTTGCCGAGGAAGGCCGCCCGCCGGAGAGCGTCTTCGACTTCGTTCAGGGCATCACCGCCGTCGCGCGAACGAAGCCGCAGCAGGACGCGCGGCTCGCCATGGAAACCCGCGCCAAGAAGCTGCTAGAGGCCGCCGCCTAGGCATGCGGTTCTGCTTAAGCCCCAGCCGTCCATCCACGGTCCATCGCTTCCGGAGAGGAAGAGGTGGGCCGTGGTTTTCGTGACGGGTTTGGAGGTCGAGAGAGTGTCTCTGGATCGCCCGTCGCGGAGAAAACCCATGACGAAGTCCAAGAAAATCACCCTCAGCGCCTCGCGCGACATCCCCTTCAACAAGCTGCTGCTCAGCCAGTCCAACGTCCGGAAGGTCAAGGCCGGCGTGTCGATCGAGGAGCTCGCCGAGGACATCGCCCGGCGCACGCTCCTGTCGTCGATCACGGTCCGCCCTGTTCTCGATGATGATGGCGCGGAAACCGGCATGTTCGAGATTCCGGCGGGCGGGCGCCGCTACCGCGCGCTCGAACTGCTCGTGAAGCACCGCCGCCTCAACAAGACCGCGGCCGTGCCCTGCATCGTGCGCACCGATGGCCTCGCCGAAGAGGACAGTCTGGCCGAGAACATCCAGCGCGCACCGCTCCATCCGCTCGACCAGTTTCGCGCCTTCCAGGCGATGCGCGAGAAGGGCAAGTCCGAGGAGGAGATCGCCGCGGCCTTCTTCGTCTCCGTGGGCGTCGTCAAGCAGCGCCTCAAGCTGGCCGCCGTCTCGGCGACACTGCTCGACGCCTATGCCGAAGAGCAGATGACCCTCGATCAGCTCATGGCCTTCACGGTCAATCCCGACCACGAGCGCCAGGAACAGGTCTGGGACGCGCTCAAGCAACACTATTCGAAGCAGCCCTATGAGATCCGCCGCATGCTGACCGAAGGGGCCGTGCGCGCCTCCGACCGGCGGGCGCAATTCGTCGGGGTCGACAATTACGTCGAAGCGGGTGGCGAGGTGCTGCGCGACCTTTTCCAAACCGACGATGGCGGCTGGCTACAGGATGCCGCCCTGCTTGAGACCATGGTCACCGAGAAACTGAACGAAGAAGCCGAATCCATTCGCGCCGAAGGCTGGCACTGGATCGAGGTCGCGACCGATTTTCCCTACGGCCACACCTACGACCTGCGGCGCATTCGCGGCGAAGCCGAGCGGATGAGCGATGAGGAAGACGCGACCTACGCCGCACTCAAGGCCGAATATGACAAACTCGAAGAGGAGTATGCCGAAGCAGACGAGCTTCCCGAAGAGGTCGACGAACGGCTCGGCGAGATCGAGACGGCCATGGAAGCTCTCCAGAATCGTCCGATCCGGTTCGAGCCGGAGGACTACGCCATCGCGGGCGCCTTCGTCAGTATCGACGGCTCTGGTCGTCTGCGCGTCGAGCGCGGCTATGTCCGGCCCCAGGACGAACCCGCTATTGAGTGCGATGACGGTTCCGAAGGCGATGAAGTCCATCCGAACACGGATGATGAAGCCGTAGATGGCATTGGCCAGGCCACCGATCTGGATGAGGAAGAGGACGATGACGGCACCAAGCCGCTGTCGGATCGTCTTGTCTGCGATCTGACCGTCCACCGCACGATGGCGCTGCGCAACGCGTTGGCCAATGATCCGCAACTGGCGATGCTCGCCTGCCTGCACGCGATGGTGCTGCAACTCTTCTACCATTACGGTCAAGACAGCTGCATCGAGATCAGCCCGCGCTCCACCCAATTCGGATCGCAGGCGCCGAACCTCGGCGACGCCCGCTATGTCCAGTCGATCGATCTCGGCATCGAGACCTGGGCAGGCAACCTGCCGAAACAGCCGGAAAAGCTGTGGGACGCGCTGACCGAATGGGACAGCGACAGCCACGACGCGCTCTTCGCCCATTGCGTGGCGATGACCGTCAACGCGGTGCAGGAACCGCATCATCGCAAGCCGCGCCAGATCGCGCATGCAGATATCCTCGCATCGACGCTGGGCCTGGACATGGTGAAGGCGGGCTGGACGCCGACGGCGGACAGCTATCTCGGCCGCGTGACCAAGGCGCAGATCCTCGCCGCGGTGCGCGAGGCGAAGGGCGACAAGGACGCCGACCGCATCGCCGGGTTCAAGAAGCCCGACATGGTCGAAGCCGCGGAGGAACTGCTGGCGGGCACGGGCTGGCTCCCGCAACCGCTGCGCACGGCCCCGCTCGCGGAAGAGCCCGACGAGCCGGAGTTCGAGATCGTCGATGACGGCGATGTCGCACCCGACGAAGCGGCGGTCGAGGACGACGAGGCTGCGCTTCAGGCCGCGGAATAAGTCCGCAAACCCATCAAACCCCCTCAAAGGCCCGGCCCTCGCGCCGGGCCTTCTTCGTTTCAAGGAGATGTCCGATGACAGATACAACCGAACAGACGGCACCTGCCGCACCCACCCCGACTTTCGACTTCGCCAAATGGGAGGCGGAGCAGCGCGCGCGCAACGCATTGCTCGAAATCATCCGCCCCAAGAACAAGGCGGCGATCTTCGCGCTTCTCGCAGAGGCCAGCATCGCCAATGTGACCGTCGAGTTCGACGGCTATGGCGACAGCGGCAGCATCGAAAGCGTCCATGCCGAAGCCGATGGCAGTGAGATCGCGCTTCCCGACGGCTCAGTCGCGCTGCTCACGCTCGGCTGGCGCGAGACCGAACCGACCGAGAAGACCATGCCCCTTGGCGAAGCCATAGAGCACATGGTCTACGAGCTGCTCGGGCAGACCCATGGCGGCTGGGAGAACAATGCCGGGGCCTATGGCGAGTTCGTCTTCAACGTCGCCGCCGCGACCATCACCCTCGAATTCAACATGCGCTTCGAAGACACCGAATTCTTCGAGCACACATTCTGAGGGAGGCGGAGATGGGACATTGCTATCACCACGCGCTTTCCTCAGCGCGCAAGTTCGGCGGCACGGCAGAGGATTACATCGCCCTGCATAACTGGTTCGACGAGTCCAAGTGCATCACTGCCGATTTTCGGCACCGGGCGCTGCGGCACCACGCCGAGGGCATCTTCATGCTCGAACGCATCTTCGGAACCGTCATCACAGTCTCGACCGGCCGCGAGGTGCCCGTCCGGCAGATCGGCGAGCAGCACGTGATCGAGGACCTCGGCTTCATCCCGAGCTTCGCCGACTGGGTGCGCTGCATCCGGCCCGAACCGTGGATGCAGCGCGCGCAGCCCATCCACAAGATCGTCGATCCGTTCGCGGCTGAGGCCGAACCTCGCACGGGCGTAGTGCAAAGGCAGGCTCGCGGCGGCTGACGGTCCATCGCCCAACATCGCCTCATCGGCGAAGATGGGTCTGTCGCCGCCGCCTTCGCCCACATTCGAGCAGTTGGCGACCACCAACCGAGGGAGACGTTCCCCCAACTCCCTCACGCTGGGGCCTGTCGGACGCGGCAGGCCCTTTTTTCTGCGCATTTTTCAGGAGACCGACATGGACAGCCCCGCCGCAAACCTATCCCAGAAGCTCAGTCGCGAGACCGAGGCCGTGTGCCGCCAGTACCTCTCCAATGGACGAAAGCACGGACATTACTGGGTCGTCGGCGATGTCGACAACACTCCCGGCCGCAGCCTCTATGTCCGACTCACCGGGCCGACCCGCGGCAAGGGTGCGGCGGGCAAATGGACCGACGCCGCCACGGGCGAGCATGGCGATCTGCTCGACCTCATCGCGGCCAATCTCAATCTCTCGACGCTGCGTGACACGCTCGACGAGGCGCGTCGCTTTCTCAGCCTGCCACGTCCCGAACCGCCCGCAAGACAGCTGCAGACGCCGGTAGCGCGTGGATCACCTAAGGCGGCACGACGCCTTTGGGCCATGGGCCAACCTATCGCGGGGACGTTGGCGGAGCGCTATCTCTGTTCACGCGATCTGAAAGACCTTCAAAGCGTGAGCGCCCTTCGGTTCCATCCGAACTGCTACTATTGGCGAGAAGACGCAGACGCCGACGACCCACCCGAAGCCTGGCCGGCATTGCTGGCAAAGGTAACCGACATTGCCGGAACACTGACTGGCGTGCATCGGACCTGGCTCGATCCACAGACGGCGGACAAGGCTACGCTCAATCCCAACCGCAAGGCGATGGGCAATCTGCTTGGCCATGCTGTCAGCGTCGGATCACCGACCGACATTCTCGCTGTTGGTGAAGGCTTGGAAACGATGCTCTCGCTGAGGCTTGCACTTGCCGGTCTGCCGATTGCTGCGGCGCTGTCTGGCAACCATCTTGCGGCGTTCGATCCGCCCGCAGATCTCCGTCGGCTCTATGTCGCCATCGACAGTGACGAGGCTGGCCAAGCGGCCTTTGACGCATTGACTGATCGCTTCACGGACCGGGAACTTCACCTTCTGCCGTTGCGGGCGATGCTGGACGACTTCAACGGCGATCTCCGGAACTGCGGCATCGACGAGATGCGCAACCAATTGCGTCCCCAGCTCTTGCCGGTCGATGTTCCGACCTTGCTCGCGGTCGAGGCCGGCTGAAGCAGAGAACCGGTCTCGTCAGCTGGACAGGTGAAATGAACCTCACGCCGTAGAGCCGCGCCCGACGGCCTTCCCGAGAGGGGCGAGCCGGAGCGGAACGCGCCCGGTCCGGCAATGGCTGCGGCGACACCGTTTTCCGCCGCCGGGCAAGCCCGGCTTTGCATCGCGATCCAAAACGGCATCGCCTCCGCCATCCTCCGCTGACGCTCCGGCCGACGCAGCTACGGGGTCCCCGCGAAGTACCACTTCGTGTGGAATTGCGTCGGTGCAGGCCCGGTCGCGTGCCGCTTTCCGTCGCCCATGAAGGCCGCGCGAGGCGCGATCAGCGACAAGGAGACACAACGCCCATGACCCAGCACGAACCCGACACGCTATCCGCCACAGCGCTCGTCCTCGACGAATTGCAGCTCTTCGGACATCGACCCTTCGCCGACGAGCCCGATCCACGGGCACTGCCAGACGCCAGCACCGTCGAAGGCGCGATCGCGGACATCTTCGACGCCTTGGTCGTCGCCCTCGGCGACACGCGGCTCGAACCCGACCTCGAAGACCTGCTCTGGTCGACCACCAATGTCTTTCACCGCATGGCGACCCGCATCGACCGCAAGCTCGACGACAACGAACAGGCGCAGCGGCGCGCGCAGCGCAGCCAGGACGGGTCAGAAGTCCGCTCGGTCGAACTGGAACGCCTGATCGCCGAAGGGCTGACGCTCACCGAACAGCGCAACGCCTATGAAAGCATGCGCGATCTCGCCGCCGAGCATTTCGAAGCGCATCTCGGCCAGACCTGGCATCCTCGTTCCGGCAGCCACGTCAACCGCAGGCACATGACCGCCGCGATGATCGACAGTCGTGACTATCTCGATGCGAAGCGCAAGACCGAACTCGAACCACTCATCCCAACCGGCACCAAGATCGCCTTCACCGGCGGACAGGATGTTAATGACACCGGAGCCATCTGGGCCGCCCTCGACAAGGTTCGCGCCAAGCATGACGACATGGTGCTCCTGCATGGCGGGTCGCCCAAGGGTGCAGAACGCATCGCGGCCTGCTGGGCCGACAATCGCAAATGCCAACAGATCGTCTTCAAGCCCGACTGGACGCGCCACGGCAAGGCCGCGCCGTTCAAGCGCAACGATCTACTCCTGGAGACGCTGCCGATCGGGCTGCTCGTCTTTCCGGGCTCCGGCATCACCGACAATCTCGCCGACAAGGCCAAGGTGCTCGGCATCCCGCTCTACGATTTCCGCATCTCGAAAGGCGAGTCGTCATGACCCGTGATGCGCCTATCGCATCGCGATGTGCTGCACGGGTATATTCCGTGAACATCGCCGATATGCTATACTTGGCCAGCGCCGTGGCGGTGGTGGAGGCGCAGCCCTTGAGAGGAGACCGCCCATGTTCGTATCAGCCTTCCTGAGTGTCATCGGCCTCGGCTTCCTCGTCTGGGTCCTGTTCGCATTGGCCGTCTACGCGCTACCCGCATTCGTCGGGGTGAGCGTCGGCATGTATGTCTACGACACCGAAGCGGGCGTGATCGCAGCATTGGTCGCCGGCATGTTCGCCGCCGTCTTCACCTATCTCATCGGTCAGATCGTTTTCGCCAAGGTCCAGTCCGTCCCGATCCGCCTCGCCATCGGCGCGCTCTTCGCTACCCCAGCGGGCGTCGCCGGTTTCTCCGCGATCAAAGGCTTGTCGCAGATCGGTGACGCTTCCGAAGGCTGGACACTGGCCTTCGCGATTATCGGCGGGATCGTCACCGCAGGCACCGCCTGGGTGCGGATCGCAAGCCTCGCCGCTCCCATCGGCGAGGATGATGGGCAGCACACAGACGCCATGCAGGCGAGTTCGTTCGCGAACGATCGCTGAAAGCACGCCGCCGAAGACCACGCAGCATCACGGTATAGAGCGAGGCACGTTGAAGCTCGGATATGGGTGTTCGGCTGAGCGCGTCTGATCTCGTTCGAGCGGCCCGACCGAGCACAGCGCATATCGAGCACCGCCAAGCCTCAGTGGGAGGGAACATTCTCGCATCGCCGGGAGAGCTTGGCGATGAACATGCTCTGCGCCGTTCTGCACGCCAGAGCCTGTCTTTCTCCGATCGACATTGCCGATGGATTGCCCGGTCCGAGGGTGGCGGTCATTTCTCGTTCCATGCCCTCGTCACCCGCGTCCGTCACGGCCTCTCATTGGGCTGACCTGACCGGGATCGGCTGACGCCTCGACCGCCTCAGCCGCAACGCCGGGTTCGGACTTTCTTCCCCTGGGCTTTGCCCATTCCTCGCGGGACGACCCTTGACGGGTCCAAGAAAGACCGCCCCCGGCGTCTTACGCTGGCGCTGCGGGCCAAGGGCTGCGTCGGCGGATCGTCCCGGTCCTGACGATCGCCATCGAGACCGCGACGGGCGCGGGATCGAAAGCCAAAGGAGAAATGACATGGCCACCATCGGAACCTTCAATAAGACCGGCAACGAATACGTCGGAGAAATCGTCACCCTCAACGTGCAGGCGCAGAACGTCCGCATCGTGCCCGAGGACAGCACCTCCGGCGAGAACGCCCCCTCCCACCGGGTCTTCGTCGGTCGGGCCGAAATCGGCGCCGCCTGGTCCAAGACCTCCAACGAGCAGCGCGACTATCTGAGCCTCAAGCTGGACGATCCGAGCTTCACCCAGCCGATCTACGCCAACCTCTTCGATGACACCGTCGTCGAAGGCGGCGAAGAGACCTTCAGCCTCATCTGGTCCCGGGCACGTCGCAAGAACGGCGACTGAGCACCGCGATCGCAGCCCCGCCCGGCAGACCGGGCGGGGCCTGACTCTTTTCCGCATTGCAGAAATTGATGCAGCGGAGGTCGGCTTCGAGCCCGACCTGATCACTCGTCGGACCGCAGCGAATGCCCGGTTTTTCCTTTTGCTGGCCAGTTAATCAGCGCGACCCCCGCTATCGCCGCACAGAGGCCTGCCGCGACCGGCAGAGTGAATGTCTCGCCCAGGAACACGATGCCGAGGATGACGCCGATGCCTGCCCGCAGATAGCTTTGGCTCGCAACACCCATGGACCCGAGTGTGCGCACCAGCCGGAAGTAGATCAGGAGCGCAACCCCGGTGCAAAGGATCGACAAGATCGCCGTTGCGGCCATAGCCGTCAGGCTTGGAGCCAGCGTCCACGGACGATCCAGAAAGAGCGCAAAAGGCGCGAGAACGACCGACGCCCAGATCATCGTGCCTGTGGCCGTGGCAACGGCGGTGATATGGCCGAACCGTTTGCCGTAGATCGCCGCACCTGCATAAAGCGCAGCGCCAACCAGACAGGCGATTTGCCCGGCGACCTGATCACCAAGACCGCGCAGGACATCCACGCCGACGATCAGCGCAACACCCATGAAACCAAGAACCGCACCGGCCAGCTTGCGCCCGTTGAGCGCTTCGTGCCGCGTCACGAGCGCGGTGATGAGAAAGACGAAGATCGGGGAGGTCGAGTTCAGAACGCTGGCGAGGCCTGACTCGACGTATTGCTGCCCCCAGGCAAGAACAGTCCAGGCGCCGATGCTGTTGAGCAAGGATTGCACCAGAAGCATCCGCCAAGCGCGCGCGTCGCGCGGCAGCCTTTCTGATCGTGCGCCCATCACGAGCAGCAAAAAAATGGTCGCGCCGAGAACGCGGAGCGCGATCAGCGTGACCGGGGGAATCTCGGCGACGGCGACCTTGATGAAGAGGTAGGACGACCCCCAGAGCAACGCCAGAAGGGCCAGCAAAGGCAGCTCGGTCCGTAAGTTGGCCGACTTCATGCCGGATGCGCCTTCTGGCTGTCAGCCGGAGCCTGTGCGCGGTCGAACATGCCGTAGTCCCGGATCACGCTGGCGATCCGGAGCCGGTAGTCATCGAACACACCACTCCGTCCTTTCGCCTGCGCGCCACGATGGGCGTTGAGGTTGCGCCAACGTGCTATCGCGTCTTCATCCTCGAAGAACGACAGGGACAGGATTTTGCGTGGATCGGTGAGGCTCTGGAACCGCTCCACGGAAATGAAGCCGTCGATCCCATCGAGCATCGGGCGCATCTCGGCAGCGATGTCGAGATAATCGTCCTTGCGGCCCTCTGCGGGTTCAACTTCGAAGATCACAGCGATCATGCGCTGTCTCCGTGCGGTGCAGAGGCGAGCTTGAGCCAGGTTCGGTCTTCCCGGAGCAGAAACTTCTCCTTTTGGGCAAACTCGTAGTTCTCGCGGCCGAGTGGGTCAGCGGCGAGACGGGTGCGATAGGCTTCGTAGTCGGCCAGGCTCGCCACGTTGTAGATGCCATAGGCAAGCGTCGATGAACCCTCGTGCGGGGCATAGTAGCCAATCAGATCAGCGCCGCAGCGCGGGATTGCCTGCCCCCAATTACGGGAATATTCCTCGAACTGGGCCTTCTTTGTCGGGTCGATGTGGTAGCGGATGATACAGGTCAGCATGACGAAATCCTTCGAGTAATTTTCCCGATCCTAGACGTTTGCTTCTCGCGGATGCTTCGATTAAGGTCGAACTATGAGAGAAGGCCCAGACATTGCCCATATCGCCGCTTTGATCGGCGATCCCGCCCGCGCCAACATGCTGACTGCGCTTATGAGCGGAAAAGCTCTGACAGTCAGCGAGTTGGCTGAGGAAGCCGGGGTAACGATCCAGACGGCGAGCTCCCACCTGTCGAAACTCGATGAAGGTGGTTTGCTTCGTCCCCGCAAACAGGGACGGCACAAGTATTTCGCGCTTGCCAGTGACGAGGTGGCCCACGTCCTTGAAGGTCTGATGGGGCTTGCGGCTGGGTCGGGATACTTACGGAAGCGGACAGGCCCGCGAGATGCAGAGCTGCGCCAAGCGCGTGTCTGCTACAACCATCTAGCGGGGGACATGGGCACGCAGATGTTCGACAGCCTGGTGGCGCAGGGCCATTTAGTATTGGATGCCGAGGAGCTGGAGCTGACCGAGGCGGGTGCCGCATTCGCCTCAGAACTTGAGATCGACGTAGACGGCTTGCGCAAGGCGCGCGCGCCGGTTTGCCGGGAATGCCTCGACTGGAGTGAGCGCAGATCACATCTGGCGGGTAGCTTGGGGCGCGCGTTTCTGAGCCGCTTTGAGGAGCTGTCCTGGGCAAAACGAGATCAGAAAACACGGGTCGTGACTTTCTCACGGATTGGAGCAGAGAAGTTCAGCAAGCTCTTTCCGGTGAGTTAAAGATCGTTTGGGATTTCGCCAAAGCGCACATTGCACGAACGGCAGCAAAGTCCGCACAGCCGACATATGTGTAGGCCGCCGTCCATAGATTAGGTCCCGTCTGGCGCGTCTTCCTTCAACAAGAGATGCGGCCGCACATCCAGCGCGAGCGCGGCGTGCCAAAGCGTGATGATCGTGACGTTCTGCTGCCCGCGCTCCATCGAGCTCACATGAGCGCGATCCACGCCCATCTTCACAGCCAACGCGGCCTGACTCATATCAGCTAAGGTTCTGTAGTGCTTGAGATTGTTTCCAAAAGTCTGCCGAATATCCATCCGACGACAAAAGACGTATCGCGTATTTTAGTGCGACGTACTATAATACGCGGAATCTTGATCTATCGATCAGGATTGATGCTTCAAAACGGTGTCATAAACCGAGTGACAGTTGCGCGGACCCCATAAACTGGGGCAATAGTCATGTGGGCGCAACGTCGTCCGCTGGGGGAATATATGGGTAACCAACAAAGTTCCGAACTTGCTGAATCGCCGCCTGAAAGCGACAGCCTGACCGAGTATGATCAAGCTCAATTGAAGCTATATGCACGTCTTCTCGATGCAGAAGCCGATGGGGCCACGCTTTCCGAAATTGTCCTTCACCTCTTTGGAATTGATGCTTCTCAAGAGCCAAAGCGTGCCCAGCAGGTGCATGAAAGCCACCTTAGGCGAGCGCATTGGATCGCCCAGCAAGGCTATCGCGAACTCCTCCGGAAGGCCTGAGACCGCGAGTCGCCTGCATTGCGGCGATGCTCTATTCGCATCGCTATATGCCCTTCGTCTGTCTACAAATTCCCGTTTAGCGCGAGCACATTAGTGAGTCTTAGGCGCATGACGCTGAGAGCTTAACAGTAGGAGAGCGGATATGCCTTCGAACTGGCGAGAAGAAAGCGATTACGATTACATCGAAACACTCGATGCGTCCGGCCTGGCGTGGGAATGCCTCAGGCGCAATACCGACTACCGTGCCGCGTTTCCGAACATGACCGAGAACGAGGCGGCCGCTTGGGGGTTACGATTTCCCGGTCGATCCTGAGCTCAAGGCGACGGACGCGAAACTCTACTGGCGACCTTCTATTGCACCAGCCGTGACCTCTTTGATGACGGCCGGGACACTCCGCGACGCAGAGCCAACGGCTTTTAATCATGTGATCGTGGAAGCAAGGCGCGGCACCCGTGGCCGCTATTGGACCCGCATTCGTTCCGGATTGATCGTCGTTTCCGACGATAAATTGACCACAGAACGGCCGCGCGCTTTCATCGTCCCGTGGTCGCCCGACTGGTCGATTAGCATCGCCACCGCGGAGCGCCTTAGGCGCGTCTGGCGTGGTCAGACACCGCGCGCTCTGTTCAGCCTGCAACGGCGAAAACGCATCGGTCATGCGCTGCGCACGGACGATGCGCGTCAATCCGGCGCGAAGCTGCGAGACATCGCGACCAGCTATTTCGGCGCTCGGAGGGTCGCCGACGAACCTTGGAAGACGAGCGCGCTGAAAGCGCAGATCGCGCGTCTTGCAAACTACGGCAGACATCTGACGGAAACGGGTTTCAAACAGCTTCTGCGCGGAAAAACGAAGTGATGCCAAATGATTGCGGCAGGTTCTCCGACTGATATTCTACAATCATGTCGATCGAGTCTAAACCTTCAGTCAGCCCTCCGCGCATTCTCGGTCGCACGCGCCGCTTGCCTACGAAATCTCGAACTGTTTTCGATCAGATTTTTCACAGCGGTGGCGGATATGTGCTCGATTTTTCGGACCGGACGATGGCCGAATGGTTCGAGGAGACGTTCGATCTGAATATCTTCCAAGAGCGATTCCAGATCGAAGGCCAGAGCAAAGGAAAGACGCTGCGCGGATTTGTCGAGGTCGCGGAACCGCGCTTTGTGGCCAGCGTCATGCGGGCGCTTTGGGACTATCGATGCAGCGAGGCCGACTACCGTGAGGACGATGCAGACGAAGAAGCGCGCCTCGCAGACTGGCTTAAACGCTTCGCAGACGAGCTCGAAGCCGCGTCGACGATGAAGCTCGAAGATGCGCTGACCGACTTCTCGCGCGACACGACGCTGCCGAAGCTACGCGCCGCTATTGCAAACGATCTGGTTGCCGAGAAGCCCGACGTCGCGCTTGATCGTGTGCATACCTATTGCGTGAAACGCTTCCGTCATCTGCTCTCTGAACGTGGCCAGCCGGTAGACCCAAAGACGCCGCTTCACGCGATTTTCGGCGCATATGGAAAGCTTCTCCGCGATGCAGGAGAGGTCACAGAGTTCGCGCTGCCGACGCTCCGTGTACAACATAAGCTGTTCGAAAGTCTCAACGACGCGCGCAACAAGCGATCCTTCGCGCACGACAATGACCTGCTTTCGGTCTCCGAGGCACAGTTTCTGATCGACTGCGTACTCTCTTCTCTGGCCTTTATCGAACGGATCGAGAGCAGCCGTTCGCAATCCTAAGACGACATTCCATTCTGAAAAATACCGACTGAACTTACGCTTATCTGCATTTTTTCAGGGGTAACGATTTTTCGCCAAAATCTTCGTCATCCCTCCCGGGCGCTCTTTTCCGCTTCTCTGGCCGCGAGCCGTCTCTCGCATCCCGCGACGGACCCGCGATGACCAGAGGAGCCCCCCATGCCCGATCCCAATGCCGGCCTGCCGCCGCGCTATCTCAGAACCCCTGAAGCCGCCCGCTTTCTCAGCCTGTCCGGCCGGACGCTGGAGAAACACCGCACCTACGGCACCGGTCCGAAGTATTCCAAGATCGGCGGCCGTGTCGTTTACGCGGTCGAGGATTTGCAATCCTGGGTCAGCCGCGGCGAGAAACGCTCGACCTCCGACGACACGGGCGACACTGTCCTTCCGGCCAAACGCCATGCGGCGATCTCGCCCGCCTATAGCGGCGAGAAGCGTTCATGAGCGCGCGCACTTTCATCGAACTGACGTGGATCGAAGGCCGCATCGAGCGCTGGCTACGCTTCGGCCGAGTCGTTCAGGGGACGATCAGAAGCCGGTCGGTCCGCGTGGTCGGTGTCGATCCCGGCGGCATCTTCGCCTTCGTCCGCTGGGCTGCGAACGACTACGGCACGGTCGAGAGCCGGATCGATATCCTGCAAGCCGTCAGCCCCGGCGAGCGATTTTCGACGGTCCCGTTCGTGACGCCCGGCGGGGTGTCTCTGTTGCGGCTTTCCGGCTGGCCCAAGGTCGAAGCGGTCCTACTCTGCATCGACCAGATCGAGGCGGAGAAGATCGCGCCGGAAGACGTCTGCCCGGACCATTGGCGGCATGTTCATAACCGCCTCGGCTGCAATCTCGAACCTCGTCCGTACACGCACTTCCGGCATGACGCCTGGCTCAAAAGACGGGCACTGGCGGCATGAAACGTGCGCGCCCTTCGCTCCTCATCGGCAGCGCCGGTATCGCCCTCATCGCATTCTCTGCGATCATCCACGCCAACCCGATCCTCGTCTGGAACGCGTCGGCGAGCGTCCCCATCGGCTTCTACGCCGTGCAGCCACTCGACACGCCGAATGTCGGCGATCTCGTCGTGCTCGAACCGCCATCGCCGCTCGGCGACTGGCTTTTGGAACACGGCTATCTCGGCGCCGATGTCCCGCTCATCAAGCACGTCGCGGCAATTCCCGGACAGCGTGTCTGCCGTACTGGCGTAACCATCAGCATCGACGGAGAGACCGTCGCGACTGCAAGAGAGCGCGACCGTTTCGCCCGCCCGCTGCCGGTCTGGCAGGGCTGCCAACGGCTCACCAACGATCAGGTCTTCTTCCTCAATCCCGACACCGAGGCGAGCCTAGACGGGCGCTATTTCGGACCGTTGCCGCGCGACACGATCATCGGCCGCACTGTGCCGATCTGGACGCGTGAGGGCTGACGCGATGGCCTTTCTTCTCCCTTCCGGCCGTCGTCTTGTCGCCTCTTCCGCGATCCTGATCACACTTTCCGGTTGCGCCAATCCGCCCGCCGCTGACGCACAAGATACGGTCTCGCACTCCGCAGAAATCGCCGCGCCGACGTCCGATGTCGACGCTTACGTTGCCGAAGCGGCGCAACGCTTCCGCATCCCCGAGCGCTGGATACGCGCCGTCATGCAAGCCGAAAGCGCGGGCAATGCGCGCGCCGTCAGCAGCGCCGGTGCGATGGGCCTCATGCAGATCATGCCCGGCACCTGGGCGGAACTGCGTGCCGAACATGGCTTCGGATCGGACCCGTTCGACCGCCGCGATAACATCCTCGCGGGCACGGCCTATCTGCGCCAGATGTACGACCAATTTGGTGCGCCGGGGTTTCTCGCGGCCTACAATGCTGGCCCCGGACGGTATGCCGAGCACCTTCACACGGGGCGGAAATTGCCGCGTGAGACCCGTCGTTACGTTGCCGTCCTTTCGCAGGAGCTTAGCTTTTCGGATGCAGCGCCGTTGCAGCCGGTGCGCACCGTTTCTGCCGACCGATGGCAAGCTGCCCCGCTCTTTGCGCCCGTCACAGCTTCGCGTGAAACGCAACGCAGAACCGAACCAGGCCGCACATCAATCGATGTTCAGACCGCAGAAGAACCGGCGCAGTCAGGTTCACAGAACAGCCAATCGAACCCGCTTTTCGTCTCCAGAACCGGGGAGCCAGAGCGATGAGCGCACTGATCTGGCTCCGCCCCGTTCTGTCGTGCTGTCTCGTATGGAATTCGGCAGGCGGAGAATTGCAGCCGATATCAACGACGGGAGGGCAAGATAAAAGGGCCGGCGCACATGGGCGCTACGGCATTGTTGTTGTTGACGTTTTTGCGTGCTGTGCACTTGACCGCAGTGCCACAGGCGCACTTATAAACCTGATTTCATTCATCTTTTTCCGTCCCACGCCATCCTTTCGTGAGGTTTCGGCATGAGCGGACGCGACAATGACATCCGCATCAAGCCCGGGCGCATCCGCGACAAGGGTCCGTCGGCCAGGCGCGCGAAGAGCTTCGTCGGGCAGGTCATGCGTGCCGCGAAGAAGGCGGGACATACCGGTAACAACTTCAGAACGAGCGGCGGTCGCGCCGGTCGATCGACCTTCGGACGCGGGCGCTTCGTCAGAGTGTCTCGCGGGCTTGCGCGGACGCAGCGCCGCGTAGTCGTGAACGCGCGGATCGTCAGACATCGTGGCCAGAAGTTTCGGTCAGCCCCGCTCGCCAGGCATCTCGACTATCTGAAGCGCGAGGGTGTCACCAAGGACGGCCGAGATGCGGCCACGTTCGACAAGGAGCACGACCGAGCCAACGACCGCGCCTTCGCCGCCAGCGCCGAAGACGACCGGCATCATTTCCGCTTCATCATCTCGCCGGAAGACGCCGGTCAGATGGAAGACTTGCGCGCCTTCACCCGCGACCTGATGGCCCAGGCCGAACGCGATCTCGGCACCGAGCTCGATTGGGTCGCAGTCGATCATTGGAACACCGACAATCCGCATGTCCACGTGCTGGTGCGCGGCAAAGCCGATGATGGGAAAGACCTCGTCATCTCTCGCCATTACATCAGCCGCGGTCTGCGGGGCCGCGCTGAAGAGCTTGTGAAGTTGGAGCTCGGTCCCCGCAGTGAGAAGGAGATCGCGACCGGGCTCGATGCCGAAGTGAAGGCCGAGCGCTGGACCGGTCTGGATCGGGCGCTGCGGTCCTATGCCCACGATACGCTCGGTGTGGCCGACCTGCGGCCCGGCGCGCCTGATCTCGACGACAAAGAGCTCAAGCGCCGAATGATCGGCCGTGCGCAGGCGTTGGAACGGTTTGGGCTTGCAGACAAACTCGTACCCTCCGTCTGGCAGTTGAAGCCAGGGATGGAAGACACGCTGCGCGAAATGGCCGTGCGCGGCGACATCATCAAGACGATGCATCGGGCGATGGGTGGACAGTCCCGCGCACAAACTGACTTTGCGATCGAGGGGCAACCGGAAACACTGGTTCTCGGCAAGCTGGTCGATCGCGGGTTGCACAACGAACTTTCCGGCGAGGCCTACGCCATCATCGACGGGGTCGATGGCCGTCTCCATCACCTGCGTTTCCGCGATCTCGATCTGACGGGCGACACACCGGTCGGCGGGATCGTCGAGACGCGGAGCTGGGCCGGGAAGGATGGTGGGGCGCGGCGCCTCGCTTTGGTCGGGAGATCGGACATTGCGCTCGCCAAACAAGTCAACGCCGATGGCGCGACCTGGGTCGATCGGTTGGCGCTTGCCAAGACCAGCGCGCCGCTCGCGCAGAGCGGGTTTGGCGCGGAGGTCCGCGACGCATTGGAGAAGCGGGCCGAGCATTTGGTTGGACAGGGTCTGGCGACGCGGCAAGGTCAGCGCGTCACCTTCAACCGCGATCTCCTGAAGACACTGCGCCGGCGCGATCTCGATCAAGCTGCAAGCAAGATCGCCGACGACACCGGTCTGTCCTTCCGCAAGTCCGGTGACGGCGAGACCGTGGCTGGCACGTATCGCCAGCGCCTAGATCTCGCCTCCGGCCGCTTCGCCATGATCGATGACGGCATGGGGTTCGAGCTCGTCCCCTGGAAGCCCCAGCTCGAAAAGCATCTCGGCCAGACCGTCTCTGGCACCGTCGCGACCGGCGGCGGCATCGACTGGTCGCTCGGCCGCAAGCGCGGCCTGTCGATCTGACCCGGAGAACTCTATGACCTCGAAGAAACATGCATCACCGGCCACCGCCATCCTCTGGGGCCAGATCCTCGTCGTCTCGACGGTCGCGCTGCTCTTCGTCTGGGCGGCGACGCAATGGGTGGCGTTCCGGCTCGGCTTCCAGTCCGAACTGGGCGACCCGGTGGCGACCATCTTCGGCCTGCCGATCTACCCGCCCTGGAACGTCTTTGTCTGGTGGTACTGGTACGACGCCTATGCGCCGCGCGTCTTCATGGAGGGCGCAATCATCGCGGGCGCGGGCGGCATCGCCGCTGTATGCGTTGCGATCTTTCTTTCCGTCCTGCGCGCCCGCGAAGCGAGCAACGTGACGACCTATGGTTCCGCCCGGTGGGGGACCGAGAAGGATATGCGCGAGGCGGGATTGTTCGTGGATGATGGCGTGGTCCTCGGACGCTACCGGTCCCGCTACCTCCGCCATGACGGGCCTGAACATGTGCTCTGCTTCGCGCCGACGCGCTCCGGCAAAGGTGTCGGTCTGGTCGTGCCGTCACTGCTCACTTGGCCGGGCTCGGCCATCGTCCACGACATCAAGGGCGAGAACTGGGAGCTCACGGCGAACTACCGCGCCCGCTTCAGCCGGGTGTTGCTCTTCGATCCAACCGATCCGAACTCGGCGGCCTACAATCCGCTGCTCGAAGTGCGGCGCGGCGATAGCGAGGTGCGCGACGTTCAGAACGTCGCCGACATCTTGGTCGATCCCGAGGGTCTGCTCGAACGGCGGAACCATTGGGAAAAGACGAGCCACTCGCTCTTGGTCGGCGCGATCCTGCATGTCCTCTACGCCGAAGCCGACAAGACGCTGGCGGGCGTCGCGGCCTTCCTCTCCGATCCGAAGCGTCCGATCGAGTCGACGCTCGCGGCGATGATGCGCACCCCGCATCTCGGCGATCACCCGCATCCCGTCGTCGCGCAGGCCGCGCGTGAGCTTTTGAACAAGTCGGAGAACGAACGCTCCGGTGTTCTCTCGACCGCCATGAGTTTTCTTGGGCTCTATCGTGATCCAGTTGTCGCCAAGGTCACGCGCCGCTGCGACTGGCGGATCGACGATCTCGCGACAGGCGACAGGCCGGTGACGCTGTACCTCGTGGTGCCACCATCAGACATCTCACGGACGAAGCCGCTGATCCGGCTCGTGCTCAACCAGATCGGTCGACGACTGACGGAAGACCTGCATGCTAAGCGCACCCACCGCATGCTGCTCATGCTGGACGAGTTTCCGGCGCTCGGGCGGCTCGACTTCTTCGAGAGCCAGCTCGCCTTCATGGCGGGCTATGGGATCAAGGCCTTCCTCATCGCCCAGTCGCTCAATCAGATCGAGAAGGCCTACGGGCAAAACAACGCGATCCTCGACAATTGCCATGTGCGCGTCGCCTTTGCGACCAATGACGAGCGCACCGCGAAGCGCGTATCCGATGCGCTCGGCACAGCGACCGAGATGCGCGCCATGAAGAACTATGCCGGACATCGGCTATCGCCTTGGCTCGGGCATCTGATGGTCTCACGGCAGGAGACGGCGCGGCCGCTGCTCACACCCGGCGAGATGATGCAGCTTCCCCCGACCGAGGAGATCGTCCTCGTCTCCGGTGCGCCGCCGGTGCGGGCGAAGAAGGCGCGCTACTACACCGATCCTCAGTTCAAAGCGCGGATCGCACCACCGCCAGATCGCACTGCCAGCGATGAGTCAGTTAGCAGCACGGCAGACGATTGGAGCGGCTGCGAACCGATCGCTGCGCCGCCACCGAAGAAGCGAAAGTCATCAACGGACGACACCGATGGCGGTGTCCGTCGCGAACCCGACCTGCCGGAACATGAAGACATCGCGTCCGAACCAGCACCGGCACGCAGCGAGTTCGCCGATCTCGATGACGAACCGGAGGATGATGTCCAGCGGGCCAAAGCCATGCGCGACCGGTTCGCCACGGTCGCGCGGCAAGCTTCGCTCGATCCCGATGACGGGATCGAGCTCTAGGATGTGGCCGTGAAGAAGGACCGATTGAATGTGTATTTCGATCCGGTTCTGTCCGGTGAGCTGGAGGCGTTAGCCGCCCGCCGGAAGGTCTCGAAATCGCAGATCGTGGAGGCGGCACTCGCGGCGTTCCTGTCGCCGGATGGCGCGGACCAACGCGAGGCCGCGATCGTCCGGCGCCTTGATCGGCTCACGCGCGCGGTCGAGCGGCTGGAACGCGATCAATCCATCGGCAATGAGGCGATGGCGCTCTTCGTGAAGTTCTGGCTGACCACCACGCCGCCATTACCCGACGAGATGCGCGATGCGGCACAAGCCTCGGGCAAGGAGCGCTATGACCGGTTCGTCGAAGCGCTCGGGCGGCGACTCGCAAAGGGAAAAACGCTTACCAAGGAAGTCTCGGACGACATACCAGACCGAACATCCACTGTCTGAAGCCATCGCGACTTCATGCAAAATGCGCTTATGCCTGCCTCTCTACCCCGCCGCACTACTACGCCCTCAAACCTGTTGCCGATGACCGATTAACGGTCTTCTTGATCGACCCCATAACCAGATGCGGGGCCGCCAATGACCGTCCACACTCTCAAATCAGCAGCGATCGAGCGCGGTTCCCGCATGCTCCGCACGGCGCTTGGGGCCGATATCGCGGCCTGGCTCGACGAGGACGCCGTCGTCGAAGTGATGCTTAATCCATGCGGACGCCTCTGGGTCGACCGGCTCGGCGAGGGTCTCTGCGATACGGGCGCCACGCTTACCGCCGACGATGGCGAGCGGATCGTTCGCCTCGTCGCCCATCATGTCGGCGCCGAAGTCCATGCGGATGCGCCGCGAGTATCCGCCGAGCTACCCGGAACCGGCGAACGCTTCGAGGGATTGCTCCCTCCGGTCGTCGCCGCGCCCACGTTCGCGATCCGCAAGCCCGCCGTCGCCGTCTTCACGCTCGACGATTATGTCCGCGCCGGGATCATGGCCGCAGCCGCAGCCGGTGCATTGCGCGATGCCGTCGCGTCCCGCGCCAATATCCTCGTCGCCGGTGGCACCTCGACCGGAAAGACCACGCTCACCAACGCGCTGCTCGCCGAAGTCGCCAAGACCTCCGATCGCGTGGTCCTCATCGAGGACACACGCGAGTTGCAATGCACGACGCCCAACCTCGTGGCGCTCCGCACCAAGGACGGCGTTGCGACGCTGTCCGACCTTGTCCGCTCCTCGCTGCGCCTGCGCCCGGATCGCATTCCCGTCGGTGAGGTGCGGGGCGCCGAAGCGCTCGATCTCCTCAAGGCCTGGGGCACGGGACATCCCGGCGGGATCGGCACGATCCACGCAGGCTCAGCCATCGGCGCACTGCGCCGCCTCGAACAACTCATCCAGGAAGCCGTTGTTACCGTCCCGCGGGCGCTCATCGCGGAGACCATCGACGTGCTCGCCGTCCTTCAAGGACGCGGCAGCAATCGCCGCCTCGCGGACCTCGCGCGCGTCACTGGCCTCACCGACACCGGCGATTACGCGCTCCACTCCCTTCTTACCAACCCGAAAGGAACCGCCCCATGAGCACTCGACTCAATCTCCTCTATCCCCGCTGGCCCATCTATGTCGGCGCCACCGCGATCGGCTTTCTGCTGGCCGCAGGACAGGCCGAGGCCGCGGGCTCCGGCATGCCCTGGGAAGCGCCGCTGCAAGCGATCCTCGAATCCATCGAAGGACCGGTCGCCAAGATCGTCGCGGTCATGATCATCATCATCACCGGGCTGACGCTCGCCTTCGGCGACACGTCAGGTGGCGCGCGCCGGCTTGTGCAGATCGTCTTCGGTTTGTCGATCGCCTTCGCAGCGTCGAGCTTCTTCCTGTCTTTCTTCTCCTTCGGCGGCGGGGCTCTGGTATGAGTGATCCGACCGACATCCCCGGCTTCACCGCGCCCGTCCATCGCGCCCTCACCGAACCGATCCTGCTCGGCGGGGCGCCGCGGACCATCGCGATCGCCAACGGCACCATAGCGGCCGCCGTGGGTCTGGGCCTCCGGCTCTGGCTGGTCGGGCTCGCCCTCTGGGCCATCGGTCACATGCTGGCGGTCTATGCCGCCAAGCGCGATGCGCAGATCGCCGACGTCGCGCGCCGTCATCTCCGTTATCCGACCTGGATGGGGGTGTGAGGAGATGATGCGCCTCGCCGAATACCGGTCCAAAGCCGCGATGCTCGCCGATTTCCTGCCCTGGGCCGCGCTGATCGGCGAAGGCGTGATCCTCAACAAGGATGGCAGCTTCCAGCGCACGGCGCGGTTCCGCGGTCCCGATCTCGACTCAGCGACACCCGCTGAATTGGTCGCGACAGCGGCACGCCTCAACAGCGCCTTGCGTCGCCTCGGCTCGGGATGGGCGGTCTTCGTAGAAGCGCAGCGCATCCCGGCGCGAGACTATCCGCTCTCGGAGTTTCCCGATCCAATTTCGGCTCTGGTCGATGCGGAGCGGCGCGCGCAATTCGAAGAAGCCTCATCCCACTATGAGAGCCGGTATTTCCTGACCCTAACGTGGATGCCGCCCGCCGATGACACGAGTCGGGCGAGTGGCTGGCTGTACGAGGACGCGCCGAGCAAGTGCGCCAATCCAAACGAACATCTCGCGGCGTTCCGGTCACGTTCGGACCGGCTACTCGACCTGTTCGAGGGCTTCATGCCCGAGGCCGTTTGGCTCGATGACGCGGAGACGCTGTCTTATCTCCATTCGACGATTTCGACACGGGCGCAGTCCGTCCGTGTGCCCGAGACGCCGATGCATCTCGACGCCTATCTCGCGGACGAGCCGCTGGTCGCCGGGCTCGCGCCAAGACTCGGCGAAGCCCATCTGCGCACGCTGTCCATCATCGGGTTCCCGACAGCGACCTGGCCGGGTCTGCTCGACGAGTTGAATGCACAGGCTTTCGAATATCGCTGGGCGACACGCGCCATCTGTCTCGACAAGACCGACGCCACCAAGCTTTTCACCCGCATTCGCCGCCAATGGTTCGCCAAGCGCAAATCAGTCGCCGCGATCCTGAAGGAGGTGATGACCAACGAAGCCTCGACACTTCTGGACTCGGACGCTGACAACAAAGCGCTCGATGCAGACGAAGCCTTGCAAGAACTCGGGAGCGACATCGTCGGCGCGGCCTATGTCACCGCGACGATCACTGTCTGGGACGCGGATGAACGCGTGGCAGAGGCCAAGATCAAGCTCGCGGAAAAGGTCGTGCAGGGCCGGGACTTCACCTGCATCCCCGAGACGCTGAACGCCATCGAAGCCTGGCTCGGATCGCTGCCAGGGCATCTCTACGCCAATGTCCGCCAGCCGCCGATTTCGACGTTAAATCTCGCCCACATGATCCCGATCTCCGCGGTCTGGGCCGGACCGGCGCGCGACGACCATCTGGACGGACCGCCGCTTTTCTATGCCGAGACGCAAGGCGCGACGCCGTTCCGCTTCTCGACCCATGTCGGCGATGTCGGCCATACCCTCATGGTCGGCCCTACCGGTGCGGGCAAATCCGTATTGCTGGCGCTCATGGCCTTGCAGTTTCGGCGTTACGAGGGCGCGCAGATTTTCGCCTTCGATTTCGGCGGCTCGATCCGCTGCGCGACGATGGCCTGCGGCGGGGATTGGGAAGATCTCGGTCTCGCCCCGTCGGACGAAGACGATGCGGTCCAACTGCAACCGCTCGCGCGGATCGACGATGCGGCGGAGCGCAGCTGGGCGCAGGACTGGCTCGCCGGACTGCTCGCCCGCGAAGGCGTCACCATAGATCCGGTGGCGCGGGATCATCTCTGGTCGGCTCTGACCTCGCTCGCCTCGGCCCCGATAGAAGAGCGCACGCTGACGGGCCTCTCGGTGCTCCTGCAGTCGAATGATCTCAAACGCGCGCTGGCGCCGTTCTGCCTCGGCGGTCCCTTCGGACGCCTGCTCGACGCGGAGAGCGAAGCGCTTGGCGCCGCTGACTTCCAGGCCTTCGAGACCGAAGGGCTGATCGGCTCCACCGCTGCGCCCGCCGTGCTCGCCTATCTGTTCCACCGGATCGAAGCGCGGCTCGACGGGCGCCCGAGCCTGATTATCGTCGATGAAGGCTGGCTCGCCTTGGATGACGCGACCTTCGGCTCGCAGCTGCGCGAATGGTTGAAGACCCTACGCAAGAAAAACGCGAGCGTCATCTTCGCCACTCAATCGCTGGCCGACATCGACGGTTCGGACATCGCGCCCGCGATCGTCGAGAGCTGTCCGACCCGCATCTTCCTACCCAACGAGCGCGCCTTCCAGCCACAGATTGCCGCCACCTACCGCAGCTTCGGGCTCAACGACCGCCAGATCGAGATCATCGCAAGGGCGACGCCCAAGCGCGACTATTACTGCCAGTCGCGCCGCGGCAACCGGCTCTTTGCCCTCGGTCTCGGCGAGGTCGCACTCGCCTTTACCGCCGCGTCCTCCAAATCCGATCACGCCGCGATCGACTCGATCCTCGACGAGCACGGGCGAGACGGCTTCGCCGCCGCCTGGCTCGCGCGCCGCGATCTCGGCTGGGCCACCGAATTGCTCGGTCCCTCTGATGCCGTGATCGACGCCACCCCATCCGCAACCCCAGAAGCCAAAGACGACAAGGAGACAACTGATGTTCAAGACCAAGACACGTAAACTCGCAGGGCGCGCTGCCGCGGCTCTGCTGCTGTCGAGCGCGATCTCGCTCACCCCGGCGGCGGCGCCGCCCGCCCACGCATTCTTCGGCGGCGGGTTCGGTGGGATCGTCTACGACCCGACCAACCATGCGGAGAACCTGCTGACCGCCGCGCGGACGCTGGAGCAGATCAACAACCAGATCGCCCAACTCCAGAACGAGGCGCAGATGTTGGTCAACCAGGCCCGCAATCTCGCGAGCCTGCCATATTCGTCGCTCTCGCGCCTGCAATCCTCGGTGCAACAGACCCAGCAACTCTTGGGTGAAGCACAGCGCATCGCCCATGACGTGGCAACGATCGACGAGGCCTTCACGCAAGACTACGGCGCAGCCGCTGCGCGGGGCGATTTCGACGAGATGATCGCGGGCGCGCAGGACCGCTGGCGCACTTCGGTTGCCGGGTTCGAGGATGCGCTCAAGGTCCAGGCGGGCGTCGTCGGCAATATCGAGACCGCCCGCACCGAAATGCAGGCGCTCGTCGGCCGGAGTCAGGCCGCCACAGGGGCACTGCAAGCGACCCAGGCCGGCAATCAGCTGCTCGCGCTGCAGAGCCAGCAGATATCCGATCTGACCGCCGCGATCGCCGCGCAGAACCGGGCGCAATCGCTCGAAGCCGCGCGGGTTGCGACGGCCGAAGCGCAGGCGCGCGAGAATCTCACCCGCTTTCTCGATTACGGCTCCGGCTATGAGCCGACGACCGTGCGGATGTTCCGGTAGGCCGCGATGAAGTTGACCGCCGAGACCACGCTGAGAGGGATCGCCATCGCCTTGGGCGCAATCGCCGCGCTCATGGCGGCGATCGAACTCCAGCACGCCATTGAAGAGGAGCATGCGGCCGAACCGGCAGCGGTGGTTTCGGACGATCCGCGTCGGGAGACCTTGCAGCGCTGCCGCACACTCACCCCGGAGGCGCTCGAAGCCGATGCCGAGTGTCAGGCCGCCTGGGAAGAGAACCGCCGCCGCTTCTTCGGCATCTCCACCAACGATCCTGAGACGGAGTAGGCCATGGACGGCGTCGGCGTCATCGATCGGTTCCTGGAGGTCTTCACGACCTACATCGACAGCGGGTTCGGGCTGCTCGGCGGCGATGTCGCCTTTCTTGCCACGACGCTGATTGTCATCGACGTCACGCTCGCGGCACTGTTTTGGGCTTGGGGTGCCGATGACGATATCATCGGACGGCTCGTCAAGAAGACGCTCTTCGTCGGCGTCTTCGCCTACATCATCAGCAACTGGAACACGCTCGCGCGCATCGTCTTCGAGAGTTTCGCGGGGTTGGGTCTCGTCGCCACCGGCGGCGCGATCGGTGCGGGCGAGCTATTGCAGCCCGGACGCATCGCCGCCGTCGGGCTCGAAGCCGGGCAACCGATCCTGGAATCCATCGCCGACCTGATGGGGTTTGTCTCCTTCTTCGAGAACTTCATCCAAATCTCGATCCTGCTCTTCGCATGGATGGTCGTGCTGCTCTCCTTCTTCATCCTCGCGATCCAGCTCTTCGTTACCCTCATCGAGTTCAAGCTCGCGACGCTCGCGGGCTTCATCCTCGTGCCCTTCGGCCTCTTCAACAAGACCGCCTTCATGGCCGAGCGCGTGCTCGGCCTCGTCATCTCGTCCGGGGTCAAGGTGCTCGTGCTCGCCGTCATCGTCGGCATCGGCTCGACGATCTTCGGGGAGTTCACCGCCGGGTTCACGGGTGAGCCCACCATCGAGGACGCGATGGCCGTCGTCCTCGCTGCGCTGTCGCTGCTCGCGCTCGGCATCTTCGGCCCCGGCATCGCAAACGGCATCGTCTCGGGCGGTCCGCAGCTCGGCGCAGGCGCAGCGGTGGGAGCCGGCCTCGCAGCAGGCGGTGTTGTCGCGGGAGGTCTCGCAGGCGCAAAGATCGCCGGAGCCGCCGGTGGAGCCGCCCTGCGCGGCGGTTCTGCCGTCGCCGGTGGCGCTTCGACCGCCTTCAAGATCGGCGCGGCCTCGGGCACGTCCACGGCCGGGAAAGCCGCGAGCGGCATAGCGGCCATCGGTCAGGCCGGAGTCAATACCGCCGTCAGCCCCCTCAAGCGCGCCGTCGGCGACAGCTATCGCTCGGGCTCACGCGCCGCCTTCGAAGCCACGGGCGGCAAGTTCAGTAATTCCCCGTCTTCCATGCCCACGCCCGCCAATGACGGACCGCCCGCCTGGGCGCGCCGCATGAAGCGCCAGCATAGCCTTCAGCACGGCACCGCCGTCGCCGCACACGCCATCCGCTCCGGCGATGGCGGCGGCGCGGGCACGGCCGTCAGCCTTTCGGAGAGATCATGAGATTCAAGCGACCCAGCGTGCGATACGCAAAGACCCCAGACCCCGTTACCCCCTACCAGAAAGCCTCCCAGGTGTGGGACGAGCGCATGGGCTCCGCCCGCGTCCAGGCCCTCAACTGGCGCCTCATGGCCATCGGATGCCTCGCCACGACGGCGACCTTCGGCCTCGCGCTGGTCTGGCAATCGACGCAAGGCACGATCGTGCCCTACGTCGTCGAGGTCGATCGGCTCGGCGCGGCTCAGGCCGTCGCGCCCGCAACTGCCAACTACCGCCCGACCGATCCGCAGATCGCCTTCCACCTCGCGCGTTTCATCGAGAATGTCCGCCAGGTTCCCGCCGACCCGATCGTGCTCCGCCAGAACTGGCTCAGGGCCTACGATTTCACGACCGATCGCGGCTCCGTCGCGCTCAACGACTTCGCCCGCGAGAACGACCCCTTCGCCCGCGTCGGCGAGGTCCAAGTCACTGCGGAGATCTCCAGCGTCATCCGCGCCTCCGACAACAGCTTCCGCGTCGCCTGGACGGAACGCCGCTATGTGAACGGCCAACTCTCCGGCACCGAACGCTGGACCGGCATCCTCAGCGTCGTCGTCCAACCACCCCGCGATGCCGAACGCCTCCGCAAGAATCCCCTCGGCGTCTTCGTCCACGCCATCAACTGGTCAAGGGAGAACGCCCAATGACAAACTTCGTTTGTTCGACACGCTTAATCGCCACCGTCGGATGCGCAGCGATCTTGAGTGGCTGCGCCACGTTCAAACCGCCCGAGATCAGCTACGATGATCCGGTCGCCGCAACGCTGGTCGCGGAACCGGCGCGGCCCGTTCGGATCGTGGAGACACCGGAGCCTCTACCGCTGCCCGGCCAGCTCATGCGGGTCGATGCCGACGATCGTCCGGCAGAAGCGGCGGAACCGACCGAGCGCGTGACCAACGCCAACGCCGCAGCCCGGATCGAGCCGGTGCGCGACGGCTTCATCAACGCCGTGCAGCTCTACCCCTACAGCTCCGGCGCGCTCTATCAGGTCTACACGTCTCCCGGCCAAGTCACGGACATCGCGCTACAAGCGGGTGAGAGCTTGGTCGGCTCCGGCCCAATCGCGGCGGGTGACACTGCGCGTTGGGTCATCGGCGACACCGAGAGCGGGTCCGGCGATAGCCGCCGTATCCATGTGCTGGTGAAACCGACCCGGCCCGACCTCGTCACCAATCTGGTCATCAACACCGATCGCCGGACCTATCACCTCGAACTGCGTGCGACGCCGCAGGCCTATATGGCCTCGGTCTCCTGGCAATATCCCGAAGACGACCTCATCGCCTTGCGCCGCCAGAACGATCGCGCCGAGGCGAGCCTGCCTATCGGCCGCAATGTCGATCTCGACGATCTCAACTTCCGTTACAGGATCACTGGCGACCGCGCACCCTGGCGACCGCGCCGCGCCTTCGACGATGGGCGGCAGGTCTTCATCGAGTTCCCGCGCGGGATCGGTCAGGGCGAGATGCCGCCGCTCTTCGTGATCGGACCGGAAGGGGACAACCAGCTCGTCAATTACCGCATCCGACGCAACTACATGATCGTCGACCGGCTCTTCGCCGCCGCGGAACTGCGCCTCGGGGATCGCCAGCGCGTCGTCCGGATCGTGCGGACCGATGGAGTCCGGCGCAGCGAGCAGAGCGCGGAACGCGTGATTTCCGCGTGGCGTTCCCATGAGGACCGCTGAGCCATGACCGGCACCGAAAACCAGCAACAAGACGACCACCCCGAAGAGCCGCCACGCACCGAACAGGACATCGCCAAGGAACTGCGCCTGCGGCCCGATCCGCCACGGGTCATGCGGCTCTCGCGCAAGGCGATCACTGTTCTGGCCGTCGCGGGCGGGCTCGGCATCGGCGCGATCCTGATCGTCGCCTTGCAAGGTTCCGATCAAGGCGATGGGCCGTCAGAACTCTTCTCGACGGAACGGGTCCAAGAGGCCGAGGGCCTTTTGGGTCTGCCGCGCGACTACGCATCGATCCCACAGCTCGGGCCACCGCTTCCGGGAGAACTCGGACGTCCCGTTCTATCGGCGCAGCAGCGGGGTGAACCCGTGCCCGTCGTGCCGGCGACCGGCCCAGCTGTCGATCCGGAAGAACAACTTCGCTTGCAGGAGGCCGAAGCCGCGCGGCTCGCAACGCTCTTTGCCGACGCGAGGACGAACGGCGCGGGTGCTGCGAACCCACAAACTGCACCGGTCGCAGCCCCAAGCCCTAGCTTGCAAGGGCTGTTCCCGGCATCGGCCGGGCAGGCACGACAACCGGACACGACGGAGCGACAGGAAGCCTTCTTGGATCGCGAGGTCGACCGACGGACCACTGCCGCGGACCGCGTGCAGTCACCGGCGAGCCCTTACGTCTTGCAGGCTGGATCGGTGATCGAGGCGGCGCTTCTAACGGGGCTGCGCTCGGATCTACCCGGACAGATTACCGCGCAGGTCACCGCAAACGTCTATGACAGCCCGACCGGGCAATTTTTATTGATCCCCCAGGGCGCGCGCCTGTTGGGCGAATATGACAGCAGCGTGGAGACCGGCCAGCGCCGCCTGCTGCTCGCTTGGACGCGCCTGATTCTGCCTGGCGGTCGCTCCATCGTCCTCGAACGCCAGCCCGGCACCGACCAGGCCGGATATGCGGGCCTCGAAGACGGTGTCGACAACCACTGGGGTCAGCTCTTTCGCGCGGCCGGTCTCGCCACCATCCTCAATATCGGCCTCGAAACCGGTGAGGGTGGCGGCGATGAGATCGCCGAAGCGATCCGCGACGGCACACAGGATACGATCGGCCGCGCGGGCGAGGCCATTGTTCAGCGCCAGCTTCAGATTCCGCCGACACTGACGATCCGACCGGGATTTCCCGTTCGGGTGATGGTCACACGCGATCTCGTTCTCGAACCTTATGGAGATGCGCGATGAGCAAGCTGAAGCTGGGAAATATCCGCAACGACAAGCCGGTCAAGGTCACGGTAGAACTGCCCGCGCAGGTCCATCGAGACCTAGCGGTCTATGCGGAAATCCTCGGCGCGGAGAATGGCCAGACGCTCGAGGCCGCGAAGCTCATCGCGCCAATGCTGGAGCGGTTCATGAAGACCGACCGCGGCTTTGCGAAGCTCAGGAAAGAGCGCCGTTCCGCTTCGCCTCGATCCTTGCGAGACTGATGAAGCGCCGGAGTGCGGGATTGTCGTTTTCCGGACGCCAAGCCAAAGAGACTGGGAGACTCTCTTCAGCGCCAAGAATGGGGCGAGTCGACACAGTTGGATAACGTGTGGCCGCAGATTGATCTGCGGTCAAAGCCGCTCCGAAACCAAGTGCGACGAGGCCCATCACATCTCCTCCGCCAAGCATATGATGGTGGAACTTGGCACGACAACCAAGTTCTGAAAAACGAATGGTCATACGTTTCTCAATCTCGAGCTGATCATCCGATGACCCTATCAGGAGTGTTCGTTGAGCTAGGTCTGTCCACGTTACGTCTCGCTCGCCGGCCCACTGGTCGTTGTCAGCGATTGCAATTACGATCCTTTTAGAGCCAAGGGAGAGCTGGTCCCCAAACTCACTGGGTGGGACGCCCATGACGAACCCGAGATCCACTTCCCGGTGGCTCAGGCGGGTAAACGTCTCGTCTTTCTCTAACCTATGAAACTCTAATCTTACATCGGGATGCGCTTTTGAAAATGCGCTCAACAACTCTCGAGCGATCGAGTCCCGCAAGCTGATACTTAACGCGATTAGGAGTTTTCCCTCGTCCCCAACCGCGCATGTCCTTGCGTCTCGTACTGCCACTTCAATTTTTTTGCTTGCGCTTCGCGTAGTTGCCACAAACCTTCTGCCCGCATAGGTCAAGCTGGCACCAGTTGTTTGACGCTCAAAGACTGAGATGCCGAGAAATTCTTCGACTTTGTGTACCCGACGAGAAACAGCGGATTGACCTATACCAAGCTTCTGCCCTGCTTTGCGAAAGCTACCCGCGGCAGCCACAACGCGAAGTATTTCCAGATCACGCAGATCAATGCCGATCACCGGAATTTCTCCTTAGTTCGCAATCGACTGCCTTCAGCTTGAGAGAGCTGAAAGAGCTTTTGGCAACATGGAAGCCAAAACCGCTTAACATCAAATCAGACGCTGATGTTCGCAAAGGCGGCTTTTGCTGCAGTAACGGCGTTCATCGCAGCGGGAACGCCAGCATAAACCGATACTTGCAGGACGATTTCGACGATTTCTTCTCGCGTCACGCCCGTATTCATCGCGGCTCTTATATGGAACTCAAGCTGCCCCTGAGCGGTGCCCATGGCCGCCAGCATGGCAACGGTGAGCATTTCACGCGTGCGTAGATCAATTCCATCACGGCTGACGATATCGGAGAAGGCATAGCCCAGAATGAGTTCTGCTGCCTCGGGCGAAAAGGCATCAAGATTGGCCTGGACCCGGTTCGGTGCACCCGGCTCAAGCCGTTCAAGCAGGCCCATGGCGGATGCGAGAGGCTCTCTTTCCCGGCTCATGCGTTCACCCCTTTCATGCCTTCGACGGTGTAGCGTTCGCCTGAAGCGGCACCGGGCGGGACAAGGCGGTTGAGGTCGTCGAGATCTTCGCGCGTCAGTTCGACAGAAAGTGCGCCAACATTCTGTTCGAGGTATTTCGAGCGTTTGGTTCCTGGGATGGGAACCATCGAGACGCCATGCTCTTTCCCTTGTGCGATCACCCATGCAAGAGCGACCTGTGCTGGGGTGCAGCCTTTGTCCGACGCCATCGCCTGAACCGCTTGCACGATGAACAGGTTGCGATTGATGCTTTCGTCCGCGAAACGCGGATTGGAACGGCGGAAATCATTGTCGGCCAAGCCATCGGTCGAGCTCATCGCGCCCGTCAGGAATCCACGACCCAAGGGCGAATATGGCACAAATCCAATCCCCATCTCGCGGCAGGTGTCGAAGACTCCGTCTTCGGGATCGCGCGTCCACAGCGAATACTCCGATTGAAGCGCCGTAATCTGATGAACCGCATTAGCCCGGCGAAGCGTTGTGGGACTGGCTTCGCAGATCCCGATGTGCCTGATCTTGCCCTCATCCACGAGCTGCGACAGTGCCTCCATCGCTTCTTCAATCGGCCGTTCTTTCTCGATCCGGTGGATATAGTAGAGATCGATTGTCTCGACCCCGAGACGCTTGAGCGACTTTTCGCAAGCTTCACGAATGTAAGCGGGATCGTTGGAGATGCCGCGCGCGTAGGCACCAGGTTCTCGGCGGATGCCGAACTTCGTGGCGATCGTCACGGCATCGCTTCCGCGTTCGGCAATCAGGCGGCCGATCAATTCTTCGTTGTGACCGAGGCCATATGTCTCGGCCGTATCCAGAAAGCTCACGCCAAGGTCGATGGCCCGATTGAGCGTCGCTAAAGACCGCTCGTCGTCGCGGGGGCCGTAGAATTCACTCATGCCCATACAGCCGAGACCGAGGGCGGAGACGGTCAATGGGTTTTCGGCAGACCCAAGCTGAACTGTCGAAATCGATGTTGATTCTGGTGCCATTGGTGATGCTCGCTCCATATCCTGTGGTTTATCCAAACCTAGACCTGCATGATGTGGACTTGTAGAGAACCCAATGCATCCCTATGCTGCAAATATGCAGCACTCTGACTGGAACACCATTCGGGATTTTCTAGCGGTCGCGCGAGGCGGTAGCCTCAATCAGGCCGCCAACACACTGGGTGTCAATGCAACCACCGTTGGCAGACGCGTAGAGTCATTAGAGGCAGCCTTGGGTGTACGCCTCTTCCAAAGGGCGCAAACAGGATTCGTTCTCACCGACGAAGGTCGCGATCTTGTCGATCCCGCCGAGAAGGTTGAGGATGCCGCACTGGCGTTCGAGCGCCGCGCTGAGCCTACTGATACAGTAAGCGGTCACGTTCGACTGGCGACAGCCGAAAACCTCGCCAACTTTATCATCCTCCCAGCGTTGAGTTCGCTGCGCAGAAAGCACCCCAATCTAGTGGTTGAGGTCTTGACCGACGTTCAATCCGCCAACCTTCATCGACGGGAAGCGGACCTCGCGCTTCGGTTGGTCCGCCCAACCCAGGGCAACGTCACGATCAAACGGTTGGGTGAAATGCGCTATGGCCTCTACGCATCGTCCGAGTATCTCTCTCAACAGGGCGGTACTGAAGTTAGGAGCGACGCGGGCCGTCTCGACACAGATCAGTTCATCGCTTGGTCAGACAACTATCAAAACCTTCCGGCAGCAAAATGGGTTGAACGAACCCTTCAGGGTCGAAGTCCGGCACTTGTCGCTACCAGTCTCTATGCACAGTTGGTCGCTGCGCGCGAGAGTCTTGGGATGGCGGTCTTGCCGTGCTTTCTGGCAGCGAGCGAGCCAACCCTGCGCCACGTGCCAAGTGAAGCGGATACCATAAAACAAGACCTATGGGTTGTCTTGCACTCTGACCTGGTCGCATCGGCCCGAGTTAGGGCAGTTGCTGACTTTGTGGAAGAGATTGTGACCAATAACATGGGAAAACTCTCGAAATTCAGCGAGAAACATTGAAGAGTTTTGCCGAGGTGACCTGAGGCTGCGCATTTATGAGCCGCGACGCGAACCTCTGTGATGGCAGGCAACGAACATTGTCGTTACCTTCATGCATCTTCTGCGATAGTCTGCTCCAAAAGTGCCAAGTAAGCAGCGCGTAAGCAGGTGTCACCGAAGCTGCCCAATTCTATCTATATGATTTTATTGAAGAAATGGCGCACCCGAGAGGATTCGAACCTCTGGCCTCCGCCTTCGGAGGGCGGCGCTCTATCCAGCTGAGCTACGGGTGCATACCGTTCGCGAGATGCTTACGCCATGCTTACGCGAGATTTTCGGCCTCTTGAAGAGCGAACCCGATATCCGCTCAAGCCGTTGTTTAGTCACTTCTTTCTTCATGCACCTTTCGCCATCACCAGACTTGACATCCGCCTTCGGAGGGCCAAGGTGCTTTGGTGTTTTAATTACTTTTCCCCGCGGTTGCCTGCGGGATGCACGCTTTGCGCCAAACGCCCCCTGCAAGCGCCGGACCGCCTGTTGCCGCGGGCCCGCAGTCGGCCGGGGACATTACGCAATCACGCTTCGTACCAAACCGAGGTACGTGGTTGCGACCGATTGCATCGGGCCGGCCGGCGTTGACCGAGATCAAGGTCGGCCGGTTCGGAAGCCGACATGGATGGGCATGTTTCCGGGGCTGTGCCAGGAGGAGGCCGGAAATATGGGGGACGACGCCAAGGCGTCCGTCGGATCGATGTCCGGCGGCGCGGCTGATAATGTGCTTGAACAGGTGCTTCGGGCCGAGCGCGAGGCCGAGGACCGTGTTGCCGATGCGCGTCTGTGTGCGGAACGCACCATCGACGCCGCCCGTACTGCTGCTCAAGCCGTGGAGCGGACCACGGACCGGAGGCTGGAGGCGATCCGGCGCAGCTATGGCCAGCAGACCGACGCCCTCGCGCAGGACATCGCGGCTCATGCCATTGACGAGACCGGCACAGGCACGGCGCCCGTCGATGAAGAAGCGGCCCGGCGCGCGGCATTGCGGATCGCCCGGCGGCTTGTCGGGCTTCCCGAATGACGCAGCGGTCGCCGGCATCCGCCTATGTTCTGGCGCGTATCCACGCGCGGCACGGCCTGCGGGCCGGGGATGCGGACTGGGCGCGCCTTGCGGCCCATCGGGACTATCACGGCTATCTCAAGGCTGTGGCGGGCACGCCATTGGCCCCGTTCGTCGCAAATCTGCCGGCCGATGCCGATATTCACGGGGTCGAGCGTCACATGCGCGCCGTGTGGAGCGTCTATGTCGCGGACATTGCGCAGTGGCACGGTCCCGATGTCCGCGGCGCATTGCGGCGGCTGATCGACCTGCCTGCCTTGCCCGCCCGCGGCTATCTTGCGCGTGGTGAGGCGCAGCCGGGTTGGCTGACCGCCCCCGAAACCGGCGATCTGGATGCTGCGTCCGGCGATGGTTCAGCGCTGACTGTCTGGCGCACGGGGGTCCTGCGGGCGCTGCCGGACCGGACGGTTCGCCAAGTCGCAAAGGAAATGCTCGACGAGTTGATCGCCGTCGGGGACGGGGGCGTGCCGCATGCCGGTCCGCTCCGCGCCAAGGCGCAGCGGCTGTTTCGCCGCAGTCGTCACCCCATGGGACGCGTGCTTGCCCATCTGGCCTGCGTGGCAAGCGATCTGCTTGAGTTGCGGGGGGAACTTTGTGTGCGGCTCGCGCTGGGCGATGTCGGGGCGCGAGAGGGGGCTTCCTGATGCTGCGCCCCATCGCCACGGTCTGGTTCGAACTGGTCGTTCTGAACCGGGATCTGGCGCGGGCAATGGACTGTGTCGCCCGCACGCGCGTCGTTCAGCTTGAGGCCCGGACAGCCAATGCCGGTGCCCTGACGGAGGCGCGGGCACAGATTGCAGAGGCGCAAACCCGGTACGAGGCCATTCGGGATCGCTTCAGGGGCTACTGGCCCGATCCGGTTTTCGGACCTTTGCGGGACGATAGCGACCTGCCCGCGCGCTTTCGCGATGCGGTCGACCGGGTCGAGGCCTGGTCCGCGCGGGCAAAGGAAATCGTCGCCGATCTCGACGCGGCCCGGCATGCGATTGATGAGCTGTCACTTCTGGAAGACCTGTTTGCCGCGGCCGAAAGTCAGCTCCCCGATCTTGGGCAACTCGGGCGGGTCGGGCCGCGCATGGCCGCGTTCGTGGGCGTCGCCCCGATTGGAACAGAGCGGCCCCAATCGCCCGATGGCCTGCCGGTCGAGGCGGCAATGGGCGCCAGGAATGCGTATATCTTTGCGCTCGGGCCGGCGGCAGACATCAATGATTTCGCGGCGCGGGCCGAGGGCACCGGCTGGCGCCCGGTGGATCTGCCGGGCTGGCTTCCGCCGGAAGCGGAAACCGCCCTTGGGGAGGTCCGGTCCCGCCTTGACCACCACAGGGCAAGGCACCGCCAGCGGGAGGATCACCTGATCGCGCTCCACGAAAGCCACAGGCTGGCAAATGTTCTGGGTACGGTGAAACAGGTTCAGTGGCTTTTCGGATGTGCACGCACGGTGGAAGAGAGCCCGCGGCTTGCGCGGATCACCGGCTGGGCCCCGGCCCCCGAACTCGACCGTCTGCAGGCGGGGCTTGCCGATTGTCGCATCTTCCACGTTCTGGCCTTTCCGCCGCCGCCGAAGGATGCAGACCCGCCGGTCGTGCTGTTCAATCCGGCCTGGGCCCGCCGGTTCGAGGCCCTGACCCGGATGATCGGCATCCCGGCCTCGGGTGAGGCTGACCCGACCGTCGTCGTCGCGCTGGTTGCTCCGCTTCTGTTCGGGTTCATGTTCGGCGATGTCGGGCAGGGCCTTGTTCTGGTCTTGGCCGGGGTCTTGTTGCGCCGCCGCGTCCCGGCGCTTGCCATCCTGATCCCGGGCGGCGCAATGGCGATGGTCTTCGGCCTGTTGTTCGGCAGCGTCTTCGGGCGGGAAGATGTCATCCCGGCGCTTTGGCTGCATCCGCTTGAGGAACCGATCCTGCTTCTCGCGATCAGTGTCGGGGCCGGTGCGCTTCTGTTGCTGACCGGTCTCGCCTTCGGGGCGCTTCAGATGCACTGGCAGGGGCGCTGGCGGGACTGGGTGACCGCGGATGCCGGTCTTGTCCTGTGTTACCTTGGGCTCCTCGGGGCGTTCGTCTGGGGGGCCCCGGCCCTGGGCGTCGCGGGCGCGGGGACGGTTTGGTACATCGCCGGAACCATGCGGGCCAAGGGGCGCGGCTCCGCCTTCAAGGCGTTCGGCGAGATGGTCGAGGCCGTTCTGCAACTGATGGTGAACACGGTGTCTTTCGCACGGGCGGGGGCCTTTGCGCTGGCCCATGCGGGTCTGTCCGTGGCGGTTGTCGGTCTGGCCGATGCCGCCGGTCCGGTGGCCTATTGGGGTGTCCTCGCGCTTGGGAATGTCTTCGTTCTCGCGCTGGAAGGGCTTGTCGTCAGCATCCAGACCACCCGGCTGCTTCTGTTTGAATTCTTCATCCGGTTCCTGACAGGCGGCGGGCGCGAGTTCCGCCCCCTCGACCTGCCGGGGCGCCCGGACACATCCCCAAAGGAGGCCTTGTGATGCCTGACAAGACAACTGTTCTTCGCGTCCTCAGCGTCTTTGCGATTACGATTGCCGCCCTCGCCTTGCTGCTTGTCGTTCCGGAATTCGCGGTCGCGCAGGACCACGGGGCCGAGGCCGCCGCGAACCCTGAAGTGACGAAATGGGCCCTGTTCTCGGCCGCGATTGCGGCGGGGCTGGCGACACTTGCTGCGGGCTATGCGGTGGCGAGCGTGGGCAGCGCCGCCATCGGGGCGATTGCCGAGAAGCCCGAGCTTCTGGGCCGCGTCATCATTCTGGTCGGGCTGGCCGAGGGCATCGCGATCTACGGCCTGATCATGGCGATCCTGATCCTCAACCGGGCGGGTTAGCCATGGCCCGGGGGGAGGTCTGCTTTATCGGCGACGAGGTCACGGCGGCGGGGTTTCGCATGGCCGGCCTGCGCATCGTCGTGCCCGAACCCGGTGGTGCTGCACGCGCCTTCCGCGATGCGCAGGCGGACGCCGCGATGATCTATCTTTCCCCCGAGGTTGCCGACGAGATCCCGTTCGCAGATTTGACGGCGGCGCTCCGAGGGGCCGACCCTCTGGTTCTTGTCGTGCCGGACATCGCCGGTCGCAAAACCCCGCCTGATCTTCCGAAGCGTATCCTGAGCTTGCTTGGACTGGACTCATGAACCGTCATGCGAAATCGCCCGAAACCGCGCCCCATGCGTTGATCGCGGCCCTTGAGGCGGAGGTCGCGCGGGATGTCGAGACGATCCTGAGCGACGCCGAAGCAGAGGCCGCCGATATCGTTGCGCGGGCCCGCCATCGAAATCGGCGGCGGTTTCGCCGGGCCGCGGCCCGGATGCGCAGCGAACGTGCCGCGACCCTTGCCAAGGCCCATGCGAAGGCACACCGCGCCCGGCATCAGGTCTTCCTCGCCGAAAACGCCCGGATCGCCGAAACTGGTCTTGGCACAATCGAATCCTGTCTGGCGGAGCTTTGGGGCGATCCGGCGGTCCGGGCCGCATGGTGCCGGAATGCCGTGAAGCTGACCTGTGACCGTCTGGGCGATGTCGAACATTTTGTCGTCGAACACCCCGATCCGCTGCCTGACGAGACGCGCCGCGCCCTCCTCGATGCCCTGGCTGAGGCCGGGTGCAGGGCGCCGGAGTTGCGCCCCGATCCATCCCTTCGGGTCGGCATCAGGCTGCGGTCGGACCATGCCTGCCTTGACGCGACGCCCGCCGGGCTCTTGCGCGACCGCGCAAGGATCGCCGGGGAGTATCTGGCCGTTCTGGGCCGGGGCGAGGAGCAACACGATGGCTGAGGCCGCGATCAGCTGGGCCGGCGGGCCAATCGTTCACGGCCGCCCCGATGGTGCGTTTGCGGTGGGTGAGGCGATTACCGTGGCGGGCACGTCCCTGCTGGGGGAGGTCATCCGGGTCTCGCATGACCGGATCATTGCCCAGATTTACGGCGACACCACCGGCCTGCGCCCGGGGCTGCGTCTGGCAGGGACGGGCAGGGCGCTGTCGGTCACGATGGGGCCTCATCTTCTGGGCGGGATCTTCGACGGGCTGCTGCGGCCGCTTACCGGGGCGGCGGCCGATGACAGGTCGATGACGTTCAGGCCGGGGCTTGCGCCCGGCGATGCCGTGGTTTCAGGCCAACCCTTTGGCACGGCCATCGCCGACGGGTCCGAACGGCCGATCCCCGTGCCGCCCGGCATCAGCGGAACGCTTCACGAGATCGCTCCGCCGGGCCACTACGGAATGACGGAACGCCTGGGACAAGTCCGGGCCGCGGACGGATCGCTTCATGATCTAAGCATGCTTGAAACCTGGCCGATCCGCCAGCCGCGCCCGATCCGGCGCCGCCTGTCCCCCAACCGCCCGATGGTGACGGGGCAACGCATTCTGGACTCGCTCTTCCCTGTGGCGCGCGGGGGCAAGGCCGCCATCCCCGGCGGGTTCGGCACGGGCAAGACCGTGCTTCAGGAAACGCTCGCCAAATGGTGCGATGCAGACATCATCATCTATGTCGGCTGTGGCGAACGGGGCAACGAGATGGCCGAGGTTCTGCACGAGTTCCCCGACCTCACGGACCCCAGAACCGGCCGGCCGCTGATGGAGCGGACTGTGATGATCGCCAACACGTCGAACATGCCGGTCGCCGCACGCGAGGCCAGCATCTACACCGCCGTGACGGTGGGCGAGTATTTCCGTGATCAGGGGCTGCATGTGGCGCTGATGGCCGACTCCACCTCTCGCTGGGCGGAGGCATTGCGAGAGGTTTCGGGGCGCTTGGGGGAATTGCCCGCAGAAGCGGGGTATCCCGCCTATCTCAGTTCGCGCCTGGCGGAATTCTACGAACGAGCGGCGCGGGTCGAAACCCTGTCAGGCGCCGAAGGCTCTCTGACGCTGATCGGGGCGGTCAGCCCACCGGCCGGCGATTTCTCCGAACCCGTGACAAGCCACACCAAACGCTATGTCCGCAGCTTCTGGGGGCTGGACCGGGAGCGTGCGCAGGCACGGTTCTATCCTGCGATCCATCCGCTTCAGTCCTATTCGGAGGATGCCGAGGCCTTCGCGGCGTGGTGGGCCACCAAGGGCAACGACCAGTGGGACGCCCAGCGGCGGAGGATGCTGACCCTTCTGGAGGAAGAGGCGCGGCTGGAACGCATGACGCGGATCGTCGGCAAGGATGCCCTGCCTCCGGCCCAGCAGATGGTTCTGACTGCCGCGGAGCTTGTGAACGAGGCGATCCTGCGCCAGTCCGCGTTTTCCGAAAACGACCGTTACTGTTCCCCCGCCCGCCAGACGCGGATGCTGCGCCTTGTCATGCGGGCCATCGACCTTGGCAACAAGGCGCTGCAATCGGGCGTCGCCCCGCAGGACATCGCCGCGCTTGCCGTGCTGCGCCGTATCAAGCGTATGGGCGAAGATATCTCTGACAGCGACCCCGACGCCTTCGACAGGCTGGGGCGAGAGATGGAGCAGGCCTTCAGCGACCTGACCGCGGAGGTGGCCGATGCGGGCTGACATCACCCTTAACGGAACCGGCCGCAGCATCGAGGGGCCGTTGCTGACGCTTCGGCGCAATGTCGATATCGGGTTGAACGAGGCTGTCGACGTGATCGGGCAGGACGGCACCAGCCGGCTGGGCCGGGTCGTTGCGCTGGATGACGACAGCATGGTGGTCGAGGTTCTGGAAAGCACCGCGGGGTTGGCCCTTGCCGATATGCGCCTGCGGGTGCGGGGCGAGCCGCTGACCTTCCCGATTGGCCCTGACATCCTTGGGCGGGTCCTGGACGGGATCGGACGGCCCGTCGATGGCGGCCCGCCGATTGCCGCCGTGGAAAACCCCCGCATTGATGGAGAGGTCCTGAACCCTGCCCGCCGCGCCTTGCCCACGGATTTCATCGAGACGGGCGTGACGGCCATCGACCTGATGAACAGCCTTGTGCGCGGCCAGAAACTGCCGATCTTTTCCGGCGGCGGGCTGCCGCATGACCGGCTGGCGATGGAGATCGCCACACAGGCCCGCCTGCGCAGCGATGCGGGCGAGTCCTTCTCGATCATCTTTGCCGGGATCGGCATTTCCTACGACACAGCCGCGAACTTCCGCCATGTCATGGAGGAGACCGGCGCGCTGGCGCATACGGTGATGTTCCTGAACATGGCCAACGACCCGTCGGCGCAACGGATCCTGACGCCGCGCTATGCTCTGACCGCGGCGGAATACCTTGCCTTCGGGCTGGGCCACCATGTGCTGGTCGTGATGACCGACATCACCAATTACTGCGAGGCGCTGAGGGAGGTTTCGGCCGGGCATGGCGAGATTCCCAGCCGCAAGGGCTATCCCGGTTATCTCTACTCCGACCTCGCGACCCTGTACGAACGCGCCGGCTGGATGACGGGCTCGTCCGGGACGGTCACGCAGGTGCCGATCCTGACCATGCCTTCCGACGATATCAGCCACCCGGTCCCGGACCTGACCGGATATATCACCGAGGGGCAGATCGTGCTGGACCGGGTGCTTGACCGCAAGGGAATCTACCCGCCGATCAACGTCCTGCCCAGCCTGTCGCGGCTGATTGATCAGGGGATCGGCGCGGGGTTCACCGATGCGGACCACCCGGCGCTCGCCCAGCAGCTTTTCGCGACCTATTCCAAGGCGGTGCGCACGCGGGTTCTGGCCTCTGTCGTCGGGCGCGACGGGTTGACCGAGATCGACCGGCAGCATCTCGATTTCGCCGACCGTTTCGAGACGGACCTTGTCCATCAGGACGGGCGGCGGGATCTGGAAGACAGCATGGAAACGGCTTGGGCCCTGTTGCGCACCCTGCCGGGATCGGAACTGATGCGCCTGTCTGACGCGCAGATCGAACGACACCTCATGGGCGACATCCCGGAGCCGGAGCCGCAGGATGACTGAGCGCCCGATGACCCGGGCCGAGGCGGTGGCGCTGTCAGAGGAGAAGCGCCTTGTCGAACAGGGCTATGCGTTTCTCGACGAAAAGCGCGTGATCCTGGCTGGCGAGATCATGGCGCGGCTTGCGGATTGGCAGGCATTGCAGCTGCGCCTCGATGCCGCGCGAGAGGTCGCGCGCGATGCGTTGGGGGCACAGATCCGCCATCTGGGGTTGGAAACCCTTCAGCTTTGGCCCGCGCCGGGGCCGGTGCGCGGGCCCCAGTTGCGGCCTGTCCGGTTCCTTGGGGCCCGGCTTTTGGCGGCTGGACCGGAGCGACCCGACACCGTCGCCCCCAGCCCGCAGGATCCGCACGGGCGCGCCCTGGCAGAGGCATTCGGGGCCCTGCATGGCGTTTTGGCCGAGATGGCGCTGCTTTCCGCCAATCTCTATCGGCTGGCAGATGAATACCGGCGGACAGAACGGCGGGCCAAGGCGCTGGAAAACGTGCTGATCCCCGAAATCGTGGCGGATCTGAAACGGATCGAGGCGCAGCTGGAGGCCAATGATCAGGAGGATGCCATCCGCGTTCGCGTGGCGGCCCGGCATCGCGCCTGACGTTCAATGCGCCCGCACAGACCGAAACGGGTAATGTTCCATTTACTTTGGCGGCGTATCATTTCCGGACTGGCCCGTCCGATCGGGCCGGGAGGAGACCCAGGATGACCAAGGCTGCCGTTGCAAGGGCCAGAAATAGGCCATGCGACGCGAAGATCCGACTTCTTGCACTCGCGATGTTTGGCTTGATCGCCGCGGGGGTGATCCACAGCTTTGCGATTTCGCCCCGAACCGGGGGCGCCTCTCTGCATCCGTTGTCTGCCTTTGGCTATTTCGTGTTGGCCGCGCGGTTTGCGCGGTATTGCGGCGCCGATCGGTGGACCCCCAGCTGGGCCGGGATTCATGCTGTCGTGCTTGCCTATGCGGTGCAGAGGTTGTGCGAGGCTTTCGTGCCGGGCTGGCCGGTGCTGGTGACGCATCCCGCATTGCTGAACCTCAAGGCGCAGATCGGGTTTTCCGCCGGGTTCTCCGTCGAAACGGCATTGGGCCTGGCGTTCCTGCATCTTGCCTTCCTTGTCGAAGGACTGGGGCGGCGGGCCTCGGTCCTTGCGCTTATCGCCGCTGGCGGTGTGGCGACACTTGACCTGTTGCAGGCGGTGTTCGGCATGGTGTTGTGGCACAAGGAACTGTCGGTCTTCTCGTTGGGCTGTCTTCTGGCCGCAACATTGGGTGTGGCCTATCGGCTGCGGGCCGAAGACCTGATCCGCCCGCTGTTTGCGCGTGGGCTTCAGGCCATGATGCTGCGCGCCCTGTTCGCGGCGGCGTTGATGATTCCGTGGATCGCCGGGTATCTCTATTTCCGGGTGGCCGATATCGACCAGACCGCGCATTACGCGCTGGAATTCGCCTTCGGCCTGATCGGCTGGCTGATGCTGGTGCTGGTCATGGTTGCGGGGCATTTCATGGAACGCGCGCGCCAGTCGATGAAACGCGCGGCCGAGCGGGACTTTCTGACCGGGGCGCTGAACCGGCAGGGGTTCTTTGCCGCGACCGAAGAACTTGCCGGGCCGCGCGGCGTCATCCTGTTCGATATCGACAGGTTCAAGCTGCACAACGACCTTCTGGGCCATGATGAGGGCGACCGGCTGTTGTGCGATGTCGTGACGGCGGCGCGAAAGGCGCTTGGGCCGGGCGATGTGCTGGCCCGCTGGGGCGGAGAGGAGTTCGTCGCGGTCGTGCCTGCCCGGGACGAGGGGGCCTTGCGCGATAGGGCCGAACGGCTGCGCCGCGCCATCGAAGGCATTGAGCCGCGTCTTGCCGGGAACCGCGCCTTGCCGGTCTGCGCCTCGTTCGGCATCGAAATGGCCGGCGAGGGCGCGACAGGGCTGTCAGACGCGATCAGTTTGGCCGATGAGGCGCTTTATGCCGCGAAGGCGCATGGGCGCAATCGCGTCTGCACGCGCGACGACATCGTTCGCCCGCATGGGGCAAACATGGCGTTGGGTCCGGGCGATGCGCCCGACCTTGGCCAGACCGGCAGTTAGCGGCATATGACGGGCGATGCAGCGCGAAACCTCCCGATGCGGGGCACGGGTCTTCAGCCCGGATGGCCGCAGCTTAAGCGTGTCTTAACCATGACGCGACAGTATTGGAGGTTGAACAATGTTGTGTTCCCGAGTTCGATGGTAAACGGAATCCCGGCAGTTCTTCCCACTCCGCAAAACGGGTGGCAGATGCGGTGCCGCGAAGCCGGACCGTTCTTGTCCTTGGTCTCTTGAGTCGGAGAAAGCCGTCGTCATGCCCTACTCCCGGCCGAGAGATCAAAGCGAAACGGGAGAGGCCCTGGACGCCGATCTGCGCACGCTTCTTGAGGCCGTGCTGGATGCTGTTCTTTCCCATAACGTGCAGGCCTGTGTCGTCGTCCATGGGGCGGCGAATGGGGCCGAGGCGGACCAATGGCTGACGCGCGGCCCCGATGCTGTCGCCGCGGCGGAGCTGGAGGCCTTCGTGCGTCAATCATCGCCCGTTGCCGACGATGGGGCGGACATGCCCGGGCCCGGCGGACCGCCGCCCCACCTTGGCCGGTGCGGGGCCGCGGGCACCGAGCATATCCTCGCCGTGTCGGAACTTGTCGGCGCCGACGCCGAGGTCATCGGCCGATTGGGGATCGCCTTCGACTGCCATTCTTGGGAGGTCGAGGCGGTTCGGAAATTCTGTACCGTTCAGGCGCGCCTGCTGGTCAAGGTCATAGAGGCATGGCAGGCCCGCCAGTCCGCCGAGATCGACCTGATGGAAGAATCGCGCCGGGTGCAGCTTTTTCGGCGCACCGCTGAACTGGATCCGCTGACACATGTCGAGAACGCGATCACCTTCAAGCTGAAAGCGCAGGATCGGCTGCAAGGCGACACGGGCGCAACGGCCTTGATCCTTCTCGACATCGATCACTTCAAGGCGGTCAACGACATCTACGGGCACCAGTTCGGCGACCAGTATCTGAAAAGCATCGCAGAGGCGATCCAGCGGACCTTTACCTCCAATGCCCTGATCGGGCGGATCGGGGGGGACGAGTTCGCGATCCTCCTGCCCTGCGTCAAGAACAGCACGTCCTATGTCCAGCGCATGATGGCCTTGTGCAGTTCTTCGATCCAGCGGTCCGCCGCGCGGCTGGGCCAACCCGATCTGGGTCGGGTCAGCATGGGCGCCAGCCAGTTCCCGCAACATGCAAACAACTATGGCCGGCTTTTCGATCTTGCCGATGCCGCGCTTTATGCCTCGAAATCCTCGGGGCGGGCCACCAACACGATCTTCAGGGCCGACCAGCATGAAGGGTTCAACAACCGTCTGCTGCAGACCCGGTTCGAGGCCGCGATTGCCCGGGGCGAGGTCGTTCCGTTCTTTCAGCCCATCGTCTGCATGAATTCGGGGGACTGGCGGGGGTTCGAGGTTCTGGCCCGCTGGCGCGATCCAAGGCGCGGTCTGCTTGCGCCCAGTTCCTTCGGTCAGGTTCTTGGCAACCAGACGATGTCGGGGCAACTGACGCACTGTATCGTTTCGCTGGCACTCAAGGGGTTTCTGGAACGCTGCGGAAATGGCGCGCAATCGAGGCGCTACCTGTCGATCAACCTGACCACGTTCGAGTTGATGAACCCGGAATTCGTCTTCGATCTGCAAGCGATGCTGTCGGATGCCGGTCTGGATTGGTCCTCGATCGTGATCGAGGTCACAGAGACGGTGATGCTGGGCGAAGTCGGCGGCCCTGCCTATCGCAGCCTGTCGGAAATGCGGACGCGGGGCGCCCGGGTTGCTCTGGACGATTTCGGGACCGGCGTCGGCGGGTTGAAGCACCTGAAAGACTGGCCCATCGACATTCTGAAGATCGACCGGCATTTCGTCGGCCAACTCGGGCCGGATGCGCGGGACCAAAGCGTCGTGCGCGCGATCTTGGCCATTGGTCGCGATCTTGGGCTGGATGTCGTGGCGGAAGGGATCGAAACGGTCGAAACGCGCGACATGCTGACAGATTTGGGCTGTTTCCTCGGTCAGGGCTATCTGTTCGCGCGACCGTTTCCGGTGGAAGCGCTGCGCTTGCCGCCCTCCGCGCCGGTCACGGCTTCCTCTGCGACATGACAAGGTCGATTGCATTGCACAGCGTCCCAAGCCGCACCGGCTTGCGCAGAAGGAGGCCGGGCGCCTCCTGATCGACGCGGCTGGTGGGATCGGTGTAGCCGGACAGGAAGATCACGCGCAGGCCGGGCCGCAGGGTGCGGGCGCGCTGGGCAAGGGCGTATCCGTCGATCGGCCCGGGCAGCAGGATGTCGGTCAGCAACAGATCGATCTGCCCGTCGGATTCAAGGATCGACAGGGCCTTCTCGCTCGCCGGGGCGCGTTCCACGCGGGCGCCCAATGCGGACAACGCATCCGGCAGAATCTCAAGAAACTGCGGGTCGTCTTCGACAACGAGAATGGAGCGTCCGGCCAGATCGGTTGCGATCTCCTCGGGGTTTTCCTCAAGGACAGCGCCTTCGGACCGGGGCAGGATGATCGAGGCCGTGAGGCCTTGGCGCGGATCGGATTGCAGGGTAAGTGCGCCGCCGCTTCTTCGTGCGAAACTGTCGACCATCGCGAGGCCAAGGCCGGTGCCACCTGCGTCGGTGCGGGTGGTGAAGAATGGCTCCTTCGCCCGGGCAAGGACCTCGGGCTCCATCCCGGGGCCATCGTCACGGACGGACAGGTGCAGGTCTGCGTCCATTTCGCGGATCGCCAGGGTTATGGTGCCCGATCCGCGCCCGGATTCCAGGATCGCGTTTCGGGCGTTCAGAACGAGGTTCAAGAGAGCGCGTTCCAGTTCGACCTCGTCGCACAGCACGATGCAGGGGGCCTTGGGCAGGTCGAGGAGGAGGCGAATGGTCGTCGGCAGCGCCGATTGCGCAAGTATGACGGCCCGTTCGGCGACCGCGACGATATCGACCGGGTGGTCGTCGGCGGCCTTGTCCCGGGTCAGGTTGAGCAGTCGTCCGGTCAGATCGGAGCCGCGCCTGCAGGCCGTTGCGATGCTTTCAAGCGTGGCGCGCTCCGCGGTGGAGGGGTCTTTCAGCAACGCCGCGTCCGCGGTCAACTGGATCACGCCAAGAATATTGGCCATCTCGTGGGAGATGCCGCCGGCAATCTGGTCGACGGCCTCTAGCCGCTCTGACCGGGCCAGGTTTTCGCGCAACCGCCAGGCTTCGGTTTCATCCACGATCGTCAGAAGCGTCATGGCGGTTTCGGGGGCAAGCACCTCGGCCGAGGTCGCGGTGAATTTCAGCGCACGCTCATGGCCATCGGGGTCAAGCCATCCGGCATAGACCGCATGGGGTTGCCCCAGATCCATCAGCCGCCGCACGGGTTGGGCGGTTCCGTCAAGCCGCCGCCGGTCGGAGAGCGAATGGAAGGGCGTTTCGCGCAACCATGCCTCGGGCGTCGGGGTCCCTTGGGTCATCCTGTCGGCATTCCGGTTTGTCAGGCGCAAGACGCCAGAGGCATCGAAAACGAACACTGCCGATTCCAGCCCGTTGAGGATGGCGCGCAGGTGGCTTGCCTCGGCACGGCTTTCTTCTTCGAACTGGTAGCGGGCGCTGTGAACGGTCGCATAGACGGCCATACCCGACAAAGCGATGGCGACCATGCCCAGCCGCAGGTTGGGGGTGATCACACCAAGCTCGGTCGACCAAAGCGCGGCGTAGCTGAGAACGACAGGCCCGATCAGGGCAAACGGCAGAATGCGCAGGGATCGCCGGCTTCCCGAATTGTCGGCGAACAGGACCCCCACCCACGTGCCCTCGGGCCTGTCCAGCAACAGGGCGAGGTAAAGCAGCAGCAGGCAGATCGCGGTGGGCAGCGAGGTGGCGGACAGAATGAAGAACTGATAGAGCGCCGGCGCATCGAAGATGTAGCCGTTGATGCATATCAGGGCCAGGATCGTGCCCGCGGTGGCGATGATCGTCTGGGCGCGCTTTGCGCGTTCGCCCGGCCGCGACGCCGCGACGATCCCCGCAGCCACCATCAGGACCCCGACACTCGTCGCGATGGACATCCTGTCAGAGGTCGGGTCGATCTCTGCCGTCCGGACCAACAGGTCCCAGAGGTGAAACACGGCGTAAAGCCCCACCGCGACGGAAAGAAGAAGCGCACCGATCCGAAAGACCAGAGCCCGGAGCCGCAGTATCAGCAAGGCGATGGCAAGCAGGCAGACCGACAGGGCCGTCGCCGCCACCATCGCGGCAAACCCGGAATGCAGGCGCACCACGATGTCGATGCCCGAGACCCAGCCGCCAACAAGGACAAGCATCGCGAAACCCAAGGCGAGCATGCTGCAGAGCCGGGACCAGCGGCCCAGATCGTACCGGATGGCCGTGCCTGCCAGTCGAAAAGGTGCCATCGAGGGACCTCCTGCCGCAGTTTCGCTGCAAGGACGCGCCGAAGCCGCGACGGCGCGATGTGAGCTCATTCGGCTGTCAGGGACCGGACGAGGGCATCCAGCTCCTTCAGATCAGCCGTCTTTCGAACGCGCGCCCGGGCGAGCCGCATGCCATGCTTGAAAAGCGGCGAATCCGCCACTTCGGCGCGCCCGGTGATGATGACGACGGGCAGGTCCGGAACAATCACCGTCATGCGATGCAGCACGGTCGCCGCGCCGCCCGCCGGCATCATCACGTCCAGAAACAGGATGTCATAGGGCCGGTCGGCTTCGGTCACCGCCTTCTCGACCTGGGCGCCTTCGGACACCGCGTCCACCTCATGCCCCAGCGCATTCAGCCCCTTGGAAAAAGCGGCACGGTAATCGGCGTCGTCATCGGCAATCAGAACGCGTGCCACGTAGACTCTCCATAAAGTTGAGTTTAGCCTACTATGTGTTAACCGACGCACCGTCTCAAGCACGCATTGGAGATCCTCATGCCGGAAGGCGATGTTGCAGACGCCCAAACCGCGTCAGGGGATCTTTCAACCATTCCGCTGGTTGCCGTCGGTGCATCGGCAGGTGGTCTTGAGCCGCTGGAGGCCTTCTTTCAGCATGCCGCGGAGGACAATGGCTGGTGCTATGTTGTGATCCAGCACCTGTCGCCCGACTACAAGTCGATGATGGACGAGTTGCTGGGCCGCCGGACCAAGCTGAAGATCCGCCATATCGAAGACGGTGTGCAGATCGCGCCGAACACGGTTTTCCTGAACCGCCCCAACACGATCTCGGAACTGGTCGAAGGGGTGTTTCGAACCCGTCCCTACAGTGACAACGGCAATCTGCCGCACCTGCCGATAGACGCCCTGTTCGCATCGCTCGTCAGCCGTGACATGACCCGCACCGCGGCGGTTGTCCTGTCGGGCTCGGGGGCCGACGGGTCCCGCGGGGCGCAGACGCTTCACGCCGCGGGGGGGACGGTGATCGTTCAATCGCCGGCCGAAGCGGCCTTTCCCTCGATGCCGCGGTCGGTTCTGACAAGCGGATCGGTGGATCGGGTGTCGGACGCATCGGACATTCCCGGCGTTCTGTCGGATCTCTTCCGGCAGGGGCCGAGGACACCGCTCGCCCCCGATGTCACGGCCGAAGAAATAACACGGGCGATGTTGCGGCTTCTGGAAAAGCACCATCACCTGGATTTCTCCCCTTACAAGCCGGTGAACGTGCAGCGGCGCATCGTGCGCCGCCAGCATCTGCGCGGCCTGGACAGCATGGACCAGTATCTGGAACTGCTGGAAAACGATGCGACGGCGGTGGATGAACTCTATCAGGATCTCCTGATCGGCGTGACCCAGTTCTACCGCGACCCCGAGGCGATGGCCGTCCTGCGCGCGCAGGCGCTGGACCGGATTGTCCGTCAGCCCGCCGAAGACGATACCCTGCGCGTCTGGGTGCCCGGCTGTGCCAGCGGGGAAGAGGCCTATACCATCGGGATCGAACTGTCCGAGGCGTTGAACCACGCGGGCAGCCAACGCAATTTCCGGATCATCGCCACCGACGTTCATCGCCGCTCGATCGAACTGGCATCGGCTGGCGTCTTCGGCGAACAGGCCATGCAGAAGGTGCCCGCGCGCCTGCGCGAACGGTATTTCGAGTTTCACCGCGACCAGTACGTTGTCGTTCCGGCCCTGCGCCAGCGGATCATCTTCTCGGTGCATGATGCGCTGACCGATCCGCCCTTTCTGAACCTCGACCTGATTTCCTGTCGTAACCTCCTGATCTACCTTACGGAGGAAGCGCAGGCGCGGGTGATCTCGATGTTCCTGTTCGGCCTGCGCAAGGACGGATACCTGTTCCTTGGTCCGTCCGAGACGCTTGGGCAACTCACCGACGAGTTCGAGTCGGTGAATGCCCGGTGGCGCCTGTTCCAGAAAGCGTCCAGCAGACGCCTTGTCGACCGGTCGGTCCTGTCGGTCGGGGTCAGCCGTGCCAGCCGGCCCGACAAGCGCGAGACCGAGGACCGGGACATCGCGCGCCGCTATAGCCCGGCGCTGCGCGAAGTGGCCGAAACCCGCAACCGCGATACCCTGATCAAGAGCTATGACGCGCTTCTGAAGCGCTATGCGCCGTCCTCGATCCTGATCACGTCCAAGGGCGATGTCCTCAGCTGGTTCGGGGCCGCCACCGCCTTTATCGACACGATGAACAACCTTGCCGACTGGACGGTGGAGGAGATCGTCCACCGGGACCTGCATTTCGCGATCAATGTGGGGATGGAAAAGCTCCGCACCGGCGATCTGGAAAGCCTGACCCGAAAGGTCGATGTCGATTTCGGCGGAGGCCGCATCCAGCCCTGCACGATCACGATGGAGCCGCTCGACCAGTTCTCGAAGCCCCGGCTGATGCTGGCCACGATCCGGCTGGAAGGCCCGGACACGGGACATGCCGGGGAGGAACCCAAGCCGCTGGTCGATCTGTCCGAAGCCTCCGAAGACGCGGTCCTGCTGGCCGGCCGCATACAAGAGCTGGAACGCGACCTGAAACTGACCGAGGAAACCCTGCAGCACGTGACCGAGCGGCTGGAGGCCAGCGGCGAGGAATTGCAGGCCTCCAACGAGGAACTTCAGGCGTCAAACGAGGAATTGCAGGCCTCCAACGAAGAGCTTCAAAGCTCCAACGAAGAACTGCACGCGGTCAACGAAGAGCTCATTTCCGTCAGTTCCGAACATGAACGGAAGATAGAGTTGCTGTCGTCTCTCAACCGGGAAACGGAGCATCTGCTGCGAAAGCTTGGCGTTGGGGTGATCTTCCTCGATCCCGAATTGAGGATACGCCGGTTCAGCGCGCTGATCGGCGAGAACTTCCAGATGGAAAGCCACGATGTCGACCGCAATCTGCGGGTCATTGGCCCACGGCTTCCCTTCACGGACCTGGTGGAGCTTACCGGCCGGGTCCTTGAAACGGGGACGTCCTCATGCGCGGAAGGCACCTATGATGGCCGCGAGATGATGGTCGAGGTGTATCCGGTGAACTACACCGAGGAGGCCGCCACCATCGACGGCGTCGTGGCCATCTTTCACGGAATTCATGCTGGCTGAGGCGGCAATGGCACCGATCGTGATGCACGTATTCGCCCGGCGATCCATCCTTTCCGGATGACCGTTTCGTCAAGCGTCACGGCCCGGTGCCCGTGGGAACACCGGGCCGTCACTGAGCCATTGCTGGGCCGGGCCTAGCGTTGCCGCAACTTGCCGATCAGGCGCAGCAGGTGCTTTTCCGCAGTCCGCATGCGGTTCAGCGGGCCGTTGTCCGGCGCGGCCCCTGCCGCTGCGGCCAAGGCATAGACCTTGGCCCCATGTCGACAGGCCCCGGCCGACAGGTCCAGATAGCTGAACGGGGCATCGGCAACCATCGCCCCGGGAAGCGTGATCGTGCCGTCGGCTGCGCTGGCACCGCGCGCTTCGGGGCGGGTTCGCATGATCGCGTCGAGGTCGCCGGTTTCCGGCAGCGCCTTGCGCAGCGCTGTCAGTTCCGCAGCCGACAGGCGCACGCGATGCGCGGTTCCATCGATGGCGCGGACTGTCGCCGTGCCATCCGGCGCCACCCGAAGCAGCGGGACGCGGCGCGGGACGTCGCCCGGCGCCACGTCGAAGGTTACCGCGACAGCGTCAAGCGGGGCCGCGCAGTTACGGGCGGTCTGTCCAAGGGCAGATGACCCGGCCAACGCCGCGACAAGGCAGATCGCCGTTACAAGACGCTGTCGCACTGTCATGCTCAGGCCCTCCGCCCCTTGCGGATGAGCGTCAGCAGCCCAAACCCGGAACCGATCAGCATCAGGGAGCCGGGCAGCGGAACAGCCGTCACCATCGCAATCAACTCGTCAATGCTCATCGCTGTATAGCTCCCCTCCGACCACAGGGTCGTATAGCCGAGATCCTCGAAACTGGCGAGCGTGAAGGCGCTGATATAGGCGGAGTCGGCGCCGTTGTACCAGCCGGTCATAAGCTCATAGGTGATGTCGTCGGTGCCAAGGCCATAGTCGGTCTCATCCCAGTGGCTGCCCGCGGTGCCCGAGCCGCCGGCCTCTTCCAGCGCGATGCTGGTCACCAGGCTGTCGCCGGTCAGGCCCATTTCGTCGTTATAGGCCGCGACGGCATTCGCGCCGGTGTATTCCGTGGCATTCGCGGCATCGCGATATCCGCTGGCATCGGTCAGATCGTAGGGGCCGTATTCCCACAACGTGCCGAAGCCGATGACATGGGCCACTTCATGCAGGGCCAGAGTGACGAGATCGGTCAGGCTGTAGCTGTCGATGTCGTCCGTGTCGAAGGCCACAAGGCCCGAGGTCACATAGAGTTCGGAGTCGGCGAACTGCCCGTAGCTCGGCCCGCCATAGCCCAGCGTTCCGCCGCTTCCGTCGATATCGGTCACCGACATCGAAACCGTCAGGGGGGTGGAATAATCATCGACCGTGTAGCCGGTGATCAGGGTCTCCCAGATGCTTGCGGCGATGGTGAAGGCCTCGGCCTGTGCACTCGTTGCGCCCGATATGTCCAGAATGATGTCGAAAGTCGATGCCGATCCGGTTCCGGCATAAGGCAGGGAGGCGGCCAGAATGACGCCGCCCAGAACATTGGTAATCCGCATGACAAACCCCTCGTTTAATGCGTCCACAAGGAGTACGGAACCCGAAGGTCATGGCTGTTGCCATATCTTAAGGGTTTAGATGCGCGCGCATAAACCCTGGCGCTACCGGCATAAACCCCAGTTTATGCCGGTTTCCTGCCGAAATTGGGGTGTGCAGAGGGGTTTGGGCACGGGTGGACGATGGTCACGCCACCATCTGTTCAGCCTTCTTCAGGTCGACGCTGACCAGTTGGCTGACCCCCTGTTCGCCCATGGTGACACCGAACAACCTGTCCATCCGGCTCATGGTGATTGCGTGGTGGGTGATGATCAGGAAGCGGGTGTCGGCCCGGCGGATCATCTCTTCCAGCAGGTCGCAGAACCGGGTGACATTCGCGTCGTCAAGCGGTGCGTCGACCTCGTCCAGCACGCAGATGGGGGCCGGGTTGGCCAGGAACACCCCGAAGATCAGAGCCAGCGCCGTCAGCGTCTGCTCGCCCCCCGACAGGAGCGACAGGGTCGACAGCTTCTTGCCCGGCGGCTGGCACATGATCTCAAGCCCGGCCTCCAGCGGGTCGTCGGATTCCACCAGCACCAGCTTCGCTTCGCCCCCGCCGAAAAGGTGGGTGAAGAGCATGGCAAAGTTGGAATTCACCTGTTCGAAAGCGGTCAGCAGGCGTTCGCGCCCCTCGCGGTTGAGACTTGCGATGCCCGCGCGCAGCGTGCGGATCGCTTCTTCCAGATCCTGCTTTTCCGATGTCAGCGTGTCGTGTTCCTCCTGCACGGCGCGGGCGTCTTCCTCGGCGCGCAGGTTGACCGCGCCAAGGGAATCGCGCTGGCGTTTCAGGCGGGTGACGTCATGTTCGATGGTCTCGGCATCGGGCATGGTGTCGGGATCGGCGTCCAGACGGTCCAGCAGCGCCTCTGGCGTCGTCTCCAGATCCTCTGCGATCCGCGCGGCGGCCTGTGCGACGGCATCGCGGGCGGCCTCTGCCCGCGCCTCGGCGGCGGCGCGGGCTTCCCGGGCGTCCCCGCGGCGCGTTCGGCCTCGCGGCCAGTGGCGTCGGCTTCACGCAGCCGGGTCTCGGCCTCGGCCAAGGCGTCGGCTGCGGCGTTTCGCCGATCCTCGGCCTGTGCGATGGCGTCGTCCAGTTCCTCTCGCCGGTCGGCAATTTCCTTCGGCTGGTGGCGTGCCGTCTGCAACTCGCTCTCGGCGCTGTCCTTGCGTGCGATGAGTTCGGCGACCCGGGTTCCGGCGTTTTCCAGCCGCTGCCGCCAGGAGGCCACGTCCTTTGCGATCTGGGCCATGCGCTTGTCGCGCGCCTCGCCGTCGCGCTTCAATTCCTCATGGGCGGCGCGGCGGGTGATCATGGTCATCCGTGCCGCTTCGACCGCGGTCTTGACGTCCTCGACCTGCGCGCGGGCGGCATCCAGATCGCCAAGGTCTGCCAGCGCCGCCTCGGCTTCCTTCAGGCGGGCTCGGGCGGCGGTGGCTTCGTCCTCGTGGCGCGAAACGGCCATCCGTGCGGCGTCGAGCTTGCCAGCGGCAATGTCCCGGTCCCGTTCGGCATGGGAAAGGGCGCGGCCGGCCTCTGCCAAGTCCCGGTCGGCGGCACGGCGGGCTTCCCGGGCGGTGCGATCCGCCTCGGTCGCGTCCTCCAGAGTCCGGACCAGCATGTCATGGGCCTGGGACGCGCCCTCGGCCCGTGCGCTGGCCTCTTCCATATCCCGTTTCAGTTCGACAAGCCGGTTGAGTTGTTGCAGCCGAAGGGCGGCGGCGCTGGGCGCGTCCTCGGCCCCGGCCCGGAACCCGTCCCACCGCCAGAGATCGCCCGCGGGGCTGACCAACCTTTGGCCCGGTTTCAGAAGCACCTGCAACCGCGTGCCGGTGGCCGCATCGGGCACCAGCCCGATCTGTGTGATACGGCGAAGCAGTACCGCGGGAACGGACATGTGGGCCGACAGGGGCGTCACGCCCTCGGGCAGGGGCTGCGGAGTGTCATAGGGGCGGAGCGTCACCCAGCCAGACGCGGCATCGTTCCCGGCCTCTGGCGCGCGCAGGTCATCGGCAAGGGCTGCACCCAGCGCCTTTTCATAGCCGGGGTCGACGCGCAGCAAGTCGAGTATCTGGCCGTCCTCTGCGGTATCGCGGTCAACCAGACGGGCCAGTGCGGCCACCTCTGCCCGTAGCGCGCCCGCCTCGCCTTCGGCTGCGGACTTCGCGGCACGGGCGTCTGCCTCGCGCGCCTGTGCGTCCGTTCGGGCCTCATCCGCGGCGGCAAGGGCGGCTTCCGCGATATCGGCGGCCTCGGTCGCGGCATCCTGCCGGGCGGTGGCCGCGTCAAAGGCCTGCCCCGCCGTTTCCAGCGCCTGCCTTGCTTCGTCGACCGCCTGCCGGGCCTTGGCGGCGTCTTCCTCGTTCCGGGACAGCGTCTTTGCGGCGTCCTCGCGCAGGCGGTGGCTGGACTGGTGCCGGGCCGACAGCCGCGCCATGTCCTCGGTCATCCGGGCCAGTGCGTCCTCCCGGTCACGCAGGATGGCGGCGGCCTCCTGTGCGGCCGCTGCGGCTTCTTCAAGTGCGTCGTCGTGGCCCTCATGCTCGGCCAGCAGGTCGGCCTGTTCTTCTTCCAGCCGCTTGATCGTGTCGCCCGCGTCACTGTTGAGACCCGACTCCCGCTCGATATCCCGCCCCATCTGTTCGATCCGCGCGGTCAGCGTTTCGATGGTTTGCAGGGCGCGGGCTTCTTCCTGGTTCAGGGTATCGCGCTGAACCACCAGCCGCTGCAGAATGGCGGCGGCGATGGCCTCTTCCTCGCGCAGGGCGGGCAGGGCCGCGTCGGCGGTTTCGCGGGCCGTTGCGGCCTCCCGCGCGGCGGTCTCCGCCCGGGCGGCCTCCCGGGTGCGCTCGGTCAACTGGGCGTCGGTCGTGGCACGGGCATGGTCAGCCTCCTGCCAGCGGCGGAACAGCAGCATCCCCTCGGCGCGGCGCAGATCCTCTGAAATGGCACGATAGCGCGCGGCCTGCCGGGCCTGACGCGCAAGCTGCGCCAGTTGCTGGGCAAGCTGATCCAGCACGTCGTCGACACGCGACAGGTTCTGCTCGGCCTGGCTCAGTTTCAGTTCGGCCTCGTGCCGGCGCTGGTACAGACCGGAAATCCCGGCGGCCTCTTCAAGGATGCGGCGGCGGGCGCGGGGCTTTGCGTTGATGAGTTCGGAGATCTGGCCCTGCCGCACGAGGGCCGGGGAATGCGCGCCGGTCGAGGCATCGGCAAACAGCATCTGCACGTCGCGCGCCCGGACGTCCTTGCCCGCAACCTTGTAGGCGCTGCCCGCATCGCGCGTGATCCGCCGGACGACGTCAAGGATATCGGCATCGTTGAACTCCGGCGGGGCAAGCCGGTCGGCATTGTCGATCTGAAGACTGACTTCCGCGAAATTTCGCGCGGGGCGTGTGGCGGCGCCCGCGAAGATGACGTCTTCCATACCGCCCGAGCGCATCGCGGTGGGCCGGTTTTCCCCCATCACCCAGCGCAACGCCTCCAACAGGTTGGACTTGCCGCAGCCATTGGGGCCGACCACGCCGGTCAAGCCTTCGGCGATGACCAGATCCGTCGGGTCGACGAAGCTTTTGAAGCCGTTGAGCCTGAGTCGGGTAAAGCGCACGGTGGTCGTGTCCTGATTCCTGCTGATGGTCCGAGTGTTCGATGCAGGAGGGGACATGTCAACTTGGATGTCCCCTATGTAGACGTACATGCGGGTTTATCCACAAGATATTGGCGTTGCGGCTGACGCAATTCCGTCATGTTTCCTGCCATACCAGTTAACGCTTGACCTGTGCGTCCCAGCGGCGCGACCATTCTCGGTGGTATGCGAAGGGGCCGGAGATGACCGTTATCATCCACACCGAAAGTCCGCTAAGTGGGGACGCCCGCGACCTGATTGCGGCCAGCGAGGCGGCGCTTCGTGCCGTTTATCCGCCCGAAGAATGTTTCACGCTGTCGCCAGAGGAACTCGCCCGAAGCGGCACGCAATTTCTGGTGGCACGCAGTGACGGGCGGCCGGTTGGCTGCGTCGCCTTGGTCGACCAGATATTCTATGGCGAGGTGAAGCGATTGTTCGTCGATACCACCGCCCGGGGCGTCGGTGTCGGACGGGCGCTGATGGAAGAAGCGGAGAGTGCAGCCCGGGCCATCGGTCTTGGCGCCTTGCGGCTGGAAACCGGCCGCGCGCTTCTGGAAGCGGTCAGTCTGTATCGTGCGATGGAGTATGTCGAACGCGGCCCGTTCGCGGACTATCCCGATATCGCGTCGAACATGTTCATGGAAAAGCAGATCGGCATGACGCTGTTCTTCCCGGCACGGGATCGCATGCCCTGCACCGCCTGAGGATCGCGCTTCATCAAAGATAGGTCTCGCGACCTGCGCTCCGTCAACGGCGCGAGTCGCTTCGGATATGCGCATCGAAGCGACCGACTTCACACGAATGTGCACGGACCAAAGGCTGTTGCGCCGGTCTGCTGCATGCTGGGCGCATCGTTTTCCAAGCAAATCCAAGCTGAAGGGCACCCTTGCCCGGTTTACCTCTTGGTCAGGGAAGCAATTGCAATATCTGTGATACCTATTTATATACATTCTAAAGTGTGAATGTGACCAGGAGCGTCCAATGCAATCCTCAACCTATCGGCCTGCCGACCGCTACTCGCCGATCTACTTTCTGGCCTCGCTCGGGGCGGGCGGGCTTGCAGTTACCTTCTTCATGTACCTCTTCTTCTGGGTGCCTCATCCCGGCCAGCCTGTGCCGGTGTTCGAGGATGTCGCCCGCGCCTTCAACGGCGGCGACTGGCTGACCCAGGCGATGATCGTGGTCGCCTATCTGGGGATCGCGGTGCTGTCCTTCTTCAACCTGCGCCTGCTGGTCTGGAACATCGTCCGGTATCGCCGGCTGAAAGGAACCGAGGCCTGGCAGAAACTCACAAGCTCCAATGCCGAAACGCAGCTTCTGGCGATGCCGCTGGCGCTGGCGATGAGTGTGAATGTGGGCTTCGTCCTCGGGATGGCCTTCGTGCCCGGATTGTGGGGTGTCGTTGAATTCCTGTTCCCCGCGGCACTGGTTGCCTTCGGCCTGATCGGTGTTCTTGCCTTCCGGCAGCTTGGGGGCTTCTTCGGCCGCGTGCTGACCAAGGGCGGCGTGTATGACATGACCGCGCACAACTCCTTTGCGCAGCTTCTGCCGGCCTTCGCCCTGTCGATGGTGGCCGTTGGTTTCTCTGCCCCCGCGGCGATGAGCACGGTGCCCCTGACCGCCGGGATCAGCCTGATCGGGTCCACCTTCTTCGGGATCGCCGCGATCCTTTACGCGGTGGTTGCCGCGATCACCGGCTTCAACTCCATGCTGCATTACGGCACCTCGAAAGAGGCCGGGCCGACGCTTTTGGTGGTGATCCCGATCATGACCGTTCTGGGCATCACGTTCCTGCGCCAGCAGCACGGCATGCACGCGACCTTTGGCGCCCATGATGCCGCGATCGAGACGCTGGTCTTCCTGTCGCGCCTTCTGGCGGTGCAGGTCCTGTTCCTGCTGCTGGGTTTGCTGGTTCTGGGGCGTCAGGGCTATTGGGGCCAGTATATCTTCGGCAAGGACAACTCGGCCGGGGCCTATGCGTTGGTCTGCCCGGGCGTGGCGCTGTCGGTGATGCTGCATTTCTGGCTGAACAAGGGCATGGTCGCCTCTGGCCTGATCGAAAAGTTCTCGGCGGGGTACTGGGCGATCTCCGCGGTGGCGGTGGCGCTTCAGTTCCTGATGGTCTGGTTCGTCTTCCACCTGAACCGGCGCCATTTCGGCCGGACGCATCACACGGATGCCGTGCCCGCTGAATGATCCGGAATTCTGGGCCGGGCGGGTCTTGCACCGCCCGGCCCCTTGCGGTGGGTCGGGGGCGTTCTGGCGACGACGCGCGAAGACCATCGCCGTTTGGGCGGCGAGGTCTCGGCCGCCGCGCTCAGCGGTAGAGCCGCAAGGGGGCTACCGCCTTTCGCCCATCGCCCGTGCCTCCGACAAGGTCATCCCGGTGGCCAGCGCTTCGGGGTCCAGGCGCAACTCGATCACGAAGGGGCCGTTTGCGGCCAATGCACGGTTCAGCGCGGCGGGAAAATCCGCCTGATCGGCAACCACGACGCCATCCCCGCCATAGGCCCGCGCCAGTGCGGGATAGTCCGGATTGGCCAGATCGGTGCCGCTGACCCGCCCCGGATAGGTCTTTTCCTGATGCATCCGGATCGTGCCGTAGCGCCCGTTATTGGCGACGATGACCACGACATTCGCGCCGTGCTGCACTGCCGTCGACATCTCGTTCAGGGTCATCTGGAAACAGCCGTCGCCCGCCATGCAGATCACCGGCCGGTCGGGATGTTCCAGCTTGGCCGAGATCGCCGCAGGAAAGCCATAGCCCATCGAACCGGAGGTGGGGGCAAGCTGCGTGCCGTACTGCTTGAACCGGAAATAACGATGCAGGAACGCGGCGTAGTTGCCCGCGCCATTTGTCAGGATCGCGTCCTCGGGCAGGGTGTTGGACAGATGGGCGATCACCTGTTCCATCTTCACCGCGCCGGGGGTTTCCCTCGGTGTGGTCCAGGTCTCGTACTCGGCGCGCGCGGCAGCCCGCCAGTCGGCCCAGGGGCCCGGCTTTCCGTTCGCCCGGGCAAGTGCGGCCAGTATCGCGGGGGCGGGGCAGACGATCCCGGGATCGGGGCGCCAGATACGGCCAAGTTCGTCGGGGTCGGCATGCACATGAACAATCCGCTTGGGCGGAGCGGCCGGGTCGATCAGCGTATAGCCATTGGTCGCGGTGTCGCCCAGCCGGGTGCCCAGGGCCAGCACCAGATCGGCATCGGCCAGTCGTTGCCCGAGTTTCGGGTTCATGCCCACGCCCAGATCGCCGACATAGTGGGTATGGCGGTTGTCCATATGGCCCTGACGCCTGAAGGTCACGGCCACGGGCAGATCGAAGGTTTCGGCAAAGCGGGCCAGATCGGCGGCGGCCTCGTCTGAACAGTGTGGCCCGCCCACGACGGCCAGGGGGCGCTGCGCCCCCGCAAGCGCGGCGATCACCGCGTCGACCTCCGCCGGGCCGGGCGCCCCGGGCAGGCGGGCGGGGGGGCGATGTCCGGCACCTCGGCCCGCGCGCTCAACATATCCTCGGGCAGGGCCAGAACCACCGGCCCAGGCCGGCCCGAGGTCGCGACATGGAAGGCGCGAGAGATATACTCGGGCAGTCGCTCGGTCTGGTCCACCTCGGCAACCCACTTCACCAGCGGCCCGAAGAAGCGGCGATAGTCGACCTCCTGAAACGCTTCGCGATCACGATGGTCACGCGCGATCTGCCCGACAAAGGCCACCATCGGGGTGCTGTCCTGCCGGGCCACATGCAGGCCCGCGGCCGCATTGCTGGCCCCGGGCCCGCGGGTTACGAACAGAACGCCGGGCTGGCCGGTCATCTTTCCGTGGGCTTCGGCCATCATGGCCGCGCCGCCCTCATGCCGGCAGACGATATTCGGGATCCCGGCATCGTAAAGCCCGTCCAGCGCGGCAAGGAAGCTTTCCCCGGGGACCGAAAACACCCGTTTCACGCCCTGAAGTACCAGTTGATCCGCCAGAATCCGTCCGCCGTGCCGTTCCATCTGTCCTGCCTGTCCGTTTCGTTCGCCGGCGCACAGTGCGACAGCGAATTAAGCAGGGCAAGCCGTGCTTGCGAGACCGCCGTCCCGGTTTACGTCTGCCCGTGACACATAAGGAGACACACATGTCACACCACACGCTTCTGGGGATCTCCGGCTCTCTCCGGCGGGAGTCGTTCAACACCAAACTCATCCATGAGGCCGCGCGCCTGTTCGATCCGGCACGCTTTGACGTGGCAGACCTTCGGTTCCCGCTGTTCGACGAGGATCTTGAGGCCGAAGAGGGCATCCCGCCCGCGGTTCAGACGCTGGCCGACCAGATCGCCGCGGCGGATGCCGTCGTGATCTCTGGCCCCGAATACAACAAGTCGGTGTCGGGCGTCCTGAAAAACGCGCTCGACTGGGTCAGCCGGACCGAAGGCAACCCCTGGGCCGACAAGCCCGTGGCGATCATGGCAGCGACGGCGGGCCGCGCCGGGGGGGAGCGCACGCAATTCGCGCTGCGCCTGTGCATGGTGCCGTTCCGCCCGCGGATCCTGCAGGGGCCCGAGGTGCTGGTCGGTCAGGCCCAAGGCCAGTTCGATGACAACGGGCGCCTGACCAACGAGATCAATCTCAAGTCGCTGGAGGATCTTATGGCGGCCCTGAGGCAAGCGATTTCGCACTGACGCACGCGGGGTGATTTCGGCAAAAGTCGATGCAACGAAAAGTTGCGCAAGGATTGGGCAGCGGCTAGCATGCCGTCATGCATGAGGCCGTCGGAAAATCGCAGGTCCACAAGGATATGCTGGACTATGACCGGGTGGAGGCGCTGCACGCCACGCTCGGCCTCGACGGCGATCCGCCGGGGCACTACGATCCGCTGCCGCCCTTCTACCACCAACTGTTCTTCTGGGACGTGCGCGCCCCGGATGAACTCGGGCGCGACGGCCACCCCAAGCTTGGCGACTTCATTCCCGATTTCGGACTGCCGCGCCGGATGTGGGCCGGGGGCAAGCTGACCTTCTTCGGACCATTGCGTACCGGGCTCCCGGCCGAACGGACCACGACGATCGAGAAGATCGAAGAGAAGCAGGGCCGATCGGGGGCACTGGCGTTTGTCACGCTGAAGCATGACATCGTCGAGGGGGGTATGCTGCGGGTGACCGAGTTTCAGGACATCGTCTACCGTGCAGATGCCGACCCCGCGGCACCGGTGCCGGCCTATCCCACGGTGACCGACACCGCGCAGGATGTGATCGACTATTTCTTCGGCCCCACGCTTCTGTTCCGATACTCCGCGCTGACCTTCAACTGCCACCGGATCCACTACGACCGGGACTACGCCCAACGGGTCGAAGGCTATCCGGGTCTTGTCGTGCACGGGCCGCTTCTGGCGCAGTTGCTGATGCTGATGGCCTCGGCCTTCGGCCAGTTGCGCCATTTCAGCTATCGCGCCCATGCCCCGCTGATGGATTTCGAGGCTGCGAAACTCTGCCGGGCGGGGGACAAGTACTGGGTGCAAGGCCCCGAAAACCGCCTGTGCATGAGTGCCGAGGCCGTCTTCGCCTGACCTTTGCCCCTTCTTCTTGGCGAAAATACCCACCGGCGCTGTCCGCACCGCCCGGATGACCTCACCGTTTGTAGGGGGCCATCCCCGCCCGCGCCAACTCGTCCGCGCGTTCGTTTTCCGGGTGGCCGGCATGGCCCTTGACCCATTCCCATGTCACCTGGTGCCGGGCCTGCGCCGCATCCAGCCGTTGCCAGAGTTCGACATTCTTGACCGGCTTTTTTGCGGCGGTCTTCCAGCCGTTCTTCTTCCAGCCATGGATCCAGCCGGTGACACCGTTCTTCACATAGGCACTGTCGGTGACGATCGTGATGGCGCTGGGCCGGGTCAGGCTTTCCAGCGCATTGATCGCGGCGAGGAGTTCCATGCGGTTGTTCGTCGTGTCGGCCTCGCCGCCTGACAGGGTGCGTTCCTTCACCACCGTCTCTCCGTCCTTCGCCAGAAGAAGCACGCCCCAGCCGCCGGGGCCGGGATTGCCGCTGCAGGCGCCGTCGGTATAGGCGAAAAGCTCTGGCATGGGGGACCTTTCCGGATCAGCCGCGCGTGGCGGTCATGTAGACGCAGTCCGTGGGTGTACCGTCGAAGCCCATGCTGGGGAAGACCTCTTCCGACAGCACTGTCAGACCGGCTTGGGTCACCAGCCCGCGCTGGTCCGAAACCGAGACATAGGTGTAGAACCGACCCAGCAGGTCGCGGCCTTCCCCCTCCCCAAGTTTCATGGTCACCGCGAAAAGCCCGCCGGGGCGCAGCGCATTCCGGATCGCCGAAAGGTGCCGGGGTAGCGCGGTGCGCGGGGCGTGCAACAAGGAGTAATGCGCCCAGATGCCGTCGAAGGCGTCTTTTGCGGTCAGCGCGTCGAATGTGGCAACGGTCACGGTCAGGCCATAGCGGTCGCGGGCAACGTCGGCCATTTCGGGGCTGGCATCCATCGCGGTGACGACAAGCCCCGCCTCGCGCATCGCGGCGGCCCCCCAGCCCGGTCCGCAGCCAAGGTCAAGGGCTGTGCCGCCCGCAGGCAGCGCCGCGATGAACCCGGCCAGCCGGTTGGCCGTCGCGCTGCCGTGATGGATTTCGGAATAGTCTGCGGCCTTTTCGGCATAGACGGCCAGCGTTTGCGCGTCGGTCCCGCTCACAACAGGGCAAGGCCAAGGCTGCCGGACACCACCAGCGTCAGCGGAATGCGAAGGGTCATCCACCACCGCGGCGCAAGCTGAAGCCACCAGTAAAGCGCATCGAGAACCAGAAGCCCAAGAAAGCCCGCGACCAGCGCCTTGGCCGACTCTTCCGGCCCGCCGCCCACCATGAAGAAGGCCCAAAGCGCGGGGACGACCGACAGCGCATAACCCAGCGCGGCCTTGGTCCCTTCCGCCTTGGTGGCAAAGCCCCAAAGCACGCCCGACATGAAGGACAGGATGATCGTGCCGTAGAAATTCAGCACGTAGATCCCCGAAAAGCGCGGGCCCAGATTGGATTGGCTGAACGTGTCGAGGCCGGGGAAGGTGACGGTCGCCGCCCCCCACAGGAACGGGATCAGCCCGGCAAGCCCAAGATACAGCGCGGAACGGGGAATGTCGGTCATGCTTTCTCCATCGCCAGTTTCAGGCCCAGCCCCGCGAAGACGGCGGCAAAGCCGCGATTCATCCATGTCATCACGCGGGCGCTGGCCAGCAGCCGGTCGCGCGCCGCGGCGGCAAAGAGCCCATAGCCGAGGAAGATCACGAAGGTCAGCGCCATGAAGACCCCGCCCAGCAACATCATCTCGGCCGTCGCGGAGGCCGGGTTGCCCGACAGGAAGGGCGGCAGAAGGGCGAGGAAGAAGAGCGACAGCTTCGGATTCAGGATGTTGATCAGTGCGCCCCGGATCGCGATGCGGGCAAAGCTGTCCCGCCCGCGCGCCTCTCCGATGGACAGCGCGCCGCCCTGCCGCACCGCCTGCCATGCGAGGTACAGCAGATAGGCGACGCCGGCGAATTTCACGATCTGGAACAACAGGGCAGAGGAATGCAGAAGCGCGGCCAGCCCAAGGATCGCCGCGGCCAGATGCGGAACGATCCCGAAGGTGCAGCCAAGTGCGGCGGGCAGCGCGGCCCGGCGCCCCTGACCCAAGGACAGCATCAGCGTGTAGACGACGCCCGTTCCCGGCGCCAGCACGACGACCAGCGCCGTGATCAGGAACTGTGCCGACAGCATCAGGCCGGCTCTCGCACGATCTTGGGCAGGCGGAACTGGATGGTTTCATCGGCGGTGACGACTTCGTCCACCGTCAGGTCGAACCGGTCGCGGAAGGCCTGGATCACCTCGTCGACCAGAACCTTGGGGGCAGAGGCGCCGGCGGTCAGCCCGATGGCCGACACGCCCTCGATCGCGCGCCAGTCGATATCGGCAGCCCGCTGAACCAGTTGCGCATATTCGCAGCCCGCATTGGCCGCCACCTCGACCAGACGTTTGGAGTTCGACGAATTCGGCGCGCCGATCACCAGCATGGCCTGTACCTTCGGCGCGACTTCCTTGACCGCGCCCTGCCGGTTGGTGGTGGCGTAGCAGATGTCTTCCTTGTGGGGGCCTTCGATGTTGGGGAAACGTTCCTCAAGTGCTGCGACCACGCCCTTGGTGTCGTCGATCGACAGCGTCGTCTGCGTGATGAAGGCGAGGCTGTCGGGGTCGCGTACCTCAAGCCCTGCGACATCCTCGGCGGTTTCGATCAGCAGGACTTCGCCCTCGGGCAACTGGCCCATGGTGCCGATGGTTTCGGGGTGGCCGCGATGGCCGATCATCACGATCTGTTTGCCGTTCTCGTGGTGGCGGGCGGCCTCCAGATGTACCTTGCTGACCAGCGGGCAGGTGGCATCGACAAAGATCATCTCGCGCCGCTGGGCCTCTTCGGGCACCGATTTCGGCACGCCGTGGGCGGAGAAGATGACCGGCTTGTCGACCGGGCATTCATCCAGTTCCTCGACAAAGACGGCGCCCTTTTCACGCAAGCCGTCGACCACGAACTTGTTGTGCACGATTTCGTGGCGGACATAGACGGGCGGGCCCCATTTCTCCAATGCCATCTCGACGATCTTGATGGCGCGGTCGACACCGGCACAGAATCCACGCGGCGCGGCGAGGTAGAGGGTAAGGGGCGGCTTGGTCATGGGTTCGATCTCCTGTTCCATAAAACAGGTAAACCCGCCGGGGCTTTCCGTCCAGCCCCAGCCCCTAGCCGGTGGCCGCCGCCGTCGCCCAGGCAAGCGCGGCATATCGCCCGGTCTTGGCGAAGCTGACCAGAACCAGAAACAGCCAGAGCGGCGTGCGCATCATGCCCGCCACGACGGTAAAGGCGTCGCCGAAAGGCGCCCAGCTCAGCAGAAGTGTCCAGACGCCCCAGCGGCCATACCAACCTTGGGCGCGTTCAAGTTGCCGGTCCGTCACGGGAAACCATTTCCGGCCGCGGAAATGCTCCACCCACCGGCCGAGGGCATAGTTGACCGCCGCGCCGAGGATGTTGCCGAGGCTGGCCACCGCGATCAGCCAGCCAAGACTGACCTGTCCGCCAAGCTGAAGACCGACAAACACGACCTCGGACTGAAACGGAAGAACCGTCGCGGCGCCAAATGCCGCGAGGAACATGCCCGCAAGGGAGGTCAGGGGAACAACGCCGGTCATCACGCCCCGTCAGATGCGGTGCGCGGCCCGGCTTTCAAGGTTGTCGTGTCGGATCACTCGCTCTCGGTGTCGTCGGTGCGGGGGTCCTGCCGCTGCTCCCGCGGGGGGCGGCCGATGACCTCTTTCAACTCGTCCAGTTCGATGAAGTTGTCGGCCTGCCGGCGCAACTCGTCCGCGATCATCGGCGGCTGGCTGCGGATGGTCGACACAACCGAAACACGAACGCCCTGACGCTGAAGGCTTTCGACCAGCGGCTTGAAGTCCCCGTCGCCCGAGAACAGCACGATGTGATCCACCCGCGGGGCAAGCTCCATCGCATCGACGGTCAGTTCGATGTCCATGTTGCCCTTCACCTTCCGGCGGCCCTGGCTGTCGGTGTATTCCTTGGCCGGTTTGGTCACCATGGTGAAGCCGTTGTAGTGCAGCCAGTCGACAAGAGGCCGGATCGGCGAGTAGTCGTCATTCTCAAGCAGCGCCGTGTAGTAGAACGCGCGCAGCAGTTTCCCGCGGCGCATGAATTCTTGGCGCAACAACTTGTAGTCGATATCGAAGCCCAAGGCCTTTGCGGCCGCGTACAGGTTCGACCCGTCGATGAAGAGTGCCAAACGTTCGTCTCGGTAAAACATTACTGGTCCTTCTGGTAATACGTCCGCGGCCGGGGAATTCGAGTGTAGGTCGTCAGGTCATCACGAGAGTGAGATTTGATGTTCGGCGCGCGGTTCCCGGGAAATTAAAGAAAGCATGACATGCCGCAACCCGGAAATGCCACAAAAACCCGCCGTCGGGGCAAAGTTGCGTTAGGTAGCAACCTGCCTGCAACGTCCGGCGACTCATCTTCGACCTTGGCGCAGGCGCTTGTGGCCCTCGCAGACGAGTCGACCGATGTGACGCGAATCAGCCGATTCTACCGCACGCCCTGTGTGCCAGCGGGGGCGGGGCCCGATTTCGTGAACGCCGTCGCGGAAATCGACACCGTGCTCGATCCTGACGCGCTTTTGATGCGGCTGCATGAAATTGAGGCGTCGTTCGGACGGGAAAGGGCGACACGCTGGGCGCCCCGGACGCTGGACCTCGACCTGCTGGACCTGGGCGGGATGGTCCTGCCCGATGTGGCCATCCAGAGTGCGTGGCGCGCCTTGCCACCCGAACAGCAGTCCCGGCAGGCCCCCGATGACCTCATCCTGCCGCATCCGCGGCTTCAGGACCGGGCTTTCGTGCTGGTGCCGCTGGTGGAAATCGATCCCGACTGGGTTCATCCGGGCCTCATGCTGACGGCGCGTCAGTTGCTCGACCGGCTGCCGGAGGCCGAAAAGGCACCGATTTGCCCGATTTCGCCGCCTTGGACAGGGCTGTCCGCCCTTGTCAAGTTCTTTCAGACCCAATAAGAAGGGGCTTCACACTCCCAATGTATCGGAGAGCTTCATGGCCCGCGTGACGGTAGAAGATTGCGTTGACAAGGTTCCCAACCGGTTTGAACTGGTGATGCTGGCAGCCCATCGCGCACGCGAAATCGCGTCGGGCGGGGCGCTGACCATTGACCGCGACAATGACAAGAACCCCGTTGTCGCCCTGCGCGAGATCGCCGAGGAAACCCAGTCGACCGACGATTTGCGCGAACGCATGATCGAGGCGCACCAGACCCAGATCGAGGTCGACGAACCGGAAGAAGACTCCATGGCGCTGCTCATGGGCGGTGGCGAGCCCGACAAGCCGGCAGAGGACGACATGTCGGAAGAGAAATTGTTGCGCGCGCTCATGGAAGCGCAGGGTCAGAAGTAAATGTGAGGGGGTGCCCCGCACCCCCCGTGGAAAGTTCGCGGTCCGATGATCGATGTCGAAGACCTGATTTCTCTGGTCCGCAACTACAACCCCAAGACCAACGACGACCTGATCCGCCGCGCCTATGCCTATGGGCGCGAGATGCATGCCGGGCAGTATCGCCGCTCCGGTGAAGAGTACTTTACCCACCCGGTTGCCGTGGCCGCGCTTCTGACCGAGCAGCGGCTGGACGATTCCACCATCATCACGGCGCTGCTGCACGATACGATCGAGGATACCAAATCCACCTACAAGGAGATCGAGCGGCTGTTCGGCGCCGAGATCGCGGAACTGGTGGATGGCGTCACCAAGCTGACCAACCTGCAACTGTCCTCGACCGAGACCAAGCAGGCCGAGAACTTTCGCAAGCTGTTCATGGCGATGTCCAAGGACCTGCGGGTGATCCTTGTGAAGCTTGCCGACCGGCTGCACAACATGCGCACGATCAAGTCGCTGCCGCAGGAAAAGCAGGTCCGAAAGAGCCACGAGACGATGGACATCTATGCGCCGCTGGCCGGCCGGATGGGCATGCAGTGGATGCGCGAGGAACTGGAGGATCTGGCCTTCCGCGTGCTGAACCCCAAGGCGCGCAGTTCGATCATCCGCCGGTTCATAACCTTGCAGCGCGAAACCGGCGACGTCGTACAGAAGATCACGCAGGACATTCAGGCGGAGCTGGAGCGCGAGGGCATCAAGGCCGAGGTGTTCGGCCGCGCCAAGAAGCCCTATTCGATCTGGCGCAAGATGGAGGAAAAGGGCCAGGGCTTTTCCCGCCTGTCCGACATCTACGGCTTTCGCGTCATCACGCAGAGCGAGGGCGACTGCTACCGCGTGCTGGGGGCAATCCACCAGCGCTGGCGGGCGGTGCCGGGACGGTTCAAGGACTATATCAGCCAGCCGAAATCGAATGGCTACCGCTCGATCCAGACCACCGTGTCGGGGCGGGACGGCAAACGGGTGGAGGTTCAGATCCGCACCCGCCAGATGCACGAGGTGGCCGAGGCCGGCGTGGCGGCGCACTGGTCCTATCGCGATGGGGTCCGGGCGGAAAACCCCTTTGCGGTCGACCCGGCAAAATGGCTCGCCTCGCTGACGGAACGGTTCGAGAATGCCGAGGATCACGACGAGTTTCTCGAACATGTCAAGCTGGAGATGTATTCCGACCAGGTCTTCTGCTTCACGCCGAAGGGAGATGTGGTGAAACTGCCCAAGGGGGCGACGCCCCTTGATTACGCTTATTCCATCCATACGCGGATCGGCGATTCCTGCGTGGGGGCCAAGGTGGACGGGATGCGCGTGCCGCTCTGGACCCGGCTGAAGAACGGCCAGTCGGTGGAAATCATCACCGCCGAGGGGCAGCGCCCGCAGGCCACGTGGATCGACATCGTTGTGACCGGGCGCGCCAAGGCCGCGATCCGCAAGTCGCTGCGCGAGGAAGACCGGGAACGCTATATCAAGCTGGGCCGGGAACTGGCGCGGGTGGCCTTCGACCATGTCGGCAAGAAAGCCAGCGAAAAGGCGCTCAGAACCGCGGCCAAACGGTTCGGGCTTCCGGACGGGGCGGAAATTCTGGCCCGGCTGGGCAGTGCCGAACTCCGCGCCCAGGACGTGGTCGAGGCGCTTTATCCCGAACTGGCCAAGACCACCGGGGACGAGATCGATGCGGCACGCGCGGTCGTGGGCCTGTCTCCGGAGCAGTCCTTTACCCGCGCGCCCTGTTGCCAGCCCGTCCCGGGCGAACGCATCGTGGGCATCACCTATCGCGGGCGTGGCGTGATCGTGCACGCCATCGACTGCCCCGTTCTGGAGAAGTTCGAGGAACAGCCCGACCGATGGGTCGATCTGCACTGGCATTCGGGGCGCCACCCGGCGGTGCATACCGTGGGGTTCAGCCTGACGATCCGGAACGATGCCGGTGTCCTTGGGCGAATCTGCACCCTGATCGGAGAGCAGAAGGCCAATATCTCGGATCTGGAATTTGCCGACAAAAAGCCTGATTTTTATCGTTTGCTGGTGCAAGTTGACTTGCGAGACGTCGAACATCTGCACACTGTGATGACGGCCCTTGAGGCCGAGAGCGATGTCGCCGAGATAAAGAGATACCGCAACCCGGAACGTTCCCCCTGAGGCGCGTCCGAAACCGAAGGTGACCGGCTTGGTTTTCAAGCGCCGCGACAAGAGGAACGTCCAGCAGATCGTCATCGACAGCGTGTATCCGCGCGGCGGCTGGGGACGGGCATTCTATTATATCACGCATCGCGTGCGCCGCCTGCCGGACACGCCCGAGCGGATCGCACGCGGGATTGCGGCGGGTATCTTTGTGACCTTCACACCGTTCTATGGGCTGCATTTCTTCCTTGCCGCGATCCTGGCGCGGTCGATGCGCGGCAACATCTTCGCGGCGCTGATATCGACCCTTTTCGGCAATCCGCTGACCTATGTGCCGATCGGGATCGTCTCTCTCAAGACAGGCCATTTCCTGATGGGGACGGAGTTCGACGAGAGCATGAATACCTCCCTCGTCGCCAAGTTCGCCGGGGCGGCCTCGGATCTTCAGCACAACCTGATCGCGCTGTTCACCCGTGCCGACGCCAACTGGGCGCAGCTTGCACAGTTCAACAACGAGGTCTTTCTGCCCTATATGATCGGTGGGATCTTGCCGGGAGTGGTCGCGGCGGGCACGGCGTACTATCTGTCGGTGCCTGTGATCCGCGCCTATCAGAACCGGCGCAAAGGGCGGCTCAAGGAAAAACTGGCTGAGTTGGGACACAAGGCGGGAAGCCGGGCGGTGCCGGTCCCAAAGTCCGTAAAAAGGCAAGGATGTCGAACATGACCGGAAAGCTGCGTCTGGGTGTGAATATCGACCACGTGGCCACCGTGCGCAACGCGCGCGGCTCGGCCTATCCCGACCCGGTGCGCGCGGCGAAGCTGGCCGAAGAGGCCGGTGCCGACGGGATCACCGCCCATCTGCGGGAGGACCGCCGCCACATCTCGGACGCCGATATCGACGGCTTGATGGAAAGCCTGACGGTGCCGTTGAATCTTGAAATGGCGGCCACGGACGAGATGCAGGCGATTGCCCTGCGCCACAAGCCGCATGCGGTCTGCATCGTGCCCGAGAAGCGGGAGGAGCGGACGACCGAAGGCGGGCTTGAGGTGGCGAAGGACGAGAACCGCCTTGCCCATTTCATCGCACCGCTGCGCGACGCCGGCTGCCGCGTGTCGATCTTCATCGCCGCCGATCCCGTGCAGGTGGAGGCTGCCGCGCGGATCGGCGCCGCTGTGGTGGAACTGCACACCGGTGCCTATTGTGACCTGCATGCCGAGGGGCGTTTCGAGGAACGCGACGCCGAATTGCAGCGTCTGCGCGAGATGTCGGCATATGCCCACGGGCTTGGGCTGGAGGTGCATGCGGGCCACGGCCTGACCTATGACACCGTCGGCCCCGTCGCGGCCTTTCCCGAGGTGCGCGAACTCAATATCGGCCATTTCCTGATCGGGGAGGCGATCTTTCGCGGTTTGACCCCCGCCATTGCCGAGATGCGGCGGTTGATGGACGTGGCGCGGGACTGAACGCGCCCATACGAAAAAGGGGTGGCCCATGGGCCACCCCTTTCTTATGTAAGATAAAGTGCAGGCTCACGCCTTGCGGCGACGCCTCAGAAGGCCCAACAGGGCGAGCCCCGATGCTGCAAGCGGCAGCCCGGCAGGCAGTGGAACGGCACTTGCCGGGGCCGTCACGAAGGTGCCTGAAAAGGTTGTCCCCTGTGTCACCGGCCCCTCGTCAAAGGTAAACAGGATGGAGTCCGTCGTGAAGGTCACCACAGTGTTGGCCATTTGCGAAAACAGACCGCTGAACCCGATGAGGTCCTCATCCCCCGAGAAGTCAAGCCCGGTCAGTGCCCACGAGGTGGCACCGAAAGTCGGGAAGTCGCCGATGGTTGTCACCAAGAGTTCATCGCCACCAAGACCGGCATCCAAATCCCATTCGACGTTGCCGACCGTGAAGTCGACGCCTGCGCCGACAGTTGCCGTGGAAGAGAAGCTGATGTCGTCAATGATCAGCGTAACCTCATCGCCGGTGAGCGTCGCGGCCTGCGCTGCGCCTGTTATCACGACCAACGCTGCAGATGCGGCGAAATTCTTGAATGTGTTCATTTTGTTCCCCTTTCCCCGATTGTAATAGTTCTATGCTGTCGCTGGGCGAGTGACCTGTCAACGATTTCCGCCGGTCGAAGGCCCAATTCATCCGTGGGCTATATGGAGACTACAACGCTCAGATCGTGACACGCTTTTTGATTGAAACGGCCCAACAATAAGCTTGCGCTTAGTACTCCTCCGCCTCGTTGGCCTTGGCCGCGCGTTCCAGCCGCCACGCGCTGAACCGGTCGGTGGGGTCCAGTTCGAAGGCCTTGTCCAGATAGGGTTGGCCGGTGTCGAAATCCCCCAGACGCATGTGGCAATAGGCCAGCGCGATCAGCGCCTGCAGGTAGAGGCCCGGGGCCAGTTCAGCCTCGCTGAACGGGGCGTCGTCGGGGCGGACCGCGTGGAAATCGGACGCGATGTTCAGCCGTTGTGCGGCCAGCGACAGGATCACCTCGGCCTGCGGCACGGCCTTTTCGAACTGATGCGTATAGAAATAGAAGCGGTAAGCGCCAAGGCGGACGTCAAGATCATGGGGCGCGGCGGCCAGTGCGGCCTCGACCGCGCGGGCGGTGCCCTCGGGGTCGGAGCGGGCGCCCGGCGCGTTCGCCAGTATTTCATAGGCTTCGCTGGCCATGTCTTCGAGGGCCATGGGGCAGGCTCCGTTTCCGATTGCGTGTCGTGGGAGGATGCGACCACGACACGCGGCTGGCAAGATCGGCAAGGCAGGGTATTTGCCTGCGGCGGCCCGGTGGCGTAAATGCGGGCTGTCGATGGAAAAGGAGGCAGCCTTGCAGGCGATATCCGTGGAACCAGGTGCCGCAGTCGAGGGGCCGGCGGAAGCGCGGGCTCCCGCCCGTCGTTGCCGCTGTCGCGGCGCCTTCCGTTGGGCCGGGCAGCGGTGCCTGCGGCCCCGCTGCGGCGCTGCCGGGCGGAGGGCGCGCGCATGATCCTGGGTATCGGCACCGATCTGGCCAATATCGACCGCATTCAGGCGACGCTTGACCGGTTCGGGGAGCGGTTCCTGACCCGTGTCTTCACCGACACGGAACAGGCCAAGGCCGAACGCCGCGCCGACAAGGCGGGCACCTATGCCAAGCGCTGGGCGGCCAAGGAAGCCTGTTCCAAGGCGCTGGGCACCGGGTTGCGCATGGGGATTTCCTGGAAGGACATGGCGGTCAGCAATCTTGAAACCGGCCAGCCGGTGATGCAGGTGACCGGTTGGGCGGCGGAACGGCTGGCCGCGATGACGCCCGAAGGCCACGAGGCCATGATCCATGTCACCCTGACCGACGACCACCCCTGGGCGCAGGCTTTCGTCGTGATCGAGGCGCGGCCAAAGACCTGATCGGGACCAGCGCGTCGCCTTGACACCCACACCCCGCCCAAGCATGAAGCGGGGGCAATTCCCCCAAGCACAGGGCCGGGCAAATGGCAAAGACGGATGAGAAGAAGGCCGACGGCCTTTGGGAGACGGTCAAGACGATCTTCTGGGCGCTCCTGATCGCGGGCGTGTTCCGCACGGTGTTCTTCCAACCCTTCTGGATCCCGTCGGGCAGCATGAAGGACACGCTTCTGGTCGGCGACTTCCTGTTCGTCAACAAGATGGCCTATGGCTATTCGCGCTATTCCTGCCCGTTTTCCATGTGCCCGTTCGAGGGGCGGTTGTTCTTCTCGGAGCCCGAGCGTGGCGACGTGGTCGTCTTCCGCCACCCGGTCAACGGGTCGGACTTCATCAAGCGCCTGATCGGCCTGCCGGGCGACCGGATCCAGATGAAGGACGGGCAGCTTTACATCAACGATGCCCCGGTCAAGGTGGAACCCGCCGGCGTGTTCGAGGAAACCTATCGCCGGCAGGGGCCGGGCGGTTATTTCCCGCAATGCGAAAACGCCCCGGTGGGCGAGGGCGGCACCTGCAAGAAATCCCGGTTCACCGAAACCCTGCCCAATGGTGTCAGCCACGACATCCTGAACATCCGCGACGGGTTCTTTTCGGATAACACGCCGATCTTCACCGTTCCCAAGGGGCAGTACTTCTTCATGGGCGACAACCGCGACAACAGCCAGGACAGCCGCTACGCGCGCGCCAATGGCGGGGTCGGGTTCGTGCCGGCGGAAAACCTGATCGGCCGCGCCGACCGGGTGATGTTCTCCTCTGCCGGACGGTCGCTGTTCTTCGTCTGGACGTGGCGGGCCGACCGCTTCTTCAAGGCTGTCGATTGAAACTGTCTGCCGAAGTCGCGGCCTTTTCCCGACGGCTGGGGCATGAGTTCGCCCGGCCGGAGCTTCTGTCGCGCGCGCTGACGCATTCGTCGTTGTCGAGCCCGACGCGGCCCGACAACCAGCGCCTGGAATTCCTCGGCGACCGGGTGCTGGGCCTTGTCATGGCCGAGGCGCTCTTGCAGGCCGACCCGAAGGCAAGCGAGGGTCAACTCGCGCCGCGCTTCAACGCGCTTGTGCGGCGAGAGACCTGCGCAGCCGTCGCCCGGGAAATCGGCTTGGGCGATGTGCTGAAGCTGGGCCGGTCAGAGATGCTGTCGGGCGGACGGCGGAAAGAGGCGCTTCTGGCCGACGGAATGGAGGCGGTGATCGCCGCGGTTTATCGCGATGCCGGGTTCGAGGTGGCCCGGGATCTGGTGCTTCGCCTGTGGGGCGACCGGATCGAGACGGTGAAGACCGATGCGCGCGACGCCAAGACCGCCTTGCAGGAATGGGCGCAGGCCCGCGGTTTGCCGCCGCCAACCTATACCGAGATCAGCCGCGACGGGCCCGATCACGCGCCCGTCTTCACCATCAGCGCCCGGCTTGAGAGTGGCGAGGAAGCACGCGCGACCGCCGGGGCCAAGCGGCAGGCCGAGCAGGCAGCGGCCTCGGCGCTTCTGAAGCGTATCAAGGGCGACTAGGTCTCTCAGCCGATCTTCCGCGGCTCAGGCGACCAGCAGGGTGCGCTTCTCGGGGGCCGGTTCCATGATGCGCCGTGCATGTTCGAACCGGCCGGCTACGGTAAAGGCGGTCTTCCGTGCCGCGGCGCGGCGTGCGGCCTCTGCCTGCCGAAGTGCCTCGGCCTTGCGCGCGGCTTCGGCTTGGCGGGCGGCCTCTGCCTGTTTCGCAGCCTCGGCACGGCGGGCGGCGTCCTTGCGGCGCTGCTCTTCCTCGCGCCGGGCGGCTTCCTGCTGGCGACGCTCCTCTTCTCGGCGGTCTGCCTCGGCCCTGCGGGCGGCTTCGGCACGGCGGGCGGCCTCTTGCCGGTGGCGTTCGAGCGTGTCGTCTGCGGTGGTCTTTCCCTCTGCCCTGTGGGCGCGCACCTTGTCATAGGCGTCGTTCAGCGTTGCCAGTTTGCGCGTTGCCCCTTCGACATCGCCGCGCACCACGTCGGGGTGGTATCGGCGCACCAGCTTCAGCCACGCCTTGCGGATCGTCTTGAAATCGTCCTGTGGCGATACGCCGAGGATTGCATAGGCGGCTGTGGGAACGGAGCGGGACATCGGGCACCTCTTCCTGTCAAGGCTTCCGTCTCTGTGCGGCTCGGCTCCCGTCGTCGCCGCAATTTGGACAAAATGAGTCATAACTTTGACGAAAGCTTATCGGAAGTCACATTCTTGCCCGAAAGTTAACGCGCGCCCGCCGGAATGCCGTCCGCACTGCCGTCAGGCAAGGCTGACTGAAGCTGTGGTCTTGGTCCGGGAAATGGGCTAGAGAGCCGCGTTGTCAGAAGGAGTGGCCCATGACGCGCGCCGGTTTCGTTGCCCTGATCGGAGAGCCCAACGCAGGCAAGTCGACCCTGCTGAACCGCATGGTGGGCGCGAAGGTGTCTATCGTGACGCACAAGGTGCAGACCACGCGCACGCGTATTCGCGGCGTGGCACTTGAGGGCGAAAGCCAGATTGTCTTTGTCGACACGCCGGGGCTGTTTCGTCCGCGCCGGAGGCTGGATCGCGCGATGGTCGCCGCCGCATGGGGCGGCGCGGCGGACGCCGATATCGTTGTGCTGATGGTCGAGGCGCATCGCGGGCGGACCGACGGGGTGGATGCCATCCTGAACGCACTGAAGGAGCGGGAAACCGAGGGCCAGACCGTGGCGCTGGCGATCAACAAGATCGACCGGGTGAAGGCCGAGGCGCTGCTGGCCCTGTCGGCGGATCTGAACGAGGCCTATCCATTCGCGAAGACCTTCATGATCTCGGCCGAAAAGGGCTATGGCGTGGACGACCTGCGCAGCTGGCTGGCCGAGACGCTGCCCGAGGGGCCCTGGCTCTACCCCGAGGACCAGATCGCCGATCTGCCGATGCGGATGATCGCGGCCGAGATCACGCGGGAGAAGCTGACGCTCCGCCTGCATCAGGAACTGCCCTACCAGTTGACGGTGGAAACCGAGGGCTGGCAGGACCGCAAGGATGGCTCCACCCGGATCGATCAGGTGATTTACGTCGCCCGTGACGGGCACAAGGGCATCGTGCTGGGCCACAAGGGCGATACGGTGAAGGCCATCGGCCAGGCCGCGCGGGTTGAGATCGCGGAGTTTCTCGACCGGCCCGTGCACCTATTCCTGCAGGTCAAGGTGCGGCCCGGCTGGCTGGAAGAGGCCGAACGTTATTCCGAGATGGGGCTGGATTTCCGCGACGGGGACTGATCCTCGGGCACGCCGGGCAGCCGGTTGAAGAAATACCGCAGGATCAGCCAGTAAAGCGCCGCGCAGGCAAAGAGGTTGGACATCAACATCAGCATCATCACGAAGGCATTGCGCGCAACTCCGGTGACCACGATGAGGTCGATCAGAAGGGCAAACCCGAAGGTGACCAGTGCAAGCGGCGGGATTGCGGGGCGGTCGGACATGGTGCGGCCTCCTCTGCTGTGGCGTAGCGAAGACCCTAGCACGCGCCGCGCCGTGCGCCAGCGCAGAGGTGCCGCATGCGCCTGACCGCGGAGTTCTGGGTGCAGGCCTATCTGGCGCGGCTGAGGCTGGAAGGTATCCCGGCCTTCGTCGTTGCCCATGGCGACGACACGGCAGGCGCAGTTCTGGTGAAGATGAACACGCTGGACGGGCAGGCCCGTGCCTTTCAGCGCCGGTTCGATCTGCAAACCGGGGCGCGCGTCTGGTCGGTCTTGACCGAGGGGAACGAGGCCGAGGTTGATGTATCTGTCGCCCGGCAGCGGGAGTTCGACCCGGACCTGTGGGTGGTCGAGGTCGAGGATCGCGCGGGGCGCCACCTGCTTGACGACCCCGGCCTTGCGTGACCTTCGCCTTTCGATTTGGGTATTGGGGGCAGCGAAGGGGCGTGGCGTGATCGAGTGGGAGGACGAGGGCAGCGTTCTGACCGTGCGACGGCACGGCGAAAACGCGGCCATCGTCGATGTGTTCACTGCGGGTCACGGGCGCCATATGGGGGTGGTTCGGGGCGGGGCCGGGCGACGGCTGTCCCCGGTGCTGCAACCCGGTGCGCGACTGGCCCTGACATGGCGGGCGCGGCTTGACGATCACCTCGGCAGCTTCACGGTCGAACCCGTGCGGAGCCGGGCGGGGCATGTCATGGGCGATGCCGCGGCCCTTGCGGGGTTGAATGCGGTTACGGCGCTGCTGTCCTTCAGCCTGCCCGAGCGCGCGCCGCACCCCCAGCTTTTCCTGCGGTCAGAGGCGCTGTTCGACCTGCTCGGCCATGCAGAGGCCTGGCCCTTGGCCTATCTGCGCTGGGAACTGGCGCTGTTGGAGGAGATGGGCTTCGGTCTTGACCTGTCGGCTTGCGCGGTCACCGGCAGCCGGGACGATCTTGCCTATGTCTCGCCCCGCACGGGCCGGGCGGTAAGTGCAAAGGGCGCAGGCGAATGGGCGGACCGCCTGCTGCCGCTGCCGCCCTGCCTGCTGGGGCAGGGTCCCGTGCGCGAGAGCGAGATCGGCGCGGGGCTGCGCTTGACGGGCCATTTTCTTGAGAAATGGCTCGCACCTGCGCTGGGGGAGAAGCCCTTGCCCGCGGCACGGGGGCGGTTGGTCCGGGTGCTGGCGCTACAGACCTGAGCACCCGCCCCGGTACGGTGACTGGGGCGGGGCTTGTAAGACGGATGATCCGTTATCCGAGAACGCGCCGAGCAATCACCTGCGCCTGAATCTCCGCGTGCCGCCGAGAGGACGTGTCCCCCGGACACGTCCTGATATCGGTTAGCCCAAGACTCTGCGTGCGATGACTTGTGCCTGAATCTCCGCCGCACCCTCAAAGATGTTCAGGATGCGCGCGTCGCACAGGATGCGGCTGATCGTGTATTCCAGCGCGAAGCCGTTGCCGCCGTGGATCTGCAACCCGTTATCGGCGCAGGCCCATGCGATGCGGGCGCCCAGCAGTTTCGCCATCCCGGCTTCGAGGTCGCAGCGCTGGTCGTGGTCCTTTTCCCAGGCCGAGAAATAGGTCAGCTGCCGGGCGACCATGATTTCCACGGCCATCATCGCCAGCTTGTCTATGACGCGGGGGAAGTTGATCAGCGCCTTGCCGAACTGCTTGCGGTCCTGGGCGTATTGCATCGACACGTCGAGCGCCGATTGGGCCACGCCGATGGCGCGGGCCGCAGTCTGGATGCGCGCGGATTCAAAGGTTTGCATCAGCTGTTTGAAGCCCTGCCCCTCGACCCCGCCCAGCAGGTTCTCGCCCTTGACCTTGAACTTGTCAAAGCCAAGCTCGTATTCCTTCATGCCGCGATAGCCCAGAACCTCGATCTCGCCGCCGGTCATGCCTTCGGTCGGGAACGGGTTTTCATCCGTGCCGGGGGTCTTTTCGGCCAGGAACATCGACAGACCCTTGTAGTCCGACGTCGCCGGGTCGGTGCGCGCCAGCAGCGTCATCACATGGGTGCGCGCGGCGTGGGTGATCCAGGTCTTGTTGCCGGTCACCTCGTAATCGTCGCCCACCTTGACCGCGCGGGTGCGCAAGCTGCCGAGGTCGGAGCCGGTGTTCGGTTCGGTGAAGACGGCGGTGGGCAGGATTTCCGCGCTGGCGATCTTGGGCAGCCAGTGCTGTTTCTGCTCTTCCGTCCCGCCACACAGGATCAGTTCGGCGGCGATTTCCGAGCGCGTGCCCAGCGAGCCCACGCCGATATAGCCGCGCGACAACTCCTCGGACACGACGCACATCGACGCCTTGGACAGCCCGAACCCGCCGTATTCCTCGGGAATGGTCAGGCCGAAGACACCCAGTTCGGCCATCTCCTCGATGATTTCCATCGGGATCAGTTCGTCTTTCAGGTGCCATTCATGGGCGTTGGGCTCCACCCGGTCGACGGCGAACCGGCGGAACTGGTCGCGGATCATCTCCAGCTCTTCATCAAGGCCGGTGGCGCCGACGGTCACGTTGCCCGCCTGTTCCTGCATCAGCGTTACAAGCCGTGCGCGGGCGGCGGGGGTGTTGGCGCTGCCGATCAGCGCCGTCACCTCGTCGGTGTAGAGCGCGTGAACTTCGTCTCCGGACACGCCGACATCGCGCAGGCGGACGATTTCGCCTTGGCTCATCGGGATGCCGCCGGCGATCTGGCTAAGGTACTCACCGAAGGAGATTTGGAGGATCAGTTGCTCGACCTCGCCGAACTTGCCCTGTTCGGTCAGCCGCTCGGCCCAGCCCTGCATCTGGGTCAGTGCCTGCGCATAGGTCGAGAGCCACGCCAAACCATGTGCGGCCGTCTGGTGCATCTCGATCAGCTTGCCCGAGACGCGGTCGCCATCGGTCACCTGCGCGCGAACGGCGGCGCGGGCGGCCTCCATCACCTTGTCCACCGGGGCAAGGGCGGCCTTGGTCAGCGTCAGAAGATCGGGGAGGATCGTGGCTTGCGCATTGGCGATGTCCTGACCGTCATGGGGCATGAATCGTCTCCTTGTTTCGGGCTTGGGGTGACATAGGGCCTTCGCAGATGCAGCGCAACAAAAATTCAATTGAGCATGGCTTTTTGAAGGATAATGACCGCCTTGTTTTTGCAGTGCAGCGTGCCCGGCGGCAGGCTATAGGCGTTCTGGACAAGGGGGAACGACGGCATGTTCGGGATTGAACCGGTCTTGGTCGCGGCGGCGGTGGCCGTGACGGCTTTTGCAGGCATCGTCAAGGGCGTGACGGGGTTCGCGATGCCGCTGATCATGATCTCGGGCATGTCGAGTTTTCTGCCTGCGGATCTGGCGCTGGCCGGGCTGATCTTTGCGACGCTGCTGACGAATGTGGCCCAGGCCTTGCGGCAGGGGCCGCGGGCCGCATGGGGATCGGTCCGCCGGTACCGATTGCTGATCGGCTGCGTCATTGGCGGTATTCTGATCAGTGCGCCCCTGGTGCCGGTTCTGCCTGATCGGGTCATGCTGCTGGTGCTGGGGGTGCCGATCCTTGCCTTCACGCTGTCCCAGCTTCTGGGGCGCCAGTTGATCCTGCATGCCCGGCACCGCGGGCGGGCCGAGGTCGCGATGGGGCTGACCGGTGGGTTCTTCGGCGGGCTGTCGGGGGTCTGGGGGCCGCCGGTGATCGCCTATCTGCTCAGCTTCAACACCGAGAAGATGGAAATGGTGCGGGTTCAGGGCGTTGTCTTCCTGATCGGGGCAACGACGCTGACCGCAGCCCATCTGGGGTCGGGGGTGCTGAATGCGCAGACGATCCCCTTTTCGGCGGCGCTGGTCGGCCCGGCGGCAATTGGCATGTGGCTGGGGGTGCGGGTTCAGGATCGGCTGCCCGCCGCCCGCTTTCGCAAGGTGACGCTGATCGTGCTGTCGGTGGCCGCGGCCAACCTGATCCGCCGGGGGCTGATGGGCTGACGGCGCGGCCCGGATCGCCCAACCTGTCGGGTGAGGGCCCGAAACGGCGAAGGCCCGACCGTAACGGCCGGGCCCTGCAAATCATGCGGTGGCGGATGCCTCAGCCGATGGCGGCTTCTTTCACGTCATCGTCGATATAGGGCACGTATTGCGCGAAGTTTTCCGAGAACATGTGCACCAGCTTTTCAGCCTGCGCGTCATAGGCCGCCGGATCGGCCCAGGTCCGGCGCGGGTCAAGCAGGACCTCGGGCACGTCGTGCACCGCAAGCGGCACCTCGAACCCGAAGTTGGGGTCCTTGCGGAACTCCGCATCGTTGAGAGAGCCGTCAAGCGCGGCGTGCAGCAGGGCGCGGGTGGCCTTGATCGGCATCCGCTCGCCCGACCCATAGGCGCCGCCGGTCCAGCCGGTGTTGACCAGCCAGCAGGTCGCGCCGTGACGGGCGATCTTTTCGCGCAGCAGGTTGCCATAGGCTTCCGGCCGACGCGGCATGAAGGGCGCGCCGAAGCAGGTGGAGAAGGTCGGTTCCGGCTCGGTCACGCCTTTCTCGGTCCCGGCGACCTTGGAGGTGAAGCCGGACAGGAAGTGATACATCGCCTGTGCGGGCGTCAGCCGTGCGATCGGGGGCAGCACGCCGAACGCGTCGCAGGTCAGCATGATGATGTTCTTGGGATGCCCGCCCATCGCCGTGCCGGACGCGTTCGAGATGTAGTGCAGCGGGTAGGCGCAGCGCATGTTCGCGGTCAACGAGTCATCTTCGAAATCGAGCGTCTTGGTGTGTTCGTCGAACACCATGTTCTCGATCACCGTGCCGAATTTCGACGTGGTGGCGTAGATTTCCGGCTCGGCCTCGGCGCTCAGGCTGATGGTCTTGGCATAGCAGCCGCCTTCGAAGTTGAAGGTGCCGTTTTCCGACCAGCCATGTTCATCGTCACCGATCAGCGTGCGCGACGGATCGGCCGACAGCGTGGTCTTGCCGGTGCCCGACAGGCCGAAGAAGATGGCGGTATCCACCGGGTTGTCGATGGCGTGGTTGGCCGAACAGTGCATCGCCATGATGCCCTTGCCCGGCAGGATGAAGTTCATCAGCGTGAAGACCGATTTCTTGATCTCGCCGGCATATTCGGTGTCGCCGATCAGGATCAGCTTTTTGGCGAAGTTCATCGCGACGACGGTCTTGCTGCGGCAGCCGTGGCGCTCGGGGTCGGCCTTGAAGCTGGGGCAGTTGATGACCGTGAATTCGGGCGCGAAGCTGTCGAGTTCATCCAGCGCGGGCCGGCGCAGCAGGTGGCGGGAGAAGAGCCCGTGCCACGCCATTTCGGTCACGACGCGCACGTCCAGACGGTTGGCGGGATCGGCCCCGGCATAGAGGTCCTCCACGAACATCTCGCGGCCCTTCATATGCTCCAGCATGTCGGCATGCAGGGTGTCGAAAGCCTCCGGCGTCATGGGGCGGTTGTTTTCCCACCAGATGTCGTTTTCGACATCGGGGGTGCGGACCACGTGCTTGTCCTTGGGGGAGCGGCCGGTATGTTCGCCGGTGGTCACGAGGAACGCCCCGCCCTGGCCCAGACGCCCTTCGCCCCGCTTCAGCGCTTCTTCGATGAGCGCCGGTTCAAGCAGGTTGTAGTAGACCTTGCCCAGACCTTGAATGCCTTGATCTTCAAGACGTTGCTTGGGATTCACCCGACCGAATTCCATATCTTACCCTCCATGCCGCGGCCTTCAGAATGGCGCGCCTATAGCACGAGGCTTTCATCCCGCAACAGCTTCGGAAAGGACGTTAGCGCAATCATCAATCGTTTAGCCCGACGTTAGCGCAATCATTTTATCCGCGCCCCGGAATTGTGCCGTCCTGATCGACAATAAGACAACCGGAGGGATGCCGTTAGCACTCTGTCAGCGATTTTGCCTTTGAGTTGAGGCAACGGTCTGTCCGTGATTCGCCGTTCCGGGATGCCCGGTTGTCGGCAAGGCAGGACACCGGACAGGACAACAATTCGCTCGCAGAGAAGTGAGAGGCCCCCGATGTCGAGGATTGCGCTCGTAGACGACGACAGGAACATCCTGACTTCCGTTTCCATGACGCTGGAAGCCGAGGGCTTCGAGGTCGAGACCTACAATGACGGTCAATCGGCGCTGGACGCGTTCAACAAGCGATTGCCCGATATGGCGGTCTTCGACATCAAGATGCCCCGGATGGACGGCATGGACCTTCTGCAGCGCGTGCGCCAGAAGTCGAAGATGCCGGTGATCTTCCTGACCTCGAAGGATGACGAGATCGACGAGGTTCTGGGCCTGCGCATGGGCGCCGATGACTATGTGAAAAAGCCTTTCTCTCAACGCCTGCTGGTCGAACGCATCCGCGCGCTCTTGCGCCGGCAGGAGGTGATCGCCGCCGATGACGGCCCGGCCCCCGAGGACAGCAAGGTCATGGTGCGCGGCAACCTGACGATGGACCCGCTTCGCCATGCGGTGGCCTGGAAGGGCAAGGATGTCGCGCTGACCGTGACGGAGTTCCTGTTGCTGCAGGCGCTTGCGCAGCGGCCGGGCTTCGTGAAAAGCCGCGATCAGTTGATGGACGTGGCCTATGACGATCAGGTCTATGTCGACGACCGGACCATCGACAGCCACATCAAGCGGCTGCGCAAGAAGATGCGGCAGGCCGATCCGGATTTCTCCGCGATCGAAACGCTCTACGGCATCGGCTATCGCTACAACGAAGAATAGGCGCAAGCCGGGGGGCTCCGTGCGGGACACAATGCCAGAAGCCGATGTCGACATGTCCGCGCGCGCATCCCGGGACACGGGGGCGGCGTCGGCCGCCACGACCGCCGCGCGCCGCAAGGTTCGGATCGCGCTGAACCCCTCGCCTTTGGCGCGCAAGATCATCGTGTTCAACCTGCTGGCGCAGATCATTCTGATCTCTGGCGTGCTTTACATGAACCCGGCCCGGGACAGCCTGCTGCGCCAGCGCGAAAGCGGGCTGGTGGCAGAGGCCGAACTCGTCGCCGACGTGTTCGAGGCGCAGATGGCGCCCGGTGCCCCCTTCGGCATCCGGGCGGGCCGCGGGCGCGATGCCACGGAGACTCTGGCCGGGCTTGATCTGGCGCCCGGGGTCGAAGCGTTCGTGTTCGACGCGCAGGAAATTCTGGTGGCGCGCGCCCGCGGCGGTGCCTCTTCCGATTGGCCGGCGGACGATATCCGCGACGAAAGCAAGATCACGATCATCACCGATATTCTGAACACGATCTGGGAAGGGCTTGCCCATCGCCTTCAGCGCCCGGGAGTGGCCAACGGCGATTCCAGCCCCGAAGAGCGCCTGCGTGACCAGGTGGCCCGCACCTTGGTTGCCGGTGCGCAGATCGAAACCGGCGTCGATGCCGGCGGACGCACCGCCTTTACCGCGACCACCCCGATCATCCGGGCGGGGCAGGTTGTCGGTGTCGTGGCGCTCGTATCTGCCAGCGGTGAGATCGACTGGCTGGTGCGGATCGAACGCGAACAGGTCTTGCAGGTTTTCGTCATCGCGCTGATCGTCTCCATCGGGTTGAGCCTCGTTCTGGCCTCGACCATCGCCAACCCGCTGTCGGAACTCGCAGCCGCGGCCGAACTGGGCCGGGACCGCCACTCCCAGAAGATGAGCCCCGGGCGCGTGCGGATCCCCGACATGGCCGGGCGCCCGGACGAGATCGGGCGGCTGTCTGTTGCGCTTCGCGGAATGGTGACGGCGCTTTACGACCGGATCGATGCGAACGAGCAATTCGCGGCCGATGTCGCCCATGAAATCAAGAACCCGCTGGCCAGTCTGCGCTCTGCCACCGGGACGCTGCGGCTGGCCAAGCGGGAAGAGCAGCGCGAGAAACTTCTTGAGATCATCGAGCATGACGTTCGGCGCCTGACCCGGTTGGTCAGCGACATTTCCAACGCCTCGCGTCTGGACAGCGAACTGGTCAAGGAAGACGAACAGAAATTCGACCTCGTGCAGTTGCTGACAAATCTCAGCCAGCATCTGGGGCAGGAGGCGCGCGAGAAGGGCGTGGATTTCATCTCCGATCTGCCGCCCGAGCCGATGGTCGTGCAGGGGCTTGAGGCGCGGCTTGCCCAGGTCTTCGTCAATTTGATCACCAACGCGGTCTCGTTCTGCGAGGCGGGCGATGCCGTGCGGATCTGGGCGCGGACCAAGGACAACAGGGTGCTTGTCGTGGTCGAGGATACGGGGCCCGGCATCCCGAACGAGGCGCTGAACAAGATCTTCAACCGCTTCTATTCCGAACGTCCGCCCGGGCAGTTCGGCAACCATTCCGGCCTTGGGCTGGCGATTTCCAAGCAGATCGTCGAAGCTCATGGCGGCGTCATCTGGGCCGAGAACATCCGTCCGACCGAGGCTGACGTCACGTCCGAACCGCTGGGGGCGCGATTCGTGGTCGGCCTGCCGGTCTGACGTGATAGACGTCCGATTATGCCGGACCAACCCGCCCCGATCATCGTGCATGCAAGCTGTGTGGCCGTCGATGGGCGGGCCGTGCTGATCACCGGGCGTTCGGGCGCGGGGAAATCGGCCCTTGCCCTGCAACTGATCGGCCTTGGGGCCAGACTGGTCGCCGATGACCGAACCTGCCTTTTCGCGGACGGCGACAGCCTTGTCGCCCATGCGCCCGAGACCATTCGGGGCCTGATCGAGGCCCGGTTTGTCGGCCTGCTGCATGCCGAGACCGAAAGCCGCGCCCGGGTCGTGCTTGCCGTCGATCTGGACCAGGTCGAGACCGAGCGACTGCCGCCAAGGCGAGAAACGCGGTTTCTTGACCATATCGTCCCCTTGCTTCGCCGGGTCGATCAGCCATACTTCCCTTCAGCAATCCTGCTTTACCTGACGTCCGGCCGAAGTGACTGATGCCCGAGACACCTGAACGAGATCTGGCACCGAACCCGCAGCGCGTCGTTCTGGTGACGGGGGCGTCGGGGGCGGGGCGGTCGACGGCGCTGAACGTGCTGGAAGACATCGGTTTCGAAGCCATCGACAACCTGCCGCTGTCGCTTGTCCCGAAGCTTTTGGACGGCAACGAGGTACGTCCGCCGCTTGCCCTTGGGGTGCATACGCGAACCCGGGACTTTTCCGCCCGGGCACTTGCCGACCTCATTCAACAGATCTGGTCCGCGTCGCATATCGAGGCCGATGTGCTTTACCTCGATTGCCGTCCAGAGGTTCTGTTGCGACGGTTCTCGGAAACCCGGCGCCGTCACCCGATGGCCCCGGCCGAAAGCCCGGTCGAGGGGGTGGCGCGCGATCTTGACGTTCTCGAACCGATTCGGGAGCTCGCCACGATCCTGATCGACACCTCCGACCTGACGATCCACGAGTTCCGGGCGGAGATGACCGCACGTTTCGCCGCGGGGGGAGAGGCCCCCCTTGCGCTGTCGCTGCACTCCTTTTCCTACAAGCGCGGGCTTCCGCACGGTCTGGAAATGGCGTTCGACTGCCGGTTTCTGCGCAATCCGTATTGGGATCCGTCGCTGCGCCATCTTGATGGCCGCAACGATGAAGTCGTCCACTATGTTGGCGAAGACGGACGGTTCGGCACGTTCGTGGAGCATATCGTCACGCTGGCCGATTTCGTTCTGCCCGCGCATCGCGACGAGGGCCGCAGCCACATCTCGATCGGGTTCGGCTGTACCGGGGGGCAACACCGCTCCGTCGCGGTTGCCGAAACCGTGGCAAACAGGCTTGCGGCAACGGAATGGCAAGTGTCTATACGGCACAGAGAACTGGAAAGGCGGGCGCAGATCGCGTCTGCGGCGGCATCGGGATCGGGCGCGTGATCGGAATCGTCATTGTCGCGCACGGGGCTTGGCCCGCGAATATCTGGCGGCGGTGGAACATGTCGTTGGCCGGCAGACCGGTATTCGTGCCATTTCCATCGGGCCCGACGATGACCGGGGGGCAAAGCAGGACGAAATCTGTCGCGCGGCGGATGATGTCGATCAGGGCAATGGCGTGGTGGTGGTGACCGACATGTTCGGGGGGTCGCCCTCCAATCTGTCGATCCGGGCCTGTATCCCGTCCGATCGGCGCATCCTGTTCGGGGCGAACCTGCCGATGCTGATCAAGCTGGCCAAGTCGCGCAAGCTCAGCGTGGCAGAGGCGACGGCCTCGGCGCTGGCCGCCGGGCGGAAATACATCGACAGTTTCGATGCCGAAGGTATGTGATCGTGAACAAGGAGTTTCGCATGGGCCACGCGGTGACGCGCAAGCTTGAAATCGTGAACGAGAAGGGGCTGCATGCCCGCGCGTCAGCCAAGTTCGTGGAATGCGTCGAGGACCATGACGCCACCGCCGAAGTGAGCCGCGACGGTGTGAGCACCTCGGGCGACTCGATCATGGGGCTTTTGATGTTGGCAGCCTCGAAGGGAACCACTATTGAGGTCAAAACCTCCGGCCCCGAGGCCGAACGGCTTGCCGACGCCCTGACGCAACTGGTCGGGGACCGTTTCGGGGAAGAGATGTAGACGAACCGACCCGAGGAGCGCGAAGCGTGGTCGACAGCACCAATATCAATCCCGTGCTCGTGCAGCCGCGCCCGCGTTTTCTGGGGCAGGGCGACGGCAAGAAGCTGGATGGCCGTGCCTATGATGCCCGGCGCCTGTCCTATTCGACCACGTTTTCGAACCCGGTTCAGGTGCGCCTGATCAAGACCATGGAACTCATGACCGGCAAGCTGCGCCTGTTGCGGCTGATCCGGAAGTTCGAGGCGATGGGGGTGCCGGACGGGCAGGCGTTCTGGAAACAGGCGCTGGACGTGATGGGCATCGATCTGCGGACGCCCGAGTCGCAACTGGCCCGGATCCCGCGGACCGGCCCGGTCATCGTGGTGGCAAACCATCCGCACGGCTTGGTGGACGGGATGGTGCTGGCCGAGTTGATCGGCCGGGTGCGCACCGACTACAAGATTCTCACCCGCTCGCTTCTGACCGGTGTGGGCGAGATCGAGGAATTCATGATCCCGGTGCCTTTCCCGCATGAGGAAGATGCGCTGGAGCAGAACCTTGAGATGCGGCGCCGGGCGATGGAGCATCTGAGCGATGGCGGCGTGATCGTTCTGTTCCCGTCCGGGTCGGTCGCGGCGTCTGCGACCATGTTCGGCCCGGCAATCGAGGCTGAATGGAACCCCTTCACCGCCAAGATGATCCAGCGCTCCGGCGCTGTCGTGGTGCCGATCCGGTTCACGGGGGAGAATTCCCGGTGGTACCAGATCGCCAACCAGGTGTCGTCGACGTTGCGGCAGGGCCTGTTGCTGCATGAGGTCGTGCACGCGCTGAACCGGCCGCAAGCCCCCGTCGTGGGAACCCCGATCGAGCGGGCGGAAATCGAACGCTGGGCGGGCAACCCGCGCGGCTTCGTCGCCTGGCTGCGGGACCGCACGCTGGGTCTTGTCGCCTGACGCGACGCACGGCCATCGTCCCGTCACAGGAGCACAGCATTTCTGTTACGCCGGTTGCGTATGCGGAAACGGTCTGTTCACTCTTGGGGGATTCCAAACATGGCACTCCGACTGACCGCAAGCGCGGCTGCTCTGGTTCTTTCGGCCTTCTCGGCCAATGCGGCACCGATTACGCTGAACCTGCTGGGTTCGACCGTTGTCCCGGATGGCACCGAGTTCGAAGGTGTCGAATTCGGCGGTATTTCGGGCCTTCAGATGGCCGAAGACGGGACGTTCTACGCCCTGTCGGACGACCGGGGCGATGCCGGCCGTGCGCCGCGCTTCTACACTCTTGACCTCGACTATGACCTGGGCGGGTTCAACGGCGTGACAATCCTCAGCCAGACGGCGCTGACGGACACGGACGGCTCGCCGCTGCCCACCGATGCGCCGACGGTCGACCCCGAGGCGATCCGCCTTGCGCCCAATGGCAACCTCTACATTTCCAGCGAAGGCAATTTCAGCACCGATCCGGACGCGCTGGTGCAGCCCTTCGTGCGCGAATACACCACCGATGGAGAGTATGTGCGCGATCTCGCCTATCCGGATGTCTATCGCTATGTCGACAACGCCACCGATGGCGCCCGCGACAACAAGCTTTTCGAGGCGATGGCGGTGGATGCCGACGGCACCATCTTCGTCGGTAACGAGGAAGCGCTGATCCCCGATGGCGCGACATCGACCGCGGATGAGGGCAGCTTTGTGCGCATTGCCGAAATCGACCCCATCCTTGGGGAAGCGGTTGCCCAATATGCCTATGCCCTGCCGGCGATCCCGCTGGACGGTGACGCCGGTGCGCCCGGTCTGGTCGAGCTTCTGGCGTATGGCGATGGGTTCCTCGCGCTGGAGCGGTCCTATGCCAGCGGCGTCGGCAACACCGTGACGATCACCTATTCCGAGATTCTGGACGACAGCACCAACATCCTCGATCTGGCGGCGCTGGACGGAGAGGACGTCGTGCCGATGAGCCGGGAGGTCCTGCTGACCATCACCGACCCGTTCATGGGCATCGACAACGACAATCTTGAGGCGATGTCCTTCGGTCACACGCTGGCCAACGGCAATCTCAGCCTTGTCCTTGCCGCGGACAACAACTTCAACCCGCGCTATCAGGAAAGCCTGTTCATCGCTTTCGAAATCGCGCCGGCAGCCCCGGCCGTGCCGCTTCCCGCCGGTCTGCCGCTTCTGCTGTCGGCGCTGGGCGGCATAGCGGTTCTGCGCCGCCGCTGAGCCTGCGCTTTCAAAACACGAACGGGCGCCTGTCGATGGCGCCCGTCTTCGTTTGACCGGTGACGAAGTCCCGGCTTACCGGGTGGGAACCGGCGTTTCCCCGCGATAGTCGTAGAAACCGCGCTGGGTCTTGCGGCCGAGCCATCCGGCCTCGACATATTTCGTCAGCAGCGGGCAAGGCCGGTACTTGGTGTCGGCCAGCCCGTCATGCAGCACGTTCATGATGGCAAGGCATGTATCCAGCCCGATGAAATCGGCCAGTTCCAGCGGCCCCATCGGATGGTTCGCGCCAAGCTTCATCGACTCGTCGATGGAGCGGACATTTCCCACGCCCTCATAAAGCGTATAAACCGCCTCGTTGATCATCGGCATCAGGATCCGGTTGACGATGAAGGCCGGGAAATCCTCTGCCGACGCCGCGGTCTTGCCGATCTTTTCGACCAGCGCGAGCATTGTCTTGTACGTGTCCTCATCGGTCGCGATGCCGCGTATCAGTTCAACAAGCTGCATCACCGGAACCGGGTTCATGAAATGCAGGCCCATGAACTTTTCGGGACGGTCGGTCCGGCTGGCCAGCCGCGTGATCGAGATCGACGAGGTGTTCGAGGTCAGGATCGTGTTGGGCTTCAGATGGGGCTGAAGGTCTTCGAAGATCGCGGTCTTCACGGTTTCCCGTTCGGTCGCGGCCTCGACGATCAGGTCGGACGGGCCGATATCGGTCAGCACCGTCGTGGTCGAGATCCGGGCAAGCGCGGCTGTCTTCTCCTCTTCGGAGATCTTGCCGCGGCTGGCCTGCCGCGAAAGGTTCTTGTCGATCTCCGACAGGGCGCGGCTCAGCGCGTCGGCCGACAGGTCGTTCAGCGTGACCTCATATCCCGCAAGGGCAAAAACATGGGCGATCCCGTTGCCCATCTGACCTGCGCCGACAATCCCAACCGTCTTGATATCCATTGCCCGTCCCCGCCATGTTCGCGGGGACCTTAAGGCGGTGTGCTGCGGTCGCGCAAGGGGCTGTGGATGGATAAAATCCGAACCTTAGCGACTTCGAAACCCGGGCCCGACACTCTCGCGACAGGTGAGTCGAATTATGCGAGCGGGCGGATATGAGCTTCCAGCAACCGGGCGCCGGGACCTTGGCCTACTTCCCGTGCCGATACGGTAATTCAAGGCTGCTTTTCCGGGGGCCGCGTCAGGACGTCGACAAGCCCTACTGCGCCGTCGTCGGCGGGACCGAGACATATGGGAAGTTCATCCCCAAACCCTTCCCGGCCCTTGTGGAAGAGCGGACCGGCACCCCGGTGGTCAATCTGGGCTGCGTCAATGGCGGCCTCGATGTCTTCGCCAATGATGCTTCGGTGGTCGATCTGTTGGCCGGGGCCCGGGTGGCCGTCATTCAGGCGCTGGGCGCGCACAACATGTCGAACCGCTTCTATGTGGTTCACCCCCGGCGAAACGATCGGTTCCTCCGGGCCTCATCCATGATGAAGGCCCTGTTCCCGAGCATCGACTTTGCCGAATACAATTTCACGCGCCATCTGTTGTCGACGCTGAGAGATACCTCGCAACCCGCCTTCGAAATGGTCGTGGCAGAGTTGCAGATGGCGTGGCAGGCGCGCATGCGCGGGTTGGCGGCGGGCATCCCCGGTGAAAAGGTCCTGCTGCGGTTTTCGTCGAGGCCGCCGGAACATGCCGGGCCCGACGACGATCTGGGCGACGATCCGCTGTTCATCACCCCGCACATGATCGACTCCGTCCGCCCCTATTTCAGCCGGGTGGTGGAGGTCGAGCCGAGCGAGCCCGCGCTTTCGCAGGGCACGGCCGGCATGGTCCACAGCGAAATGGATGAACCGGCGGCCGCGGCGCTGCCCGGTCCGGCCGTGCACGAGGAGATCGCCGCGGCCCTTGCCCCGGTGGTAGAAGACCTGATGGCGGCCGCCCGATAGAAAAAGGCCCGCGACGATGCGCGGGCCTTTCGTGTTCCCAAGGGTGCGTCCCGGTCAGAGCTTTTCGACCAGTTCCGGCACCGCGTCGAACAGATCGGCCACCAGCCCGTAATCGGCGACCTGAAAGATCGGGGCTTCCTCGTCCTTGTTGATGGCGACGATGACCTTGCTGTCCTTCATGCCCGCAAGGTGCTGGATCGCGCCGGAAATGCCGACGGCGATGTAAAGCTCGGGCGCGACGACCTTGCCGGTCTGGCCCACCTGCCAGTCATTGGGCGCAAAGCCCGAGTCGACCGCGGCGCGCGAGGCCCCGACGGCAGCGCCCAGCTTGTCGGCCAGTTGTTCGATCAGCTTGAAGTCGTCTTCCGACCCCACGCCGCGCCCGCCCGACACGATCACCCCGGCCGAGGTCAGTTCCGGTCGGTCGCTTTCGGCGGCGGTGTCGGACACCCATTCGGACATGCCCGGATTGGCGGCGGTGGCCGCGTCCGCGACGGGGGCGGCATCGCCTTCGCCAGCAGCCTCGAAGGTCGAGGTGCGGATGGTGATGACCTTTTTCGGGTCTCTCGACTTCACCGTCTGGATCGCGTTGCCGGCATAGATCGGCCGGTCGAACGTGTCGGCATCGACCACGCCCACGATCTCGGAGATCACCATCACATCCAGAAGCGCGGCGACGCGCGGCATGATGTTCTTGGCATCCGTCGTGGCCGGGGCGACGATGTGGTCGTAGTCGCCGGCCAGCGAGACGATCAGATCTGCGGTCGGTTCGGCCAGACGGTGGTTGTAGATGGCATCCTCGGCCACCAGAACCTTGGCCACGCCGTCGATCTTGGCGGCAGCTTCGCCTGCGGCCTTGGCATGGGCGCCGACACACAGCGCGGTGATGTCACCCAGCGGTTTGGCGGCGTTCACGGCCTTGGCGGTGGCATCCAGTTGCAGTTCACCGCCGGTGACTTCGGCAAGAAGAAGAACGGCCATCTTACAGCACCCCCGCTTCGTCTTTCAGCTTGGCGATCAACTCGTCGACCGAGGCGACCTTGACCCCGGCCTGACGCTCGCGCGGCTCGGCTGTTTTCAGGATCTCAAGCCGCGGCGTGACGTCCACGCCGTAATCGGCGGGGGTCTTTTCCTCCAGCGGCTTCTTCTTCGCCTTCATGATGTTGGGCAGCGACGCATAGCGCGGTTCGTTCAGGCGCAGGTCCACGGTGATGATGGCGGGCATCTTCACCTTGATGGTCTGCAGGCCGCCGTCGACTTCGCGCGTCACGCTTGCGCTGTCGCCCTCGATCTCGACCTTCGAGGCAAAGGTGGCCTGGCTCCAGCCCAGAAGCGCGGCCAGCATCTGGCCCGTCGCGTTCATGTCGTTGTCGATCGCCTGTTTGCCGGCCAGAACAAGGCCCGGCTGTTCGGCGTCCACGACGGCCTTCAGCAGCTTGGCGACCGCCAAGGGTTCGATATCGTCATGCACATCCTCGGCGGCGACGATCAGGATGGCGCGGTCGGCCCCCATCGCCAGCGCGGTGCGCAGCGTTTCCTGTGCCTGCTTCACGCCGATAGAGACCGCGACGATCTCGTCGGCCTGGCCTTTTTCCTTCAGCCGGATCGCCTCTTCCACGGCGATCTCGTCAAAGGGGTTCATCGACATCTTGATGTTGGCGAGATCGACGCCGGTGCCGTCCGCCTTCACGCGGACCTTCACGTTGTAGTCGATCACGCGTTTGACGGGTACGAGGACCTTCATCGGCGTGCGTCTCCATGGCTAGCGCCCCGGATGTCGGGGCAGGACAGTCATTCCGCCACCTGTTAGCGACTCTGAAACGCGGACAACAGGCCAAAATCGACACGACAGGAAGTTTCCGCGTCGCGTCGCAGCCTTTTCGATTGTTGCGCGCTCCTATTGGCGCTTTTCGCCGGGGGTCCAAAGCACGTCGGCCTTGCCCCCGTCATTGGCGGTGCGGGCGGCCACGAAAAGCCAGTCTGACAGGCGGTTGAGATAAGACATGACCTCAGGGTTCACGTGGTCGTCGGTGGCAAGCTTTCGGGTCAGGCGTTCGGCACGGCGCACAAGCGTGCGTGCCATGTGCATATGGGCGGCCAGCGGCGTGCCGCCGGGCAGGATGAATTGCGTCAGCGGCGGCAGGGTCGCCTCCATCGCGTCGATTTCCGATTCCAGCCGGGTCACCTGCGCGGCAGAGATTCGCATCGGCGCGTTGTCGTCGCCAATGTCCTTGTGCAGGTCGGCGCCCACATCGAACAGGTCGTTCTGAACGACGCCAAGGCGCGCATCCATGTCGCCCGATGCCTGAAGCCGGGCCAGCCCCAGGGCGGCGTTGGCTTCGTCCACGGCCCCATAGGCACGGATCCGGGGGTCATCCTTGGGCAGCCGGGTGCCGTCGCCAAGCGCGGTTTCGCCGTGGTCGCCTGTTCTGGTGTAGATGTTGCTCTGCTCGGGCATCGTTGGCCTCCCTGTATCTGTATCTGTATCTGTATCTGTATCTGTATCTGTATCTGTATCTGTGACTGTGTCGTTCGGGTCGGTGTTTCCGTACCCGACGCCTCGACATAGGGGGCAGGCGGCGAAAGGCGATACGGGGAGTCAGTTCTTGTTGATCAGCCAGTCCAGCGCGGCGGTCGGGAACACCCGTCGGGCAAAGCCCATCAGGTAGGTCGGCGTGGTGACATAGTAGCGGGCGCGCGGCGTGGGCGATTCCAGCGCATGAATCAGTTTTCGGCTGACCGCAGAGGCCGGCAATTCGAACGGATCGGGCCCGCGATCATCGTAAAGCCGTTTCAGCAGAGAGGTCCGGTACTGGTCGGCCCGTGCGCTGTTTTCCCAGTCGACCCAGCGCTCGAAATGCGGAATTGCCTTTTGACGAATGCTTGATGTCACCGGGCCGGGCTCAATCAGGATGATCTTGATTGCCGTATCGCGCATCTCGATCCGGAGCGTATCGGTCAGCCCTTCCAGCGCATATTTGGTGGACACATAGGCGCCGCGCCATTTGCCAGCGACAAACCCCAGAACCGAGGAGCAGTTGACGATCCGGCCATGCCCCTGTGCCCGCATGGTGGGGATCACGCGGTTCGTCAGGTCATGGACGCCGAAGAGATTCGTCTCGAAGATCTCTCGCAATGCACCACGCGGCAAATCCTCTACCGCGCCGGGGCAACCGAAGGCCCCGTTGTTGTAAAGCGCATCCAGCGTGCCACCGGTTCGGGTCAGGGTTTCATCGACGGCGGCCGCAATGCTTGCCTCGTCGGCATAGTCGAGCACGAAGCTCTCCAGCCCCTCACCGCGCAGCCTGTCGCAGTCGGCCACCTGCCGGCAGGTGGCAAAGACGCGCCATCCGCGGGCGTGCAATGCATGGGCCGCATCATAGCCGATGCCAGAGGAACACCCCGTGATCAGAACCGATCTTTGCGCCATCTGTTAACCACTCGCCTCTGGACCGCGTATCACGGCCGTTCTACACAACATCCATGGCCGATGCCACAGATGACCCCAAGATGAATGCCCCCCTGGCCGAACCGCTGCGCCGTGCAATCGGAGAGCGGTATCTGACCTATGCGCTCTCCACGATCATGGACCGGGCGCTGCCGGATGCGCGGGACGGGCTGAAACCGGTACACCGGCGGATCCTCTACGCGATGCGAGAGTTGCGGCTCTCGTCGTCGGGCGGGTTCCGGAAGTCGGCGAAGATTTCCGGCGATGTGATGGGCAACTATCACCCCCATGGCGACGCCGCGATCTATGACGCGATGGCGCGGCTGGCGCAGGAGTTCAACGTCCGCTACCCGCTGGTCGACGGGCAGGGGAATTTCGGCAATATCGACGGCGACAACCCCGCCGCCAGCCGTTACACCGAGGCCCGCCTGACCGCGGCGGCCGAGGCGCTGATGGAGGGGCTGGCCGAGAACGCGGTCGATTTCCGCCCCAATTACGACGGCACGCTTGAAGAACCTGTCGTTCTACCGGCCGCGTTTCCGAATCTGTTGGCGAATGGGTCCTCCGGCATCGCCGTCGGCATGGCCACGAACATCCCGCCGCACAATATCGACGAACTGGTCGGCGCCTGCCTGCACCTGATCAAGACGCCCGACGCCCGCGACGACACGCTATTGAACTATATTCCCGGCCCGGATTTCCCGACCGGCGGCGTGATCGTGGAGCCGCCCGAGAATATCGCGCAGGCCTATCGCACCGGCCGGGGCAGTTTCCGGCTGCGCGCCTATTGGCAGGTGGAGGATCTGGGGCGCGGCACATGGCAGGTGGTGGTCACGGAAACCCCCTATCAGGTGCAGAAATCCAAGTTGATCGAGCGGATTGCGGACCTGATCCAGACCAAGAAGATCCCGATCCTTGCGGATGTACGCGACGAAAGCGCCGAGGATATCCGCCTGATCCTTGAACCCCGGTCGAAGAATGTCGATCCGGAGGTTCTGATGAACACGCTGTTCCGCAATTCCGATCTGGAGGTGCGGTTCAGCCTGAACATGAACGTGCTGATCGACGGGCGCACGCCGAAGGTCTGCAGCCTCAAGGAGGTTCTGCGCGCCTTCCTGGATCACCGGCGCGAGGTGCTGCTCCGGCGCAGCCAGCACCGGTTGGAGAAGATCGACCACCGACTTGAGGTTCTGGAAGGGCTGCTGATCGCCTTTCTCAACCTCGACCGGGTGATCGACATCATTCGTTATGACGACGACCCCAAGGCCGCCCTGATGGCCGAGGACTGGTCGAAAGGTCATGTGCGGGCGGCGTCTGAACGGGATTATGTCTCGCCCCTGCCGGCCGAGGGGGAGGGCCAGCTGACCGAGGTTCAGGTCGAGGCGATCCTGAACATGCGCTTGCGTTCGCTCCGCCGCCTTGAAGAAATGGAACTGACCGCAGAGCGCGACAAGCTGCTTGAGGAGCGCGCCGCGCTGGAAGACCTGCTGGAAAACGAAACCGTCCAGTGGACGCGGATTTCGGAGGAGTTGCGCGAGGTGCGCGAGGCATTCGGCCGGAAAGCGCCGGGCGGCGCCCGCCGCACGCGCCTGGCCGAGGCAGCCGAGGTCGAAGAGGTTCCGCTGGAAGCGATGATCGAGCGGGAGCCGGTGACGGTGGTCTGCTCGAAAATGGGCTGGGTGCGGGCGATGAAGGGACATATCGACCCCGGCACTTCCCTGAAATTCAAGGACGGTGATGAAGGCCGCTACCTGCTGCATGCGGAGACCACCGACAAGGTCTTGCTGTTCGGGGCGAACGGGCGGTTTTACACGCTGCCGGTCACGCAACTGCCCGGCGGGCGTGGCATGGGCGAACCGGTGCGCCTGATGGTCGATCTGCCGAATGATTGCGACATCGTCACCCTGCGGGTGTATCGCCCGGGCGAGAAACTGCTTGTCGCGTCCAGCGCGGGCGACGGCTTCCTTGTTGCCAGCGATGAGGTTCTGGCCCAGACGCGCGCGGGCAAGCAGGTGCTGAACGTCCGGGACGGTACGGTGGCCCGGGTCTGCAAACCGGTTTCGGGCGACCATGTCGCCTGCGTGGGTGAAAACCGCAAGGTGCTGGTGTTCCCCCTGTCGGAATTGCCCGAGATGACGCGCGGCAAGGGCGTGCGCCTTCAGAAATACAAGGACGGGGGCCTGTCGGATGCAGCGACGTTCACCTTGGCAGACGGCCTGTCCTGGCTTGACCCTGCCGGACGCCGGCGCACCGAAACCGATCTTGCCGAATGGCTGGGCAAGCGGGCCGGCACGGGCCGTATGGCCCCGCGGGGCTTCCCGCGGGACAACCGGTTCACCTGACGGGCGTCGTTGCACCGTCTTGGCGGTTGCACTATTCCGGGTGCGAACCGCTTCATCCTGGGGGAGCCCATGCATCGGCTGTCGTGCCTGATCCGTCCTGTACTGCTTCTGGCCAGCATGGCGTTTGTGGCCGGCTGCGCGGCCCGGAACCAGGAGTTGTCGCCCCCGCAGGATCTCGGGAATTTCCGGCTCGGCCATAACATCGTGGTGTCTAAGAACATGGAGAAGGTGCCCCCCAGCCGCGATGCCAGCGCCGAAGAGTGGAAGACGGTACTGACCGAAGCCATCGACAAGCAGTTCCGCCGCTATCAGGGCGACAAGCTGTACCATCTGGGCGTGAATATCGATGGCTACTCGCTGGCCGTGCCGGGGATTCCGGTGATCGCCTCGCCCAAGTCGATCCTCGTCATCTCGGCCAATGTCTGGGACGATGCTGCCGGCAAGAAGCTGAACACCGAAGTCAAGCAGATCACGATCTGGGAGAGTTTGTCGGGCGAGATGCTTTTGGGCTCCGGCCTGACGATGAGCAAGGACCAGCAGATGCGCGACCTTGCCGCGAATGCGGCGCGCCAGATCGAGGCCTGGCTTGTCGAGAACCGGGAAGAGTGGTTGGGCTATGATCCGGCATCAGCCACGGGCCCTGCCGCCGAAACGGCCACATCGCGTCCCGCGCCGCGACCGGCAAGCCTCAACTGACGCTTGATTTATTTCCGTCCGCGGACTAGAGAGCGCCCGATGTTGAATCGGGCCCGGTCCGGCCCCCTAATCGATGAGGCGCCCCACCATGGCGAAGGCAAAGTTTGAACGGACGAAACCGCACGTGAACATCGGCACGATCGGCCACGTTGACCACGGCAAGACGACGCTGACGGCGGCGATCACGAAGTATTTCGGCGAGTTCAAGGCCTATGACCAGATCGACGGCGCGCCGGAAGAGAAGGCCCGCGGGATCACGATTTCCACCGCGCATGTGGAATACGAGACCGAGAACCGTCACTACGCGCACGTGGATTGCCCCGGCCACGCCGACTACGTCAAGAACATGATCACCGGTGCGGCGCAGATGGACGGCGCGATTCTGGTGGTGAACGCGGCCGACGGCCCGATGCCCCAGACGCGCGAGCACATCCTGCTGGCCCGCCAGGTGGGCGTGCCCGCGCTGGTGGTGTTCCTCAACAAGGTCGACCAGGTCGATGACGAGGAACTGCTGGAACTGGTCGAGATGGAAGTGCGCGAGCTTCTGGACAGCTACGACTTCCCCGGCGACGATATCCCGATCGTCGCGGGCTCGGCGCTGGCCGCGATGGAGGGCAACAACCCCGAGATCGGCGAGGAGAAGATCAAGGAACTGATGGCCGCCGTGGATGAGTACATCCCGACGCCGGAACGTCCCGTGGACCAGCCCTTCCTGATGCCGATCGAGGACGTGTTCTCGATCTCCGGCCGCGGCACGGTTGTGACCGGCCGGGTGGAGCGCGGCGTGATCAATGTGGGCGACGAGATCGAGATCGTCGGCATCAAGGACACCCAGAAGACGACCTGCACGGGCGTGGAAATGTTCCGCAAGCTCCTGGATCGCGGTGAAGCCGGCGACAACATCGGCGCGCTGCTGCGCGGTATCGACCGCGAGCAGGTGGAACGCGGCCAGGTGCTCTGCAAGCCCGGCTCGGTGACGCCGCACACCAAGTTCGAGGCCGAAGCCTACATCCTGACCAAGGAAGAGGGCGGGCGCCACACGCCGTTCTTCGCCAACTACCGCCCGCAGTTCTACTTCCGCACGACGGACGTGACCGGCACGGTTCAGCTGGCCGAGGGCACCGAGATGGTGATGCCGGGCGACAACGTGTCGTTCACGGTGGAACTGATCGCGCCGATCGCCATGGAAGAGAAGCTGCGCTTCGCCATCCGCGAAGGCGGGCGCACCGTCGGCGCCGGCGTCGTGTCGAAAATCATCGAGTGACCGGACGACGCGTCACGTCAGTTTTGGGAAAGGCCGCGCTTCTGTGCGGCCTTGCTTTCTTTGGTGCAGCGGGGTCATCCGCGGCCCAGACTGCGTTCGACAAATTCCCGCAATATACGGGCCGGGTGGTGCGCGTCATCGATGGCGACACGATCGAGGTTGAAATCAACCTCTGGCCAGGTCTGGTCGCACGCTATTCGGTTCGTGAGCGGGGGATCGACGCGCCGGAACTCAGGCGCGTGGCCTGTGAGGAAGAGCGCATCTGGGCCGAAGATGCCCGGAGACAGCTTACGCGCCTCTACCCGGAAGGCACCATCGTCAGACTCGACGATGTAGAGGAGGACTCATTCTCGGGACGCGTGGTTGCTGACATTCGACGGTTGTTGCCATCAAATCAGTGGATTCCACTGGAACGCGACATGGTCTCGCGCGGCTTGGCCGTCGAATGGACGCCGAAACAGCCCGACGTCCCTTGGTGTCTTCTGGCCAAGACGCGTTAACCTGACCTGCTGGAATCGGCCAGGACGCTGACAAGCCATTCGGTGTCGGTCACGTCGGCGGTGCAAAAACGTCGTGAGAACTCGATGGTCAACCGCCCGCGGAAACCACCGAACAAATCCGCCGCACCGCAAGTTCGTAGCCTTCCACACCGAACCCCGCCAAAACGCCATCGGCGCGGAGCGAGACATAGGAATGATGCCGGAATGCCTCGCGCTTATGGACGTTCGAGATATGGCATTCGATCACCGGCCCCTCGAAGGTGTTGAGCGCATCGAGGATCGCCACCGAGGTGTGGGTGAAGGCGCCGGGGTTGATGACGATACCGCAGGCGGCGGACCGGGCCTCGTGGATCGTGTCGATGATCACCCCTTCGTGGTTGGACTGGAACAGGTCGACCGAGAACCCCTTTCCCTCGGCCAGCTGTGCGCATCTCTGCCGGACGTCGTCGAGCGTGTCGTAGCCATAGATCTCTGGCTGTCGCTGACCGAGGAGATTGAGGTTCGGGCCGTTCAGGATGTAGATCGTTCTGGACAAGGTACGCTCCGCCATCGTTTGGGTTCTGTCCGGGCTTGAACCTTGCGCGAGGGCGCGCGCGCCTGCAAGGGGCGCCTCGTGACCCCAGCAACCGCAGGCGTCTGTCATTTGTGGGGGCCGCGGGTCATTCCGCCCCACGCCGGAAATCCCGTGACAGGTACAGGTTGTGTCGTATCCTTTCCGTCAGGGGAGGGAATCACAAATGCTGCGTTTGCTGATTGTCGTTACGGCTGTCCTGTGCGTCACGCCGGCCTTGGCCCAAGAGCGTCGCCCAAGCCATTGCATCGCGATTGCCGAGGCTGATCCAGCGATGGAGTTCGTGCAGCTTGCAGGGTTTCGCATGCCCTTTCCCGACGCCTATACGGTGCGGATCAATTATATCGAGCACGCCACCTTCCTGATCGAGACCGCCGGCGGTCTGACGGTGGCGACCGACTATACCGGTATGCTGGGGGCAACCACCCTGATCCCCGATGTTGTCACGATGAACAACGCCCATGAGACGCACTACACCGTGTTTCCCGACCCCGATATCGCTTATGTTCTGGAAGGCTGGGCGCGCAACGGGAAGGCCGCCGACCACTATCTCGACCTCGGAGAGATGCTGATCCGCAACGTGCCGACCGATGTCCGGGGGTATGACAGATCACGGGTGCGCCAGAACGGCAACTCGATCTTCGTGTTCGAGGTGGCGGGGCTGTGTATCGGTCACCTGGGCCACCTGCATCACGAACCGGACGAGATGCAGTATGCCTCGCTCGGGCGGCTGGACGTCGTGATGGCGCCGGTCGATGGCGGGATGACGCTGGATTTGCCGACCATGATCAAGGTTCTGACGCGGCTGAAAAGCTCCATCGTGATCCCGATGCACTGGTTCGGTACCTACTCCCTTGACCGGTTCCTGGCGGGTATCTCGGAGGAGTTTGAGGTGCATCGCCCCGGGATCACGTCCATAGAGGTTTCGCTCCGCACGCTGCCCCAACGCCCGACGGTCATCGTGCTTGAACCGTCCCCCTTGGTCGACCCATGGTGACTTGCGTGGCGACCGGCGCCGTGCTTCACCAAGGGGGAAAGGACTGCCCATGCTGAACCCGGTTACCGACGCCTTTGCCGCGGACCTGCGTGGCCGATTGCCCGACCATGTATTCCGGGAACTGGCACCGGCCTATCTGGAGGAACCGCGTGGCCGCTATGTGGGGCGGGGGGGCCTGTTGCTGGCCCCCTCGAGCACGGCAGAGGTGGCAGAGATCGTGCGCGCCTGCGCCGCGGCGCGGGTCGGGATCGTGCCCTATGGCGGCGGCACGGGGCTGGTCGGTGGGCAAGTCATGCCCGATGGCCCCGCCCCGGTCATCGTGACGCTGGAACGGATGCGGGCGATCCGGGCGGTTTATCCGACCGAGAATGTGATCGTTGCCGAGGCCGGTGCCATTCTGGCCGAGGTGCAGGGGGCCGCAGAGAACGCCGGGCGGCTGTTCCCGTTGTCGCTGGCGTCGGAAGGGTCGGCGCGGATCGGCGGGCTTTTGTCGACCAACGCCGGCGGGGTGAATGTGCTGCGCTATGGCAATGCGCGGGATCTGTGTCTTGGTGTCGAGGCCGTGCTGCCGGACGGAACGATCCTGAACGGATTGAAACGGCTGCGGAAGGACAACACCGGCTATGATCTGCGCCACCTTCTGATCGGGGCAGAGGGCACACTGGGCATCATAACAGCGGCGGCGCTGAAACTGGTCCCGCGTCCGGTTCAAACCGGTTCGGCGCTGATGGTGGTGACCGATCCTGCGGCGGCCTTGGACCTGCTGGCCTTGGCCGGGGCGCAGATCGGCGAGGGCGTGTCGGCGTTTGAGTTGATGCACCGGATGGGGCTGGACTTTCTGGCCGAAACCCTGCCGCAGGTCCGCCTGCCATTCGGGCAGGCGCCAGAATGGATGGTCCTGATCGATGTCGGGCTTGGGGCCGGTCAGGACCCGTCCGAGGCGCTTGAAACCCTGTTCGTTGCGGCAAGCGAGGCCGGTCTTGTCAGCGACGGTCTCATCGCCCGGTCAGAGGGGCAGAGGGCGGAGTTCTGGGCCGTGCGCGAGAGCATCCCGCTGGCCAATCGCAAGATCGGCTCGATCTCCTCGCACGACATCTCGGTGCCGCTCTCGGCGATCCCTGAATTCATCGAACGTGGCGGCCCGGCGCTGGCAAAGCTCGGCCGGTTCCGGATCAACTGCTTCGGGCATGTGGGCGACGGGAACCTGCACTACAACGTCTTCCCGATGCCGGGGGAAACGCGCGCCGACCACGATCACCTGCGTGGGGACATCAAGCGCTGCGTCCACGATCTGGTGCACGACCTTGGCGGGTCGGTCAGCGCCGAACACGGGGTGGGGCGCCTGAAGGTCGACGATCTGGAGTGGTATTCTGATCCGGCGAAACTGGCGGCCATGCGGGCGATCAAGTCGGCCCTCGACCCTGCGGGGATTATGAACCCGGGGGCTGTGCTTCGGTCACCCGACTGAGACGCACGTCCCACGACGGAGGGGCGGGCCGGGGGTGGCCCGCCCTTTCGGTCAGTGGCCCGAATATTCGCAAAGCGCGTGGACATCCATGCCCATTGCTTCCAGCCGGCGGCGGCCGCCGAGGTCCGGCAGGTCGACAACGAAGACGCATCCGACGACCTCGGCCCCAAGACGTTCGCACAGCTTGATCCCCGCCTCGGCAGTGCCGCCGGTGGCCAACAGGTCGTCCACGATCAGGACCTTCTCCCCCGGTGCAAGGGCATCGTCGTGGATCTCGACGATCGCCTCGCCGTATTCCAGCTGGTATTCCTCGGCGATGGTGGCGGCGGGCAGCTTGCCCTTCTTGCGCACGGGCACGAAACCCCGGGACAATTGGTGTGCAATGGCCCCGCCAAGGATGAAGCCGCGCGCCTCAAGCCCCACGACCTTGTCGATCTGAGCGCCGGCATAGGGGTGAAGCATCTGGTCGATGGCCATGCGGAACCCGCGCGGGTCGGCAAACAGCGTGGTCACGTCGCGGAACATGATCCCTTCATGCGGGAAGTCGACGATGGTTCGGATATAGTCCTTGACGCTGTTGCTGTTCGCCATCTTCGGGGCCCCTTGCAGAATTTTCGCGCCCCGGTTTGGCCGATCAGGGGTCCCCGCGCAAGGGCCTGCTTTGCCGCAAGCGCGGGGCGGAGGTCATTTTTTCCAGGTGGCGAAGTAGCGGTAGAAACTGTCGGACATCCACTTCAGGTGCGGCTTCCGCCAATCCATCCGGTCGCGAAGCAGCAGCGACTGTGCAGTATGAAGATTCATGGCATAGTTCCCTTTTTTGTCGTTATTGCTAACTGTTAACGTGTTGTGGTTAATGAGATATGTATATACAGTGCATAGGCAAAAGTCAAGAAATGGCGGAAGGTGCGGCAGATATGGGGAAGAAGAGTGGCAAGAAGGACAGCCAACTCGTTCTGCGGCTCGACAAGGACGAGCGCGACGACTTCGTCCGGCTGTGCAAGGAACTTGACACAAGCGCGGCGCGGGAAATTCGCGCCTTCATCCGGAAATTCATGAAAGAAAACGGGAACAAGGGCTGACCCTTGCTCCCGTCAGAGTAAGGCGGCCAGGGTCAGGCGTTCAGAACGCGGCCCGCAACGGCACTCAGCTTGCCCACCAGCGCGGGGTCGCGCTTTTCCGGCGCGGTCAGGATGGCATAGTCCAATGCCCGGTCGCAGCCCTTTTCACAGGCTTTGTGCTCACCCAGAAGTTTCGGCAGCCGGGTTACCATCGCGCGGGCCTTTTCGGCGTTGCCCATCAGTGTCTTGACGATGTCGCCCACATCGACGGCGTCATGGTCGGGATGCCAGCAGTCGAAATCGGTGACCATGGCGATGGAGGCATAACAAAGCTCCGCCTCGCGGGCGAGCTTGGCTTCGGGCATGTTGGTCATGCCGATCACGTCGCAGCCCCAGTTCTCCCGGTAGAGCTTGGATTCGGCGAGGGTCGAGAATTGGGGGCCTTCCATCGCCAGGTAGGTGCCGCCGTCATGGACGGTGATCCCCTCATCGCGAGAGGCCTGAAGACAGGCGGCCGACAGCCGCCCGCAGGTGGGATGGGCGACGCTGACATGGGCCACGCAGCCGGTGCCGAAAAAGCTCTTCTCGCGGGCGAAAGTCCGGTCGATGAACTGGTCAACCACGACGAATTCGCCCGGTGCGAAATCCTCGCGGAACGACCCGCAGGCCGACACCGACACGACATCGGTTGCCCCCAGACGCTTCAGCGCGTCGATATTGGCCCGGTAGGGCACGGTCGAGGGCGAATGCACATGGCCGCGTCCGTGGCGGGGCAGAAAGGCCATCTTCACACCGTCCAGTGTGCCGGTCAGGATCTCGTCAGACGGTGTGCCCCAAGGGCTCTCCACCGCCTGCCATGTCGCATCTTCCAGTCCGTCGATGTCGTAGACGCCGGAGCCCCCGATCACCGCAATCATCCGTTCCATGTCATCCGCCCCTTTGTTTGAAATGGCATGCGGCCCCCTTATCGGGGCCTCGTGCGCAGAAGGAAAGCCTCAGCAAGGCCGCAGGAGTGAATATCGCCTATTCACTCGTCCGGGCGCTTGAGTTCGAAGATCTCGCGTACAACCGTGTAGTCGCGGTAACCCATGCGGGCGAGCGGTTGAAAGCGGGTCACGTCGAACCGCCCGTCGACAAGACAGTCGTCGCGCAGATGAATTCCCGTGACCTCGCCCAGCACCAGGAAATTGGAGGTGCCCTCCAGCTCCACGATTTGCGTCATCCGGCATTCAAGGCTGGCCGGTGCCCCGGCCACCCGGGGGCAGTCGACGGTTTCGCAGTCGGCTTTCGCCAGCCCGGCTTGGTGAAACTCGTCCACCTCGCGCGGCCACGGGCCAGAGGTGACGTTCATCGCGTCGCAGGCGCCATGTTCCACAATGTTGACGCAGAAGACGCCGGTGTCGCGGATATTGGCCACGCTGTCCTTTGTCCCGTCGCGGTCCGGCTTGGCCGAGGTCGAGGCGAACATCACCTGGGGTGGCGTATAGGCCACGGCATTGAAGAAGGAATAGGGGGCAAGGTTGTCCCGGCCATCGGCGCCGCGGGTTGCGATCCAGCCGATGGGGCGGGGGGTGACGATGGCGTTGAAAGGGTTGTGCGGCAGGCCGTGCCCGTTCGCGGGGCGGTAGAACATCGGGGTCCTTTCAGACATTTGCCCCCGACATACCCGCGTGCTAGGGCCGTTTCCAGAGTTAAGCGGGGGCAGCGTGATCCGGCTGGCAGAAGAAACGGCCGAGGACTGGTGGGAAGTCGAGGCGCTTTACGACCTGTGCTTTGCGCCGGGGAGAGAGGCGCTGTCGTCCTACCGTTTGCGGGACGGAGTGGCGCCGGTGGCGGGCCTGTGCCTGACCGCCCGCGACGACCACGGGATCCTCGCCGCCGCGATCCGGTTCTGGCCGGTGCGGATCGGGCAACATGAGGCCCTGTTGCTGGGCCCCATCGCCGTTCACCCCACACGGCAGGGGGAGGGGCTGGGCGCGATCCTGATGCGGGAGTCGCTCCAGCGGGCGCTGGATTTGGGCCATGGCCGGGTGATGCTTGTCGGCGATGCGCCGTACTATGCCCGGTTCGGGTTTGAAAAGCTGGACGGGGTAGAGATGCCGCCCCCCACCAACCCCGACCGGGTTCTGGGTATCGCACTGGTGCCCGGCGCGTGGGAGGGTGTTTCGGGGCAGGTTGAGCGAGATGAAGTCCCTCAAGTTCACCAGTAAAACGCGTAAGTGATTGATATCGTTATGGCGAGATTGGCCAAAATGTAACTACGCGAGGGTGATCAGGCGGGTTTTGGCAGGTTCAGGGTGTCGAAGAGGTCCAGTTGTTCGGGGGTCGGGGTGGTGAGGCCGTCGAGCTTTCGGTCGGCGATCCGGGCTTCGTGGCGGTGGATGCGCGCGAGCATGTCGAGGGCGGTTCGTGGGCTGGCGTCATGTCCTTTTGCCTTCAGCCGCATGCGCATGACGCGGTAGAGGACGAGGGCGAGAAAGCAGATCAGCGCGTGGGCGCGGATGCGGTCGGGCAGCCGATGGTGGACGGGGGCGATCTCGATATCGGATTTCAGGACGCGGAAGCCGCGTTCGATATCGGCCAGCGACTTGTAGCGGGTCACGGTTGCGGTCGGCGTCAGGTCGGGGGCATTGGTCAGCAGGGCGAGCTTGCCGTCGAAGAGTTCGGCTCGGGCGACGGCGTCTTCGTCGATGCTGTAGCTGAACCGGTCGGCCTGCAGGTCTGCCTTGAGGAACCGGGTCAGTTCGGCCTCGGCCACGGCGCGCGTGAAGCGGCTATAGGCGCCGCGGTCGGAGGCGCGGCGGCCCCGCGCCGTCTGGCCGTCGTCTTGCGCATCGAGCTTGGCGACCATCTTTTCGGCCTGGGCTTCAAGTTCGGCGATGCGGGCGCGACGTCGTTCGGATTGGTCGGCGGCTCGAACGGGATCATGGGCGACGATCAGGCGATGGCCGGCAAAATTGCTTTCCGCTAGGCCGCCTTCGTCGAAGGCAAGGCCCCGAAAGGTCTCGACCAGATCGGCATAGCGACGGGCGGGGACGGCGAGGATGAACTCCAGCTTGCGGTCGTCCTGATCGGCCAGGGCGGTCAGTTCGTCGATGTTTTCAAGGCTGAGCAGGCCACGGTCGGCGACCAGGATGACACGCTGCACGGGAAACCGCTGCAACACCGTCTGCAGCATGCCCTGCAGGGTTTTCGTCTCCCCGACATTGCCGGGGTGGACCGTGTGCATGAGCGGCAGGCCGTCGGCGGTTTGCACGACGCCGAGCACGAATTGCCGGGCGATGCCACCGGTTTCCTTGTTCATGCCATAGGCGCGGAGGTCGTCGTCAACCTCTCCGTCGCCATGGATGCGCACCGTGGTCAGGTCGTAGAAGACCACGGCCAGGTCCCGATCGACCAGCGGACGGATTTGTCTGGCCAGTTCCATCTCGACCCGCTCGGCATGGTCCATCAGCGCATCCATGGCGCGGAGCAGATGTTGATGCGTGACGGTGTCCGGCATCGCCGGCATGGCGACCGTTTCCAGCCAGCGCAGGCAGCCCAGCTTGCTTGTGGGGTCGCACAACCGATTGAACACCATGGCGCGGACCAGCGCCTCCACGTCGACTTTCCGCTTGCCGGAACGCAGCGCACGGCCGAGGGCATGATCGAAACCAAGGTCCTTCCACAACTCGTGCAGGGCAAAGACGTCGCCATAGCTGCGCGCCGCCTCGTAGGTGATCTCGGCCTTCTCGGGCTCGACCCGACCCGCGGCGCGACTGAGCCCCCGGATCAGCGCATCGAGCTGGCCATCCTTCATCCCGTCCACGCGCCCCAGATTGGCCACGACGCGCAGCCGGGGCTTGCCCGCCTCGTTACGGAAGGACTCGACAATCTGCAGATAGCGACGCCCGCCGCTCTCGGTGATGCGCGTGAACATGGCATGCAGGATATCGCACGTTTGGGCGCATTCATAGGGTCTTAAACATCATAACGTGTAACTACACGACTTCGGCCGAACTGCCCACCTCGCGCGCCTTAAGCTATTGAAATCCCATACCTGCGCTGAACGCGCTCACGCAGATTCCCCCGGATTTTGTCGAAGTTCGGAAGTCCATCGCTAAGGTCTGGACAAACGGGTCCAAGTGCCTGGTTGCGGGGCAATGTCGGGGCTGGGGTAATACGATTTTCCGCCGATGCGTCCCCTCATAGGTTCCACGGCGCCTATAGCCTCACGCGTTCAAGTACGCTTGCACTACCGTTTCTATTTTCGCCGCGTGCTTGTAAAGATCCTCAGGTCCCTCAACCCGGACTTTTGTTTCCACCTTCTCGGCGTTGAAAAAGCCAATATTCTTTGTTGTGGATGAATTGAAGTACAGGCGACATATCGGGCGTCGGTTGTTGTCGTCCATAAGGATAGCACAATAACTTTTGGCATCCCTAATCGTGATGCGTTCGATGGGGGCAATTCTCGCTGCGATGGCGCGAACGATCATGAAACCTTCGCGTTCTTCCTGCGTGGTCTCGATTTCAGAATCTGCCGCTACCTCGCCGGACGCAGGCTTTTCCGCGGTTTTAGAACCTTCATCACGGAATGTGATGCTAAGCTTGTCTTGAATGCGGTCGCGGATAAGCTCGTCGAGGGCTGCTTGTATCGATGGTTTAAGTTGCTCTGAGACAGACTTTGTAATGGAGCCATCGTGAATTTGGCGGCCAACCAGCCGCACGAACTCATCGTCGGGATCTTCGAGTTGGTGCTTGAGGTATGCCGCCGCCAATTTCGTATATTTTAGATTTGATGCTGCCTCTATAATTGAATCTATCGCAAATGAGTTCTTGTGGAATCGGGAAAGCTCTTGAATTTGAGATTTGTCGTGTTTTTGGAAGTCAAATGTGAAGAATGGGCGCTTGTCCATTTTGTTTGGTTCATCTGTATCAGAGAAAAACCATGCTTCTTTCCCGTTTGTGAGAATGGCTAGCCGTGCCTCTGTGACATGAAAGTACCGAAAAAGCTGGTTGAATTGGGTGTCGCCCAGCTTGCAGTTGATCGGTTTGGCTTCAACCAGCATGGCAATCTTGCCGTCGATCTTGATCACAAAATCGACTTTCTCGCCCTTCTTCATGCCGACATCGGCCACAAACTCTGGCACGACTTCTTCAAGGTTGAAAACGTCGAAGCCGAGGCTCTGAATAAAGGGGAGGATGACGGCAGTTTTTGTGGCCTCTTCAGTTAGAGCTTGACGCGCCGCAGCCTTTGAACGAGCGGCCAGTGCCTCAACCTGCTCTTGAAACTCGCCCATAAGCCACCCCATTTGCTGCTTGATTCCTCAAGTTCACCAGCAAAACGCGTAAGTGATTGATATTGTTATGGCGAGATTGGCCAAAATGTAACTACGCGAAGGTGGTCAGGCGGGTTTTGGCAGGTTCAGGGTGTCGAAGAGCTCCAGTTGTTCGGGGGTCGGGGTGGTGAGGCCATCGAACTTGCGGTCGGCGATCCGGGCTTCGTGGCGGTGGATGCGGGCGAGCAGGTCGAGCGCGGTGCGGGGGCTGGCGTCATGTCCTTTGGCCTTCAGCCGCATGCGCATGACACGGTAGAGGACGAGGGCGAGAAAGCAGATCAGCGCGTGGGCGCGGATGCGGTCGGGCAGCCGGTGGTGGACCGGGGCGATCTCGATGTCGGATTTCAGGACGCGGAAGCCGCGTTCGATATCGGCCAGCGACGTGTAGCGGGTAACGGTCTCGGCGGGCGTCAAGTCGGGGGCGTTGGTCAGGAGCGCGAGCTTGCCGTCGAAGAGCTCCGCGCGCGCGACGGCGTCCTCGTCAACACTCCAGCTGAACCGGTCGGCCTGCAGGTCTGCCTTGAGGAAGCGCGTCATTTCCGCCTCGGCGACGGCGCGGGTGAAGCGGCTATAGGCGCCCCGGTCGGAGGCACGGCGACCTCGCGCGGTCTGGCCGCCGTCCTGCGCGTCGAGCTTTGCGACCATCTTTTCGGCCTGGGCTTCAAGCTCGGCGATGCGCGCGCGGCGCCGGTCGGATTGGTCGGCGGCTCGAACGGGATCATGGGCGACGATCAGGCGGTGGCCGGCGAAGCTGCTTTCCGCCAACCCGTCCTCGTCGAAAGCAAGGCCCTGGAAGGTTTCGACCAGATCGGCATAACGACGGGCGGGAACCGCGAGGATGAATTCCAGCTTGCGGTCGTCCTGATCGGCCAGGGCGGTCAGCTCGTCGATGTTTTCAAGGCTGAGCAGACCGCGGTCGGCCACCAGGATGACACGCTGGACGGGGAAGCGCTGCAAGACTGTCTTGAGCATGCCCTGCAGGGTTTTCGTCTCGCCGATGTTGCCCGGGTGAACGGTATGCATGAGCGGCAGGCCGTCCGCGGTCTGGACCACGCCCAACACGAACTGCCGGGCGATGCCGCCGGTTTCCTTGTTCATCCCGAAAGCGCGAAGGTCGTCCGCGACATCCCCGTCGCCATGGATGCGCACCGTGGTCAGGTCATAGAAGACCACGGCCAGATCGCGATCGACCAGCGGACGGATCTGTTTGGCAAGCGCGCCTTCGACGGTATCGGCGTGATCCATCAACGCATCCATGGCGCGGAGCAGGTGTTGATGGGTGACGGTGTCCGGCATCGCCGGCATGGCGACCGTTTCCAGCCAGCGCAGGCAGCCCAGCTTACTTGTGGGGTCGCACAACCGATTGAACACCATGGCGCGGACCAGCGCCTCCACGTCGACTTTCCGCTTGCCGGAACGCAGCGCACGGCCGAGGGCATGATCGAAACCAAGGTCCTTCCACAACTCGTGCAGGGCAAAGACGTCGCCATAGCTGCGCGCCGCCTCGTAGGTGATCTCGGCCTTCTCGGGCTCGACCCGACCCGCGGCGCGACTGAGCCCCCGGATCAGCGCATCGAGCTGGCCATCCTTCATCCCGTCCACGCGCCCCAGATTGGCCACGACGCGCAGCCGGGGCTTGCCCGCCTCGTTACGGAAGGACTCGACAATCTGCAGATAGCGACGCCCGCCGCTCTCGGTGATGCGCGTGAACATGGCATGCAGGATATCGCACGTTTGGGCGCATTCATAGGGTCTTAAACATCATAACGTGTAACTACACGACTTCGGCCGAACTGCCCACCTCGCGCGCCTTAAGCTATTGAAATCCCATACCTGCGCTGAACGCGCTCACGCAGATTCCCCCGGATTTTGTCGAAGTTCGGTGATTCGCTCATTCGCTTAAGCGTAAATTCGCAAATAGTAAAAGGCGCCGAAGTATTAGCGTCAAGATGCGCGCTGCCGGATGCGTCTGCAGATAAGGCACTGATCCGCCCCTTCGGCCTCAATCCCGCCGCCGCAGCCACTCCATCACGGCGGGGCGCACCGATTGAACGCCGGTCGCCCGGGCGGCGTCGATCACGGCGCGGGCCTCGGCCAGGTTGCTTTTGCGCAGCATGTGCTTGACCGGCCCGATAGAGGCCGGGCGCATCGACAGGGCGTTCAGGCCGATGGCGGCAAAGCACAACGCCTCTACCGGGCGGCCCGCGTCTTCCCCGCAGAATGACAGCGGCGTGTTGGTGTCGGCGCAGCGCTTCACGATCTGTTCCAGAAAGCTCAAGAAACTGACGTTCAGCGTGTCATAACGGCGGCGGACGCGTTCATTTTCCCGGTCGGCCGCAAAGAAGAACTGCTTGAGGTCGTTGCCGCCGATGGAAATGAAATCGGCCATCTCGAAGAATTGCCGCGGGGCGAAGGCCAGGCTGGGGGTTTCCAGCATGGCGCCGATTTCGACCTTTTCGGGCAGTACGCGGCCAAGCCGCTCCTCCCGTTCCAGTTCCATCATCATGTGTTCGCGCGCCGCGCGGAATTCGTCGAGTTGGGCGACGAAGGGGAACATCACGCTCAGCGGGCGCCCTTGCGCGGCGCGGATCAACGCCTGCAACTGCATCCGCATGACGCCGGGTTTGTCCAGCCCCACCCGGATCGCCCGCCAGCCCATCGCCGGGTTCGGCTCATCCTGCGGCTTCATGTAGGACAGGACCTTGTCAGATCCGATGTCGAGCGTGCGGAACACCACGCGCTTGCCCTTGGCTGCATCCATGACGCGCGAATAGGTCGCCGCCAGTTCCCGCGCCGCGGCACGGTGGACCGCGTCAGGAATTGCAGTTCGGTCCGGAAAAGCCCCACCCCCTCGGCCCCGGAGTTTTCCAGCGAGGGCAGATCGGCCATAAGGCCGGCATTCATGGTCAGCTTGATCCGGTGGCCGCACAGCGTCAGCGCCGGTTCCTTCCGGATCCGGGCATATCGCTTCTGCGCCTTGGTCTGCATCGCGATCTTGTCGGTAAAGGCGACGGCGACGCTTTCCTCCGGGCGCAAATGCACGACCCCCTGCTCGCCATCGACGAGGATCGGATCGCCGTTCAGCGCCTCGGTCGTGATCCGCCCGGCATGGACGACCAGCGGGATCGCCAGCGCGCGGGCCACGATGGCCGCATGGCTGCCGACCGAACCCTCCTCCAGCACGATTCCGCGCAGGGAGCGGCCATAGTCCAGCAACTCACCGGGGCCGATATTGCGCGCAATCAGGATCGGGTCGGCGGGGCGTTCGGCGCCGGTGCGTTCCCCCTGGCCTGTCAGGATGCGCAACAGCCGGTTGGACAGATCGTCGAGATCGTGCAGCCGTTCGCGCAGATAGGGGTCGGGCACCGTCTGCATCCGGGCGCGTGCGGCCGACTGTTCCTTCTCGACGGCGGCCTCGGCCGACAGACCGCGGGTGATGTCTTCTTCCATGCGCCGCTTCCAGCCCCGGGAATTGGCGAACATGCGATAGGCTTCCAGAACCTGGAACTGTTCCTTGTCGCCGGCGGGGGCTGCGCTCAGCATGTCTTCGACGGTCACGCGCAGCCGGTCCACCGCTTCGCGCAGGCGGGCAAGTTCCGTTTCGGGGTCGTCCGCGATCGGGTTCGTGACCACCACGCGCGGTTCGTGCAGCCAGACATGGCCGATGGCCACGCCCTCCTGCCCCACCGTGCCCTGAAGCGTAACCGGGCGCTGGTGCAGCGCGGCCAGTGCCTCGCCCTCGCCGACGAAGGCGCCAAGCTCTGTCATCTCGGCCAGAACCATGGCGACGACTTCCAGCGCATAGATCTCGTCGTCTGAATACTGCCGGCCTTCGCGCGACTGCACGACAAGAACGCCCAGCCGTTCCCCCAGCCGCTGGATCGGCACGCCAAGAAAGGACGAATAGATCTCCTCCCCCGTCTCGGGCATGAAGCGAAAGCCGCGTTCTTGCGGGGCGTTGCCGGTGTTGATGGGGTGGGCCGTCTTGGCGACGCGCCCGACTAGCCCTTCGCCCACGCGCAGGCGGGTCTGGTGTACGGAGTCGGGGTTCAGGCCCTCGGTCGCGCAAAGCTCCAGCGTGTCGGCATCGCGGAACAGATAGATGGAACACACATCGGTGCCCATCTGCCCGGCGATGATGGACGTGATGCGGTCAAGCCGTTCCTGCCCGGCGCCCGGCTCGGCAAGGGATTCCCGCAGCCGACCAAGCAGCCTGCGGCTGGCACTTTCGGTTTCGTCGGCCATAGGGCCCCGTGTCAGGCTGCGTTTTCCAATTCGAACGCATCATGGAGGGCTTGCACGGCAAGTTCCATATATTTCCGGTCGATCAGTACGGAAATCTTTATCTCCGAGGTTGTGATGACCTTGATGTTTATACCTTCAGCGGCGAGCACCTCGAACATCTTCGATGCAACCCCGGCATGGCTGCGCATGCCAATGCCCACGACCGAAACCTTGGCAACGTCGGTATCGGCCAAGAGATCGTGGAAATTGATGTTGCCGTCTTCCTTGGCCTTGGCCAGCGCGTCTTTCGCGCGGGCCACCTGATTGACCGGGCAGGAAAACGTCATGTCCGTGCGCCCCTCTTCGGAGATATTCTGGACGATCATGTCGACGTTCACGCCGGCCTTTGCCAGAGGTCCGAAGATGGCGGCGGCGATGCCCGGACGGTCGGCGACCGAGATCAGCGTCATCTTCGCCTCGTCGCGCTGGTAAGCGACGCCAGAGACCACATTCTGTTCCATGATTTCCTCCTCGTCACAGACGAGCGTGCCGGAGTTTTCGTCCGTTTCCTCGAAGCTGGACAGCACGCGCAGCTTCACCTTGTAGCGCATCGCCAGTTCGACCGACCGGGTCTGCAGGACCTTCGCGCCGAGACTGGCCAGTTCCAGCATCTCCTCGAAGGCGATCCTGTCAAGCTTGCGTGCCTTGTCCTCGATCCGCGGGTCGGTGGTATAGACCCCGTCCACATCGGTGTAGATGTCGCAGCGGACCGCGTCGAAGGCGGCCGCAAAGGCCACGGCGGTGGTGTCCGATCCACCGCGGCCCAGCGTGGTGATCCGGCCCTCGGGACTGATCCCCTGAAAGCCGGCGACCACTGCGACCTTCATGCCCTCGGCGAATTTCTGGTCGATATTGGCGCGCGGGATATCCTCGATCCGCGCGGCGGAATGGGCAGAGGTCGTCTGCACCGGAACCTGCCAGCCCTGCCAACTGCGCGCCGGCACGTCCATTTCCTGAAGCGTCAGCGCCATCAACCCCGCTGTCACGTTCTCGCCCGAGCTGACGACCGCATCGTATTCGCGCGCGTCGAACAGGGGCGAGGTCTCCTCGACCCAGCCGACCAGTTCGTTGGTCTTGCCAGACATGGCCGAGACGATGACGATCACGTCATAGCCGCGCTCAACCTCGGCCCTGATCTTCTGGGCGGCATTCTTGATGCGGCCCAGATCGGCGACCGAGGTGCCCCCGAATTTCATTACCAGAACCGGCATGGCTCGCCTTGCTGTCCCTTCGTGTGAGTCCGCGATGCTCTAGGGGAACGTCCCGGGAAGGGCAAGCTCAATAGGGGTGCGGGTGTCCGTCCCATGTTTCGAAACAGCCGGTGGTCTCCAGTGTCAGTGCGTCGAACCGGGCGCGCAGCCCCGCCGCGGCTTCTTCCACCCCGATCTGTGCGTGCTGCCCGCCCATATCGGTGCGGACCCATCCGGGATGATAGACGCCAACGGCGATGCCCGCCGATTTCAGGTCCTGCGCCAGGTTGCGCCCAAGGTTCAGAACGGCCGCCTTGGACGCCCGGTAGATGTAGGATCCGCCCGGCGCACGCTCCTGCGACCCCATCATCGAGGAAATGATCGCGATCTTGGGCGCCGCGGCACGTTCGAGGTTCGGCAGCAGAGTCTGGATGGTCAGAAAGACACCCGTGACATTGGTTGCGAACATCTCCGCCCACATCGCGGGCGGATAGCCCGATGGGAGTGTTTCATGCTTGTCCAGATACTGTCCGGCATTGCAGATCAGCAGATCGACCGTCTCGCCCTCCAGCTTGCGGCCAAGGTCCCTTTGCTGTCCGGGGTCGGCCACATCAAGGTACTCCCAACGGACCCCGGCAATATGGGGCGGGTCGTCCGTTCGGGTGGTTCCGATAGGGCTGCACCCCGCCTTGGCGTAGTCCTGCAACAGGCGCAGCCCGATGCCGCGGTTTGCGCCGGTAATCAGCGGTGTCATGGTCCGTGCCTCAGTTGGTTTTGCGCGTCGGCATGAAGGGCAGGGGGGCGACGGGGATGCCGTCCTCGATCAGCCGTTTCGCTTCGTCCAGCCGCGCCTCCCCATGAATCGGGCGTTCTGGGATGGTGCCATCATGCATGTCCCGGGCTTCCTGCGCAAAGCGCAAGCCAACGTAGTCGGAGTTTTCCTCGATCTTTCGCTTGAGCTCGGCAATGGCCTTTTCGGGCGGCGTGACGGCGCCCGGCCTTGGGTCAGGCGCATTCGATGCCTCGGTCGCCACGCTGGGCGTCATGAGGGTCTTGCTCACCTTCGTTCCGGCGCAGACCGCGCATGACACCATGCCGGCGGCCAGAAGCTTGTCGAAGGCATCGGCCGACTGGAACCAGCTTTCGAACCGGTGACCTTCGTCGCAGATGAGCGTGTATCGGATCATGCCAAATGGTTCCGCAAGAACATTAATGAACGACTAACAGGCGACAGGCCGGGTGCAATGTCAACGGCGCTGTGCTTGACCGGAAGCGGGGCCGGTATATCTGCGCGAAAAGAAGCCACAAGCTGCCCAGAGGTTCGACATGCGTCTCCTGCCCGTGCTCGCCACACTCGTGTTCGCTTCGCCCCCGCTGGCGGCAATGGCCGCCCCGAGCTTCGATTTCGCGTCAATCGATGGCGGGGAAATCCGTCTTGACGACTATCGCGGCCATCCCGTTCTGGTGGTCAACACGGCCTCTCGCTGCGGGTTCACCCCGCAATATGACGGTTTGCAGGCCTTGCACGAAAAATACGGCGCGCGTGGCCTTCTGGTGCTGGCCGTCCCTTCCGATGACTTCCGGCAAGAGCTGTCAAGCGAGCAGGCGGTCAAGGATTTCTGCGACGCGAATTTCGGCCTGACCTTGCCCATGACGGAAATCACCCATGTGAAGGGCGACAACGCGCATCCGTTCTACAAGTGGATGAAGGCCGAACACCGTTTCGAACCGGGCTGGAACTTTAACAAGGTCCTTCTGGGGCCCGAGGGTGAGGTCGTGGCGACCTTTGGGTCCTTCACCAAGCCGACATCGAGAAAGCTGACGCGGCCGATCGAGGCGATGCTGGATCAGTGAGCGCGACCCGGCGGTCCATTGTCAGCGGTGCGTGCTGCGTAGGGTGATCGCCGCTGAGGTGATCGACAGGCGGGGCAGGCGGACAGGAGCGAGCCGCTTTCGGTCTTGGTCCGAACGGGCAAGAATGGGCGAAGGCCCCGATTGTTCCGCAAGAGGTTCCAGCCATGATCCGTGCCTTTGCCGCCATTGCGCTTCCCGACAGCGTGCTTGACGCGCTCGCCTGCGCGCAGGCCGAATTGCCGGTCAGCCGCCCGACGCCCGAAGACAACCTGCACCTCACGCTCGTCTTCCTTGGTGACGTACCCGAGGTCAGCCTTGAAGAAGTCCATCTGGCCTTTTCGGCCATCCGGGCGGCGCCGTTCGAACTGGTCCTGTCCGGGATGGGGGTGTTCGGGGGGCGCAAACCGCGGCTTGTCTATGCGGGTGTTGACCACAGCGATCCCCTGATCCACCTGCAGGCCAAGCTGGACCGGGCGGCGCGGTCCGCGGGAATCGAGGTCGAACGGCGCAGGTTCACGCCGCATGTGACCCTTGCCTATCTCAATGCCAAAAGGGACGACCCGCTGCGAATCGAACGCGCAGTTGCTGCGCAGGCGGGTTTTCGAACCGCGCCATTTCGGGTGGAGGGCTTCGGATTATACCAGTCGGAACTCGGCAAAGGCGGCGCACGCTATCGTGAACTCGCGTATTACGCGTTTTCCCCTTCGGAAAGCGCCGTGCCTAAGGCATAATGGCGCCACCACACAAGGGGGGAATTCATGATGGTGTGGACCATTGTGCCGGGGCAGGGCCTCGGGCGTTTGAGATTTGGCATGTCACCGGAAGAGGTCGCCGCATTGCCCGGAATGGGGCGAGCGGGGCATGTGTATCGCGGTCGCGGCAACCGGATCATGGAATACCGCGGTCTCTCGGTTCCGGTTTGCGAATACAGCGGTGGTGCGCTTTGCGCGATCGTCGCTGGTCGTCATGTCGAAGCTGTCGTGTTCGACGGCATCGATCTGTTCGCGGCGGGGCCGCGAGAGGTCTTGCACGGCTTGGAACAGCGGTTCGGCACGGCCCAGCTTTGCCAGGAGCAACTGGTTTTCGCCCCGGCCGGCTTGCGGCTCGGTGGCTATTACGATGCCCATGACCACCGCTTTTTCGAACCGGGCGTCGATTATCATGATGAACGCTTCGTCACCCTGTGCGTCCCGGATCAGGTGGTCGCCCCGTCCGAGCAGAGGGAGGAAGTCAGTCTTCCCTAGGCGGGCCAGTTTCCCCCGCTGCCCGCCCGCGCGTCGCCGCCTTTCGCATGCGGAATGCGTGTTGTCGTGCCGCATCCTCCGATGACATCATCGCCTGTTGACGCTTCCTTCGAAAAAACCTAAGCAGCAACGACCGCAGGGGTGTAGCTCAGTTGGTAGAGCATCGGTCTCCAAAACCGAGGGTCGGGGGTTCGAGTCCCTCCGCCCCTGCCAGTCAATAAAGTCCTGTCATGGAACGTTGGCTCAAGATCGTTACGCGCGCTTTGAAGCTCGGGTGAGCGGACGTTGTGCATGCGCCTGCTCTGCCCGGTTCCGACGCCCCCTATTCGTATCCTTCGAGACAGCCATTTTCGCGCAGGCGGGTCAGCAGCGGTCCAAGATGGGCCTCGTAGCGCCGCCAGGCTTCGTTGCTGCCCTTGTAGATCGGCTTGTGCACCTGCCCGGCCGAGGCCGTGCGGATCGCCCGTGTCGACTTGTGGAAGTCAAGGCAGGCCGGGTCCCAGTCAAGGCCGATTGCGTCGATCAACTGCCGCGTCATCGGCTCGGGCTCGTCGACAAGGCGCTGATAATCCAGTTCGAAGACCCGGCCGGGGAAGCGTTGATGCCAGAAGGCCATCATCTCGTCATGCATCGTGACATATTCGGCGAGATCCAGTTGGTCGTAGGTATAGCTGATCGCGGCGCTGCGGTTCCGGAAGAAGCGCTGATAGCCTGACCAGCAGACCGGGCGCGGATCGCGCCTGAGGTGCACAATCCGCGCCTCGGGCAAGGCGGTCAGGATCGCGCCGATCGTCATGAAGTTGCCGGGCATCTTGTCCGTAAAGAAAGGGCGCTGATCCAGATTTCGCCGCGCGGTGCCGGAGATATAGGACTGCCGGACGCGGGACATGACCTCCGGGGTTGCGCCGAATTCCAGAAGCCGGGCGCCGATCAGGCTGCGGGACAGGGTTTCCAGCTCGCCGCCGGGCAGCACGGCATTGTGGCTTGAGATGATCTGTTCGACAAGCGTGGTGCCCGAACGCGGCATGCCAAGCACGAAGATCGGCACCGACGCGGCCGGTTCTGCGTCGCCAAGGCTCGGCAGATCGCCCCGGAAGATGTCCCTCAGCAATTGGGCCGTCTGCCGCTCCCGGGCGATATCGAAATCAACCTCGGCCCGGCGCAGGCGGTTGGCGGTTTCCAGATGCGCAAAGGCCTCTTCCGTCTCGCCAAGCTTGTCCAGCGCCTTGAACAGCGCAAAGCACAGCATGCTCCGCTCGTTGTCGCTCAGGTTGCCTTCGGCGGCGATGCGGCGCATTTCCTCCAGCCGTGCGCTATCGGGCTGATATCCGGGCACGTTGGCGATGTTGAGATAGGTGCTGAAATAGGTCGGATCGACCACCAATGCCTGTTCATAGGCGTCCCGCGCACCCTCCCTGTCGCCCATGGACATGCGGATCTGCCCAAGCTGGTTCAGCGCGAAACTGTCGGACGGATCAAGCTCAAGGACGGCGCGTGCCGCGCGTTCCGCGGTCTCGGTGTCCTCCATCTGGTAGCTGACATGGCTTTCCTTCATGGAGGGGACCTTGCTGGTCGGATCGATTTGCCGGGCCGCGTCAAAAGCCTCTGCCGCGGCGGCGGGCCGCCCGGCCAGTGTTTCGGTCTCACCCAGTGCGATGCGGTGGACCATCTGGCCGGGGTCCAGGTCGGCAGCGGCGCGGAACCGTTCGGCGGCGGCGTCGAAGTCGTCGAGGTCCAGAAGCGTCAAACCCAGTTGCGACAGGATGTCGACGCGCTTGGGCGCAAGGCGATGCGCGGTCTCAAACGCGGCGCGCGCTTCTTCGTGCCGCTTCTGGGCGCGCAGGACCCCGCCAAGGTTGAACGCCGCATCGGCATTGTCGGGGGCGAGTGCCAGAACCCGCGCAAACCACTGTTCCGCATCGGCGTGATCGCCACCGCTGGCTTTCGCCGCCCCGGCGATCAGTATCAGCGGAATGCAGTCGGGGAACAGCGCCAGCAGAGGCTGGGCGCGGCGGAACGCCTCGTCATACTGACCGTCCGTGAAAAGCCGGCGAAGATTGTCGAGGTCGGCCTGCGTCGGGGCGGCGTATTTCGCACGCAGCTTGTTCAGCCCGTCCCGTGCGCGGCGATTGGCCGGTTTCTCCATCAGGACGGACATGAACAGAAGCGCGGCGGTGGGCGCCTCACCTTGACGCGATAGGCGCTCGGCATGTGAAATCGTGGTGCTGACGGACTGGGCCATGACGGGATCATCCAGGGCTGGGGCAGAAAAACTGAATGCCAGCAGTAGGCCCGTGGGATAAAGTTAGGGTTAACCGCGCTGCGCCCGGGACCCCGGATACGCAGCATCGTGCCGCTGCCCTTGCAAAGCCCGGGCCCACAGCGTATTTCACCGCCGTCGAAGAGAAGGATCGGAACGGAAGATGGCCATAACCAACCCGCTGAAGTTCATCCAGCAGACCCGTGGGGAAATCTCCAAGGTGGTCTGGCCGACCCGGCGGGAGGTTCTTCTGACCACGGTCATGGTGCTCGTCATGGCGACGCTCACCGCGATCTTCTTCTTCTTCGTTGACTTGCTGATCCGCACCGGCCTGCAGCTTGTTCTTGGGGTTTTCGGCTGACCGGCGCGTCTTTTGCCGGACCCCGCACTTGAAACGGTGATGCGGGCGCTGTAAGGCGAACGCCACCCCGACAGCGGCGTGCATCGATTCGGCATGCGCGCTGCTTTTTGTTCGGGGCAGGCTGAATTCACGCAGACGTCCGGCACCGGGCCGGAGAGGACGAGGTAACAGGCGACATGGCAAAGCGATGGTATTCGGTGAGCGTGCTCTCGAATTTCGAGAAGAAGGTCGCCGAACAGATCAGGCAAGCCGTGATCGACGCCGGCCTTGAGGACGAGATCGAAGAGGTTCTTGTTCCCACCGAAGAGGTGATCGAGGTGCGCCGCGGCAAGAAGGTGACGGCGGAACGGCGTTTCATGCCGGGCTATGTCCTCGTCCGGATGGAGATGACCGACAAGGGCTATCACATCGTCACCTCAATCAACCGCGTGACGGGCTTCCTCGGCCCGCAGGGCAAGCCGATGCCGATGCGCGATGAAGAGGTGAACCAGATCCTCAATCGCATCGAGGAAGGCGATACCCAGCCGCGGTCGACCATCACCTACGAGGTGGGCGAGCAGGTCAACGTGACCGACGGCCCGTTCGAGGGCTTCGCCGGCATGGTCGAGGAAGTGGACGACGAACACCAGCGCCTGAAGGTGACGGTGTCGATCTTTGGCCGGGCAACCCCGGTCGAACTGGAATTCACGCAGGTTTCGAAAGAAGCCTGACGTGGAGCGTTGTGGGAGGCAGGCGGGCGCGCCCGTCATGCCGGACCACTAAACCGATGCGCCGCCCTCGCGTGGGTTGGCGCGGTGACAAGAAGGAGATGGCCAGATGGCCAAGAAACTCGTGGGCAGCATGAAGCTGCAGGTGCCCGCCGGTCAGGCGAATCCCAGCCCGCCCGTGGGCCCGGCGCTGGGTCAGCGCGGCATCAACATCATGGAATTCTGCAAGGCGTTCAACGCCAAGACGCAGGATATGGAGCCGGGTGCGCCCTGCCCGACCGTGATCACCTACTACCAGGACAAGTCCTTCACCATGGATATCAAGACGCCGCCCGCGTCTTACTATCTGCGGAAGGCGGCCAAGCTGAAATCCGGCGCCAACAATCCGGGGCGTGAGACCGTGGGCAGCGTCACCGTCGCTCAGGTCAAGGAGATCGCCGAGGCGAAGATGAAGGATCTGAACGCCAACGATATCGAGGCGGCGATGCAGATCATCCTGGGGTCGGCCCGCTCGATGGGCATCGAGGTGAAAGGGTAAGCGCGATGGCAAAGCACGGAAAACGTACCCGCGCCGCGCGCGAGGCTGTCGCCGGCAAGGAGAACATGACGGTCGAGGAGGCGGTCGCGCTGGTCAAATCCAATGCGACGGCCAAGTTTGACGAAACCGTCGAGATCGCGATGAACCTCGGCGTTGATCCCCGCCATGCGGATCAGATGGTCCGCGGTGTGGTGACCCTGCCCAACGGCACCGGCAAGACGGTTCGCGTGGCGGTGTTCGCCCGCGGTCCCAAGGCGGAAGAGGCACAGGCCGCCGGGGCCGATATCGTCGGTGCCGAGGACCTGATGGAAACCATCCAGGGCGGCAAGATCGAGTTCGATCGTTGCATCGCAACCCCGGACATGATGCCGATCGTCGGTCGTCTGGGCAAGATCCTCGGCCCGCGCAACCTGATGCCGAACCCCAAGGTCGGCACGGTCACGATGGACGTCAAGGCGGCCGTCGAGGCGGCAAAGGGCGGTGAGGTTCAGTTCAAGGCTGAGAAGGCCGGCGTCGTTCATGCCGGTGTTGGCAAGGCGTCCTTTGACGAGGCGAAGCTGGTCGAAAACGTCCGCGCTTTCGTGGATGCGGTGAACAAGGCCAAGCCCTCGGGCGCCAAGGGCACCTACATGCAGAAGGTGTGCCTGAGCTCGACGATGGGCCCGGGTGTCACTGTCGACGTGGCATCGGCCACCGGCAACTGAGACAGCCCGGCGGACGGGTTTGGAAAACGGCGGGGCAGGTCCCGCCGTTTTCGCTTTTGATCCGATACGCTTTCGGGTCAGTCGCGCGTTGGGGCGTAGACTTTTCCCTGCGACGCGGCCCCAAATGGCATGAAGTGTATCTCCGGATGCAATTCACGCTCTGGATGTGTTTTTTCTCTAAACCACCCCTTCACATCTGTGGAAAAAGCGACTAACAGAACCTTCCGTCAGAGCGCTGACCGGTGGTTGGCGCTCTGATGATTCGTCCGAGACGGTGGGTGTCGCAAGGCATAATTCCTGCCCGAGACGGGAACATGACCAATTCTCTTCGGGGCCGTTCCGGCCTTCGAGGGCGATTTTGCGAAGGACCCGTGCGGACCGTGTTGTCGGCGTTTGTCGGCAAGAACTGAGCCGGAGGGGTCCGCCCCTCCACTACTTGGAGTAATACTGTGGATAGAGCCCAGAAAGAGAAAGTGGTCGAGGAACTCGGCCAAATCTTCGAAAGCTCTGGCGTCGTCGTGGTTGCACACTACGCGGGTCTCACGGTTGCCGAGATGCAGGACCTGCGCGCGCGCATGCGCGAGGCGGGTGGGTCCGTTCGCGTCGCCAAGAACAGGCTCGCCAAGATCGCCCTTGAAGGTAAGCCCTGCGCAAGCATTGCCGACCTTCTGACGGGCATGACCGTACTCTCCTATTCCGAAGACCCCGTGGCGGCAGCCAAGGTCGCGGAAGCCTATGCCAAGGACAATCAGAAGTTCGAGATCCTTGGTGGTGCGATGGGAGAGACGGCCCTGGACCGGGCCGGTGTCAAGGCAGTGTCCGATATGCCGTCGCGCGAGGAGCTTATCGCCTCCATCGTCGGCTGCATCGGTGCACCCGCCAGCAACATCGCCGGCGCCATTGGCGCACCTGCTTCGAATATCGCGAGCATCCTCTCGACCATCGAGGAGCGTGCGGAAGCCGCTTGAGCAACATGTGATCCCGCGTGAGCTGCAATTGCGTCGCGTTGGAACAGGAAATGTGAAAGAACGGAACAGAAAATGGCTGATCTGAAGAAACTTGCCGAAGAGATCGTGGGTCTGACCCTGCTCGAAGCTCAGGAACTGAAAACCATCCTGAAAGACGAATACGGCATCGAGCCCGCCGCTGGCGGCGCCGTGATGATGGCTGGCCCCGCCGCTGGTGGCGAAGCTGCCGCTGCCGAAGAGAAGACCGAATTCGACGTGATCCTCAAAGCCGCTGGCGACAAGAAGATCAACGTCATCAAGGAAGTCCGCGCCATCACCGGTCTTGGCCTGAAAGAAGCCAAGGAACTGGTCGAGGCCGGCGGCAAGGCCGTCAAGGAGCAGGTCTCCAAGGACGAAGCCGAAGAGATCAAGAAGAAGCTCGAAGAGGCTGGCGCCGAGGTCGAGCTCAAGTAATCGGGGTGCGGGCCACTGGCCCGCGACCTGCAAGTGCAAGGCTGGGTCCGGGCAATCCGGGCCCGGCCGAACCTGTCTTGAAAATGGCTTGATGCCTCAAGTCCTTTTCAAGGTGCGGTTCGAGGTTCGGGAGCGGCCGGTGGGACGGCCCGCAGGAATGGAACCTCCCCCCTTGTTTCGTGAGCGGTGCATCGCCGGGGCCCGACGGCAGGACGCAACCGCGACAGACGAAAGGTGAGACCACAAGATGGCGCAAACCCACATTGGCCAGAAGCGTATCCGCAGATATTATGGCAAGATCCGCGAAGTGCTGGATATGCCGAACCTCATTGAGGTCCAGAAATCTTCCTATGACCTGTTCCTGAATTCCGGCGATGGCCCGGCGCCCGCAGATGGCGAAGGCATCCAGGGCGTGTTCCAGTCGGTCTTCCCGATCAAGGATTTCAACGAGACCGCGGTTCTGGAATTCGTCCGTTACGAACTGGAACGGCCGAAATACGACGTTGAGGAATGCCAGCAGCGCGACATGACCTATTCCGCGCCGCTGAAGGTCACGCTGCGCCTGATCGTGTTCGATGTCGACGAGGATACCGGTGCGAAATCGGTGAAGGACATCAAGGAGCAGGACGTGTTCATGGGCGACATGCCGCTCATGACGCAGAACGGCACCTTCATCGTCAACGGGACGGAGCGGGTGATCGTCTCCCAGATGCACCGCTCCCCGGGTGTGTTCTTCGACCACGACAAGGGCAAGACGCATTCGTCGGGCAAACTGCTGTTTGCCTGCCGGATCATTCCCTATCGCGGGTCGTGGCTGGATTTCGAGTTCGACGCCAAGGATATCGTCTTCGCCCGCATCGACCGGCGCCGGAAACTGCCGGTGACGACGCTGCTGTATTCCCTCGGTCTCGATCAGGAAGGCATCATGGATGCCTATTACGAAACGGTCGAGTTCAAGCTGGAAAAGAACCGCGGCTGGGTCACCCGGTTCTTCCCCGAGCGTGTGCGCGGCACGCGCCCGACCTACGATCTTGTCGATGCCGGCACGGGCGAGGTGATCTGTAAGGCCGGTGACAAGGTCACGCCGCGGCAGGTCAAGAAGCTGATCGAGGAAGGCAACGTCACCGAATTGCTGGTGCCGTTCGACCATATCGTCGGCCGTTACGTCGCCAAGGATATCATCAACGAGGAAACCGGCGCGATCTATGTCGAGGCCGGGGATGAACTGACCTGGGACGTGGACAAGGATGGCGAGGTCACCGGCGGTACGCTGAAGGATCTGCTGGATGCCGGCGTCACCGAGATCCCAGTGCTCGACATCGATAACATCAATGTCGGCCCCTACATCCGCAACACCATGGCGCAGGACAAGAACATGAGTCGGGAAACCGCGCTCATGGACATCTACCGCGTCATGCGCCCGGGCGAGCCGCCCACCGTCGAGGCCGCGACCGCGCTGTTTGACTCGCTGTTCTTCGACAGCGAGCGCTATGACCTTTCCGCCGTCGGCCGGGTGAAGATGAACATGCGACTTGCCCTCGACGCGCCCGACACCCAGCGGACGCTGCGCAAGGAAGACATCATCTCCTGCATCAAGGCGCTGGTGGAGCTGCGCGACGGCAAGGGTGAGGTCGACGATATCGACCACCTCGGCAACCGCCGGGTGCGCTCGGTCGGCGAGCTGATGGAGAACCAGTACCGCGTCGGCTTGCTGCGGATGGAACGCGCGATCAAGGAACGCATGTCGTCGGTCGAAATCGACACGGTGATGCCGCAGGACCTTATCAATGCGAAACCGGCCGCGGCCGCGGTGCGCGAATTCTTCGGCTCCTCACAGCTGTCGCAGTTCATGGACCAGACCAACCCGCTGTCGGAAGTCACCCACAAACGCCGTCTGTCGGCGCTTGGCCCGGGCGGTCTGACGCGGGAGCGTGCGGGCTTTGAAGTCCGCGACGTGCACCCGACGCATTACGGCCGCATGTGCCCGATCGAAACGCCGGAAGGTCCGAACATCGGCCTGATCAACTCTCTGGCGACCTTTGCGCGTGTCAACAAGTACGGCTTCATCGAAACGCCCTATCGCATGGTCAAGGACGGGCAGGTGACCGACGAGGTCCACTACATGTCTGCGACCGAGGAAATGCGGCACACCGTGGCCCAGGCCAACGCGCATCTTGATGCCGAGGGCCGGTTCGAGAACGAACTGGTGAACACCCGCCAGGCGGGTGAATACACCATGGCACCGCGCGAAAGCGTGGACCTGATCGACGTGTCGCCGAAACAGTTGGTGTCGGTCGCGGCCTCGCTGATCCCGTTCCTTGAAAATGACGACGCCAACCGCGCACTTATGGGCTCGAACATGCAGCGGCAGGCCGTGCCTCTGCTGCAGGCCGACGCGCCGTTTGTCGGGACCGGCATCGAACGGGTCGTCGCGCAGGATTCCGGCGCCGCGATCATGGCGAAACGCGGCGGCATCATCGACCAGGTAGATGCACAGCGGATCGTGATCCGGGCAACCGAGGATCTGGAACCCGGCGATCCCGGCGTGGACATCTACCGCCTGCGGAAGTTCCAGCGTTCCAACCAGAACACCTGCATCAACCAGAAACCTCTGGTGAAGGTGGGCGACACGGTGATCAAGGGTGAGGTCGTCGCCGACGGCCCCTCCACGGATATGGGTGAGCTTGCGCTCGGCAAGAACGTGATCGTCGCGTTCATGCCGTGGAACGGCTACAACTATGAAGACTCGATCCTGATCTCGGAACGCATCGCACGCGATGACGTCTTCACCTCGATCCATATCGAGGAATTCGAGGTTGCGGCCCGCGACACCAAGCTCGGGCCGGAAGAGATCACCCGCGACATCCCGAACGTGGGCGAGGAAGCGCTGCGCAACCTCGACGAGGCGGGGATCGTCTATATCGGCGCCGAAGTGGGGCCGGGCGACATCCTTGTCGGCAAGATCACCCCCAAGGGCGAAAGCCCGATGACGCCGGAGGAGAAACTCCTGCGCGCGATCTTCGGTGAAAAGGCGTCGGATGTGCGCGATACCTCGCTGCGGCTGCCGCCGGGCGATTTCGGCACCGTCGTCGAGGTCCGGGTGTTCAACCGCCACGGCGTCGACAAGGATGAACGCGCCCTGCAGATCGAGCGGGAAGAGGTCGAACGCCTTGCCCGCGACCGGGACGACGAACAGGCGATCCTGGAGCGCAACATCTATGCCCGTCTGAAGTCGATGATCCTTGGCAAGGTTGCCGTGAAGGGGCCGAAGGGCGTGAGCCCGGGCTCGACCATCGATGAGGCCCTTCTGGACGGCCTGTCCAAGGGCCAGTGGTGGCAGCTTGCGCTGGAGAACGAGGAAGACGCCGGACAGGTCGAGGCCCTGAACGCGCAGTTCGAGGCGCAGAAGCGTGCGCTGGAACACCGCTTCGAGGACAAGGTCGAGAAGGTGCGCCGGGGCGACGACCTGCCGCCGGGCGTGATGAAGATGGTCAAGGTCTTCATCGCGGTCAAACGGAAGCTGCAGCCGGGCGACAAGATGGCCGGGCGGCACGGCAACAAGGGTGTGATCTCCCGCGTTGTTCCGATGGAGGACATGCCGTTCCTGCAGGACGGCACGCCGGTCGATCTGGTGCTGAACCCGCTGGGCGTGCCCTCGCGGATGAACGTGGGCCAGATCCTCGAAACCCATATGGGCTGGGCCGCGCGTGGTCTGGGGCTCAAGATCGACGACGCGCTGGGCGAATACAAGCGCTCCGGCGATCTGACCCCGGTGCGCGAGGCGATGCGCCTGGCCTATGGTGACGAGGTCTACGAGTCCGTCATTGCCGGTATGGATGAGGGTCAGGTGGTTGAATCCGCCTCGACCGTGACCCGCGGTGTGCCGATCGCGACCCCCGTTTTCGACGGGGCGAAGGAACCGGACGTGAACGATGCGCTGATCCGCGCGGGCTTCAGCCAGTCGGGCCAGTCCGTCGTGTATGACGGCCGCACGGGCGAGCAGTTCGCGCGCCCCGTCACCGTCGGCGTCAAGTACCTGCTGAAGCTGCACCACCTTGTGGACGACAAGATCCACGCGCGCTCGACCGGGCCGTACAGTCTTGTCACGCAGCAGCCGCTGGGCGGCAAGGCCCAGTTCGGCGGTCAGCGCTTCGGCGAGATGGAGGTCTGGGCCTTGGAAGCCTATGGCGCCGCCTACACCCTGCAAGAGATGCTGACGGTGAAGTCGGACGACGTGGCGGGCCGGACCAAGGTGTACGAGTCGATCGTCAAGGGTGAGGACAATTTCGAGGCCGGCGTGCCGGAGAGCTTCAACGTTCTGGTGAAGGAAGTCCGCGGCCTCGGGCTCAACATGGAACTCCTGGATGCGGAGGAAGACGAATAGGGGCCGCCTGACCGGCCCCACCTTCCCCGCACCCATCCAAGGATCGAGAGATGAACCAGGAACTGACCACCAACCCTTTCAACCCGCTGGCCGCGCCCAAGCAGTTCGACGAGATCAAGGTCTCGCTGGCAAGCCCGGAGCGGATCCTCAGCTGGTCCTACGGCGAGATCAAGAAGCCCGAGACCATCAACTACCGGACCTTCAAGCCCGAGCGTGACGGGCTGTTCTGCGCGCGTATCTTTGGCCCGATCAAGGACTACGAGTGTCTGTGCGGCAAATACAAGCGGATGAAATACCGCGGCGTCGTCTGCGAGAAATGCGGCGTCGAGGTCACGCTTCAGAAGGTCCGGCGCGAGCGTATGGGCCATATCGAACTGGCCGCGCCCGTGGCGCATATCTGGTTCCTGAAATCGCTGCCCTCCCGCATCGGTCTGATGCTGGACATGACGCTGCGCGATCTGGAACGCGTCCTCTATTTCGAAAACTACGTCGTGATCGAGCCGGGTCTGACCGACCTGACCTACGGCCAGATGATGACCGAGGAAGAGTATCTGGACGCGCAGGACCAGTACGGCGCAGATGCCTTCACCGCCGGCATTGGGGCCGAGGCGATCCGCGAGATGCTGGCCCAGATCGACCTTGAGGCCGAGGCCGAGCGTCTGCGCGAGGAACTGAAAGAAGCCACCGGCGAACTGAAGCCCAAGAAGATCATCAAGCGGCTGAAGGTTGTCGAAAGCTTCCTCGAATCCGGCAACCGTCCGGAATGGATGGTCCTGACCGTGATCCCGGTGATCCCGCCGGAACTGCGCCCGCTGGTGCCGCTGGACGGCGGCCGGTTCGCGACCTCGGACCTGAACGAACTCTACCGCCGCGTCATCAACCGTAACAACCGTCTGAAACGGCTGATCGAACTGCGCGCGCCCGACATCATCGTCCGCAACGAAAAGCGGATGCTGCAAGAGGCCGTGGATGCGCTGTTCGACAACGGCCGGCGCGGGCGGGTGATCACCGGCGCCAACAAGCGGCCGCTGAAATCGCTCTCCGACATGCTGAAGGGCAAGCAGGGCCGCTTCCGTCAGAACCTTCTGGGCAAACGGGTCGACTTTTCGGGTCGCTCGGTCATCGTGACCGGGCCGGAACTAAAGCTGCACCAGTGCGGTCTGCCGAAGAAGATGGCACTCGAACTCTTCAAGCCGTTCATCTATTCGCGGCTTGAGGCAAAGGGGCTGTCCTCCACCGTCAAGCAGGCGAAAAAGCTGGTTGAAAAGGAACGTCCCGAAGTCTGGGACATCCTGGACGAGGTGATCCGTGAACACCCCGTGTTGCTGAACCGCGCCCCCACGCTGCACCGTCTGGGCATTCAGGCGTTCGAACCCACGCTGATCGAGGGCAAGGCGATCCAGCTTCACCCGCTGGTCTGCTCGGCGTTCAACGCCGACTTCGACGGCGACCAGATGGCCGTGCACGTTCCCCTCAGCCTCGAAGCCCAGCTTGAGGCGCGGGTGCTGATGATGTCGACCAACAACGTTCTGTCCCCCGCGAACGGCGCGCCGATCATCGTGCCGTCGCAGGACATGATCCTCGGCCTTTACTACATCACGATGGAACGGCAGGGCATGCAGGGCGAGGGCATGGCCTTCGCCGATGTGGACGAGGTTCAGCACGCGCTCGATTCCGGTGCGGTGCACCTGCACGCCAGGATCACCGCGCGGATCAAGCAGATCGACGAACACGGCAACGAAGTGCTGATGCGCTTTGAAACCACGCCGGGCCGTGTGCGGCTGGGCGCGCTTCTGCCGATGAATGCCAAGGCCCCGTTCTCTCTGGTCAACCGCCTTTTGCGGAAGAAAGAGGTGCAGCAGGTCATCGACACCGTCTACCGCTATTGCGGCCAGAAAGAGTCGGTCATCTTCTGCGACCAGATCATGGGGCTTGGCTTCCGCGAGGCATTCAAGGCGGGCATTTCCTTCGGCAAGGACGACATGGTCATCCCCGAGAAGAAATGGCCCATCGTCGAGGGTGTGCGCGACCAGGTCAAGGAATTCGAACAGCAATACATGGACGGCCTGATCACCCAGGGTGAGAAGTACAACAAGGTCGTCGATGCATGGTCGAAATGTTCTGACGAGGTGGCCGCCGCGATGATGGAGGAGATCTCTTCCGTCAAGCTGGACGACGAAGGCCGGCAACAGGAACCCAACTCGGTCTACATGATGTCCCACTCCGGCGCCCGGGGGTCCCCGGCGCAGATGAAGCAGTTGGGCGGCATGCGCGGCCTGATGGCCAAACCGTCGGGCGAGATCATCGAGACGCCGATCATCTCGAACTTCAAGGAAGGCCTGACCGTGCTGGAGTACTTCAACTCCACCCACGGCGCCCGGAAGGGTCTGGCCGATACCGCGCTGAAGACCGCGAACTCGGGCTATCTGACCCGGCGTCTTGTGGACGTGGCGCAGGACTGCATCGTGCGCAGCCACGATTGCGGCACCGACAACGCGATCACCTGCGAAGCGGCGGTCAATGACGGTGAGGTCGTGGCCTCGCTGGCCGAACGCCTGCTGGGCCGCGTCGCGGCCGAAGACGTGCTGAAACCCGGCACCGACGAGGTGATCGTCAGCCGCAACGAACTGATCGACGAACGCAAGGCCGACGCCATCGAAAAGGCCGGGCTTGCCGCTGTTCGGATCCGTTCGCCCCTGACCTGTGAGGCGGAGGAAGGCGTTTGTGCTGCCTGCTACGGGCGCGACCTTGCCCGCGGCACCATGGTCAATGTCGGCGAGGCCGTGGGGATCATCGCGGCGCAGTCGATCGGTGAACCCGGCACGCAGCTGACGATGCGGACCTTCCACATCGGCGGCATCGCGCAGGGTGGTCAGCAGTCGTTCCAGGAAGCCAGCCAGGAAGGCAAGATCGAGTTCCGCAACCCCAACCTGCTGGAAAACGCAGCCGGTGAAAAGATCGTCATGGGCCGCAACATGCAGGTGGCCATCATCGACGACAACGGGGTGGAACGCGTCAGCCACAAGGTCGGCTATGGCACAAAGATCTTCGTGTCCGAGGGGCAGGCGGTCAACCGGGGCGACAAGCTCTTCGAATGGGACCCCTATACCCTGCCGATCATCGCCGAGAAGGCGGGCGTGGCGAAGTTCATCGACCTGACCACCGGTATCTCGGTGCGGGAAGATACCGACGACGCCACCGGCATGACCCAGAAGATCGTGTCCGACTGGCGCGCGGCGCCCAAGGGCAACGACCTCAAGCCCGAGATCCTGATCGTCGACCCGGCGACCGGGGAACCGGTGCGCGCGGACAACGGCAACCCTGTGACCTACCCGATGTCGGTCGACGCGATCCTGTCGGTCGAGGACGGGCAGGATATCAAGGCCGGTGACGTGGTTGCACGTATTCCGCGCGAGGGCGCCAAGACCAAGGACATCACCGGCGGTCTGCCGCGGGTGGCGGAACTGTTCGAGGCACGCCGTCCCAAGGACCACGCGATCATTGCCGAGATCGACGGCTATGTCCGCTTCGGCCGCGACTACAAGAACAAGCGGCGGATCAGCATAGAGCCTGCGGACGACACGCTGGAGCCCGTGGAATACATGGTGCCCAAGGGCAAGCACATCCCGGTGCAGGAAGGCGACTTCGTGCAGAAGGGCGACTACATCATGGATGGCAACCCCGCGCCGCACGACATCCTGTCGATCATGGGGGTCGAGGCGCTGGCCGATTACATGATCGACGAGGTGCAGGACGTCTATCGTCTGCAGGGCGTGAAGATCAACGACAAGCATATCGAGGTGATCGTTCGCCAGATGCTGCAGAAGTGGGAGATCCTCGACTCGGGCGACACCACGCTCCTCAAGGGGGAGACCGTGGACAAGGCCGAGTTCGACGAGGCCAACGAGAAGGCGCTCGCCAAGGGCGTGCGGCCGGCCGAGGGAGAGCCGATCCTGCTGGGTATCACCAAGGCCTCGTTGCAGACCCGGTCCTTCATCTCTGCCGCCTCCTTCCAGGAAACCACGCGGGTGCTGACCGAGGCTTCGGTTCAGGGCAAGCGCGACAAGCTGGTGGGCCTGAAGGAAAACGTCATCGTCGGCCGGCTGATCCCGGCGGGCACCGGCGGGGCAAGCCAGAAGGTGCGCCGCATCGCGGCCGAGCGCGACCAGAAGGTGATCGACGCGCGCCAGTCGGAATCGGAAGCCGCAGCCGCCCTTGCCGCGCCGATGGCGTCCTATGACGACATCGATCCAGACGATCTGGGCCTCGTGGAAACGCCGGAAAGCCGCGAGTAACAATCGCCGGCTGACCTGGGTATCAGGACGCCCCCGTCGATCACGGCGGGGGCGTCTTGCGTTTGAAGGGGCGGCGCGGTTTGACCGGCCCCATCGGCCCGCTATCCTTGGGGCGTTCGCGACAGGGAAACCGACGCATGACCGCCATGCCATCGCGCCAAAGGGTGAAGGATACGGGGCTTGCCGCCCTTTCGGTCGCCGCGGTGGTCTTGCTGATCCTCGGCGTCTGGTGGTTCGTCGCGTATTCGGTCGGCCGCGGGCTCAGTATCGCCGACCCGGAGGAGCAAGCCACGCGCCTGTTCCACGCGGGGGCGCCGGTCTCGAATGTCGCGCTCTACGGCCATATGGTGGTGGGTGGTTTGTTGACCTGTCTGGCGCCGCTCCAGCTTCTCGGGCTTGTGTGGCGGCGCGTTCCGTGGCAGCATCGCGCTCTGGGCTATGCGGTCGCATCGCTTGCCCTTGGAACGGGCGTCGCGGGTTTGGTCTATATCGCGCAGCAGGGGACTATCGGCGGCCCCCTTATGAATGCGGGCTTCGGACTATACGGGGCCCTGATGGTGTTGGCCGCGCTCCAGACCGTACGCCTTGCCCGCCGCCGCGACCCCGCGCATCGGGACTGGGCCTTGCGGCTGGTGGTTTTGGCGCTGGGATCATGGCTGTTTCGGGTGCATTACGGGCTTTGGGTGGGGGTCACCGGCGGGGCCGCCATGACGGACGATTTCCGGGGCGCCTTCGACCGGGTGCAGACCTTCGCGTTTTACCTGCCCTATCTCGCGCTTCTGGAACTCTACCTGCGGCTGTTCCGCAGGCGGGATGTCTTCCGACCCGCCCCGACCCACGTGGCAGAGTAAGACCCGCACAGAAAAAGCGCCCGGCCGGCGGGCGGCACGGGCGCGTTGATGACTTGAAAAGCGTTGCGTGGACCGATCAGGCCTTCAGCTTGGTGATCCGCAGCATCCGCATGATCATCTTTTCATAGATCGGTTCGCTGATCCCGGTACGGACCTTGCGCATGAAATACCACTCGAACGCCAGTTTCGCCCAATGGACCCAGCGCCCCTGGGACGCCCAGTTGAGGTTCCGCGGCGGGTTTTGCGGCATGGCAAGGAACGCCGCTCCCCGGTTGCCGAAATCGGCAAGGCAAAGGGCGTTCCATGTCGGCTTCTCGAACGGCTCACCGCCCGCGATCACCCGCGGCAGGTTGTGCGCGGTGGCCGTCACCATGCTTTCGATCATGAAGCCGGTCTTGGGCACGCCGGTCGGCACGGGGGTGGCCTTGGGCGGGGCGATGGCGATGCACACGCCGATGGCGTAGATGTTGGGATATTTCGGGTTGCGCTGGAATTCATCGGTGATGATGAAGCCGCGGGGGTTTACCAGCCCCTCGATATCGCGCACGGCCGGAATGCCGCGGAAGGCTGGCAGCATCATCGAATACTTGAAGGGGATCTCGTGCTTCTTCTTCTCGTTGCCGTCCTCGTCGAATTCGGTGACGAAGACCTTGTCGGGGTCGAACTTGTCGACCTTGGCATTGGTGATCCATTCGATGTCGCGGTCGCGCATCAGCGATTCAAGCAGGCCCTTCGTGTCGCCCACGCCGCCTAGGCCCAGATGGCCGATATAGGGTTCAGAGGTGACGAAGGTCATCGGCACCTTGTGCTTGATCCCGCGCTTGCGCAGGTCGGTGTCGATGGTCATCGCGTATTCATAGGCCGGACCAAAGCAGGACGCGCCCTGCACCGCACCCACGACGATCGGGCCGGGATTGGCGCAGAAGTCATCCCATTTGTCACCGGATTCCGCGGCATGTTCAATCGAGCAGACGGAATGGGTATGCCCGTCGGGGCCGAAGCCCTGGATCTCGTCGAAGGCGAATTCCGGCCCCGTGGCGATCACGAGGTAGTCGTAGCTCACGAACCGCCCGCTTTCGAGTTCGATCTTGTTCTCGTCGGGATGCAACCGCTTGGCGCCGTCGCAAATGAACTCGATCCCACGTCGCGACATCACCGGCGCAAGCTCGACCGTGATGTCGCCTTTCTTGCGCCAGCCGACGCCCGCCCACGGATTGGACGGCGTGAACTGGAAATAGGACTTGTTCGAAATGACGGTGATCTTGTCGTCCTTCGACAAGGTTTCCTTCAGTTCATAGGCCTGAAGGGTCCCCCCCAGACCGGCCCCCAAGACGACCACATGTGCCATGTTTTTCCTCCTCCCTGGTGGCGGCCTTTGCTTGCCCTAAGTCACCGGGACAAAATGCAGATCCGCCGTTAATATATTGGGATGAATGATTGCCCATCGCGGGCCGAATCTCCAAGAAGAATTTTTTCCGTCGAAGGATTATGGGAAGATCGGTCGCAGCGCATGGTGCGGCCCTGGCGCAGGATCAGACGGTTTCGCCCTTGCTCATCCGGTCCAGAAAGGCGTCGGCTTCGGCCAGGATGACCTCTCGTTTTTTCGCGTCCATCCTGTCCCATGTCCGGTACATCTGCGCCATGCGCGGATTGCCCTGAAACCGGTCGCGGTGGCGGTTCAGGAAATACCAGTACAGCAGGTTGAACGGGCAGGCGCCGTCGCCGGTCTTCTTCGTCACGGCGTAGTGGCAGCCCCGGCAGTAGTCCGACATCTTGCTGATATAGTTGCCGGAGGAGACATAGGGTTTGGACGCGATGATCCCGCCATCGGCAAACTGGCTCATCCCCACGGTATTGGGGGCCTCGACCCATTCATAGGCATCGGCGTAGACGGACAGGTACCACTCGTGCAATTCCGTCGGGCTGATCCCGGCCAGCAGGGCGAAATTACCCGTCACCATCAGCCGCTGGATATGGTGGGCATAGGCGTCGTCCCGCGTCTGGGCAACGGCATGGGCCAGGCAATTCATCCGGGTTTCGGCCCCCCAGTACAGGGCGGGCAGCTTGCGCTGGTGGTTCAGCGCATTGCGGCGCGGATAGTCGGGGCCCTCGCGGAAATAGATGCCGCGGACATATTCACGCCAGCCGATGATCTGCCGGATGAAGCCCTCCACCGCGTTCAGCGGTGCGTGGCCCGAACGATAGGCGGCCTCGGCCCTGCGGCAGATGTCCAGCGGGTCCAGAAGACCGGCGTTCAGATAGGGCGCGATCACCGCGTGGCAGAGGAACCGGTCGCCTTCCAGCATCGCATCCTGATAGTCGCCGAAACAGGGCAGGGCGTGTTCCATGAAGTGTTCGAAGGCCCGTTCCGCCTGATCGGCATCGGTGGCGAACCAGAACGGGCGCAGGGCGCCGAAATTGTCCGGGAACCGCTGCTCGACAAGGGTCAGAACCTCTTCCACGGTCTCGTCGGGGTCGAATTTCAGCGGCCCTTGCCGGAACAGGTCGTCCTGCGCCGGTTTGCGGTTGTCGTGGTCGAAGTTCCACTTGCCGCCCGCCGGCTCGTCCCCGTCCATCAACAGGCCGGTCTTGCGGCGCATCTCGCGATAGAAATACTCCATCCGCAGGCTCTTGCGTCCCTCGGCCCAGCGGTCGAATTCCGCGTGCGAACAGATGAACCGGTCGTCGGGGTGCTGATGCACGGGGATCGGCAGGTCCGACAGCGCCTCGATCAATCGCCATTCGCCCGGTTCGGTGGCTAGGACCTCCTGCGCGCCCTCGGCCTCGGCCCGGCGCAGCAGCTCTGCGGGGATGCTCTGCGCGTTCTCGGGGTCATCCAGCCGGGTATAGGCGACGCGCCAGCCATCCGCTTCCAGGACGCGTGCGAATTTGCGCATGGCGGCAAAAAGGAAGGCGATCTTCTTGGGGTGGTGGCGGACATAGGACGCCTCGTCCATCACCTCGGCCATGACGACAAGGTCGGAGGATTTGTCCGCGGCCTGCAGCGCCGACACGCCGGGCGACAACTGATCGCCAAGGATCAGGACAAGCCGGCTCACCACGGCACCGGCTTTCCAGCCCAGTCGAAGAACCCGCCGGAGTCCTTCGGTGTCAGGCCGTCGATGACACGCAAGAGGTTGGTCGCTGACTCCTCTGGCGCGACGGTCTTGTGCCTTGCGGCGTAGTCCGCGGTGAATGGGGTGCGCACGGTACCGGGATGCAGCGCGACGCAGATCGCCCGTTTATGGGTGCGGCCCAGTTCGATGGCCGCGGTGTGCAGCCCCTGGTTCAACGCCGCCTTGGCCATGCGGTAGGAATACCATCCCCCCAGCCGGTTATCCCCGATGGAGCCGACCCGTGCCGACAGAACCGCGATCACGCTGCGCCGGTCGCGCGGCATCAGGCGCAGTGCGTGCTTCAGCACCAGAAGCGGGCCGATTGCGTTCACCGCGAACTGGTCGGCCATCTGGGCCGCGCTGACCTCCTTCAGCGCCTTTTCCGGGGGGTGTCCGGCCCCCTCCAGAATGCCCGTCGCCACCAAGATCAGGTCGAACGGCCCGTCGATCGCGGCAAGACACCGCGCAATGCTGGTCTCGTCGGTCACGTCCAACCCATCCTCACGCCGCGACAGGCCGTTAACCGCCACACCGTGCTGCGCCGTCAGCGCAGTGCAGATGGCCTGCCCGATACCGCCACTGGCGCCGATGATAAGTGCCCGATCCATGCCCGTCCTTTCGCGCCCTGTCAGCTAGGGCGCGCGCCCGGAAGGCAAGGGCGCACCCCGGCGCGGTGGCAGGTGCAGGACCAATGCCGACAGAAGCAGCCCGATCATCAGACCGTTCAGCAGGTGCCACAGGAAATGCGTGCCGATCCCGGTGGCTGCGCAGGCGGTCAGGTCAACGGTGCGAAAGCCGAGTGACATCAGGAAGGTCAGCGTCGCCCCGGCCAGCAGCAGGCGCGCGGGATGGCCGCGCCACAGGGCAAGGCCTGCAAATACGACAAGCGCCACCAATGCTGGCAGATACTGGAGCGATCCGTTGAATAGGTCGGCCGGCGCCTCCGGCCCCGTGATCCGATCCTGCCCGGTCAGAAGGAACAGGCCCACGGTCACGCCCCCGGCAATTGCCGCGATGCGCAGGGTGCGCAGCGGGCTTTCCCCCGTCAGGCGATAGATCGTCAGCAGGATAAAGGCCGCGACGAAGCCCCAGATCGGGACGACGTCGGCCCATTCGGACCAGGGCGTCGCGAAGGTATGAAACAGGAAGGAGCCGACCCCGATCAGCCCGCCCATCGCGATCACGGCCCGCTCGGGCCAATCGCCGTCACCGCGCCGATGTGCAAGCCCCCATGCCACAAGGGCCGCGACCGGAAAGGCCATGTTGGTCAGCGCGTTCCACGGCTCGTCCCAGAAACCGGGGCCGGTGCGTTCGCAGTAAAGGTCGATGAAGGTCGGGTCGATCATGGCGGGTCCCGGAAAGGGGGCTTGCAAGGTTGTCCCGCTGATACCGCACCACCGCGCCCGCAGGCCATCGGTTTTCGGGGCGGGGCGCCCCGTGAAAGTTTCGCATGCGAAAATGCACTTCCCCTTAACCAAAGCTGCGCCTATACTGCCGCGCATGACCCGCCAAGGACATATCCCCCCTGCTGCCGCGCCCCTGCGCGTGCTGCCCCTTGGCCTTCTGCTTCTCCTTAGCCGCCTCTGAGCGTGCCGTTCCGGCGCGACCGCTCAGAGGATGCCAGCCCCGCGCCATTGCAGCCCAAGGCTAAGGAACAGGAAAGAGACAAAGCCATGACCGATACCCCGCAACAGGACCGCGTCCTGATTTTCGACACGACGCTGCGTGACGGCGAACAAAGCCCCGGCGCGACCATGACCCATGACGAGAAGCTGGAGATCGCCTCCATGCTGGACGACATGGGCGTGGACATCATCGAGGCGGGCTTTCCCATCGCCTCCGAAGGGGATTTCGAGGCGGTGCGCGATATCGCCAAGCAATCGCGGAACGCCGTGATCTGCGGGCTGGCCCGTGCGCAGTTCCCCGATATCGACCGCGCGTGGGAGGCGGTGCAGCACGCCAAGCACCCCCGCATCCACACCTTCATCGGCACCTCGCCGCTCCATCGCGACATCACCAAGCTGACGCAGGACGAGATGGTGGAGCGGATCGAGGCGACCGTGACGCACGCCCGGAACCTCTGCGACAACGTGCAATGGTCGCCGATGGACGCCACGCGGACGGAACATGACTATCTGTGCCGGGTCGTTGAAATGGCGATCAAATGCGGCGCCACCACGATCAACATCCCCGACACGGTCGGTTACACCGCGCCGCGCGAGAGCGCGGACCTGATCGCCATGCTGCTGGAACGGGTGCCGGGTGCGGACGAAATCGTCTTCGCCACCCACTGCCATAACGATCTGGGCATGGCGACGGCCAATGCGCTCGCCGCGGTCGAGGCCGGGGCGCGCCAGATCGAATGCACCATCAACGGGCTTGGCGAGCGTGCGGGCAACACGGCCCTGGAAGAGGTGGTGATGGCGATGCGGGTGCGCAACGACATCATGCCCTACGCCACCGGCATCGACACGACCAAGATCATGGGGCTGTCCCGCAAGGTCGCGACCGTGTCGGGCTTTGCGGTGCAGTACAACAAGGCCGTGGTCGGCAAGAACGCCTTTGCGCATGAATCCGGCATCCATCAGGACGGCGTGCTGAAGAACGCCGAAACGTTTGAGATCATGCGCCCCGAGGATATCGGGCTGAACGCCACCAACCTGGTGATGGGCAAGCATTCGGGCCGCGCGGCGCTGCGCGCCAAGATGAAGGAACTGGGCTACGATCTGGGCGACAACCAGCTGAAGGACGTGTTCGTGCGGTTCAAGGCGCTCGCCGACCGCAAGAAAGAGGTCTATGACGACGACCTGATCGCGCTGATGCGCGACAGCGACCTCGACGCCTCCCACGACCGGATACAGGTGCAGTTCCTGCGCGTGATCTGCGGGACCGAGGCGCCGCAATCGGCCGACCTGATCCTGTCCATCGACGGCAAGGAACACCGGGTCACCGCGCAGGGCGACGGGCCGGTGGACGCTACCTTCAACGCGGTCAAGCAACTGGTGCCGCACAATGGCCATCTGGAACTTTACCAGGTGCATGCGGTCACCGGCGGTACCGACGCGCAGGCCACGGTCAGCGTGCGGTTGCAGGAGGCGGGCCATATCGCAACGGGTCAGGCATCGGACACCGATACGGTGGTGGCCAGCGCCAAGGCCTATGTGAACGCGATCAACCGCCTGATGGTGCGTCGCGAAAAGACCAAGCCGGAGAGCGAAATCCAAACCGCCTGAGCCTTCCGTGCGACGCCCCGTGCCGCAACGCGACCGCGGCACGGGCCCAACGCCCCTGATCCAAGGCACCGTCGGGAAGGTGAGCGCCTTTCAGGCAGCCCTTGGGTTGAGTGACGATTCGCCGGTTTCGTGGTATTTGAATTATTCAAATCACCAGAACGGGGAATGGTATTCATGCAGTCCATTGTCAGAACCGGCCTTGCCGGTGCAGGTCTTGCCTTGCTGGCGTCCAGCGCATTTGCGCTCACGATTTCGGAAAACGATGTCGGCGATTTCGAGAACACGAACGACCCCTATTCGGTCACGGATACGGTCGGCGTGCTCGATCTGGGGCTCAATACGGTTTCGGGATCGATCCAAAGTGACTGCAAGAACGATGGGCAGGATATCCTGTGCATCGGGGGCGCGGATGCCTCGGACGTCTTCATCTTCACGATTGCAGCGGGCCAGCAACTGGACAGCCTCGTTGCGACGATATCGGGATTTGGGCCGACCGGCTTTGCGCCGGGGTCGGGGATATTCGAGGCCAACACCATTTTCGAGAACGACACCGCCGTGCTGAACGGAACGAAGGCGCTTTACGCGTCTTTCATGCCGTTGGGGGCGAACAGCTATGTCTTCGGGATCGGCCAGGGGCTGGCCAGTGCGGAAGGCGCGGCAGAGTATGACTGGACGTTGGAATACACGGTTTCGGCGGCGCCGGTCCCGGTGCCCGGCGCAATGGGGCTGTTGCTTGCCGGACTGGCCGGTCTTGGACTGAGGCGAAAGACTTCGCGCCCCTGACCGACCTGTCTGCCACTGAAGCAGACATACGGACGTCGGTTCCGGCGATGGTCGGGCAATGCGCCGGTGGGCCGTGAATCGCCGGCCGCGGGCGGCAACGCATCGGATGCCCAAGCGTGGCGGAAAGCGGCTGATTTGGCGCTGCGGGGCCTTTACCCCCCGCCCGACGCACCCCTATAAGCAGAACGGCCCGCTCCCCGACAGGGATTCGCGGGCCCACTATAATTTGCAGGGAAGACCCGACGCATGGCAGGATTTGGCGGTTTGTTCTCGTCGGACATCGCGATCGACCTTGGTACGGCCAATACGCTGGTCTACGTCAAGGGGCGCGGCATCATTCTGAATGAACCCTCGGTTGTGGCCTTCCACGTCAAGGACGGGCGCAAGCAAGTTCTGGCCGTGGGCGAGGATGCCAAGCTGATGCTGGGCCGGACCCCCGGCAGCATTGAGGCGATCCGGCCCATGCGCGAAGGGGTGATCGCCGATTTCGACGTGGCCGAAGAGATGATCAAGTATTTCATCCGCAAGGTTCACAAGCGCACCACCTTTACCAAGCCCAAGGTCATCGTCTGCGTCCCCCACGGTGCGACACCGGTTGAAAAGCGCGCCATCCGCCAGTCTGTCCTGTCGGCAGGCGCCCGGCGTGCAGGGCTGATCGCCGAACCGATCTCGGCCGCTATCGGGGCGGGCATGCCGATCACCGATCCCACCGGAAGCATGGTGGTCGATATCGGCGGCGGCACGACCGAGGTTGCGGTTCTCAGCCTGGGCGACATTGTTTATGCGCGCTCCGTGCGCGTGGGCGGCGACCGGATGGACGACGCGGTGGTGAACTACCTGAGGCGCCAGCAAAACCTGCTGATCGGCGAGGCCACGGCGGAGCGGATCAAGACCTCCATCGGCTCCGCGCGGATGCCCGATGACGGGCGCGGCGCGGTGATGCATATCCGCGGGCGTGACCTGCTGAACGGTGTGCCGAAGGAAATCGAGATCAACCAGGCCCAGATTGCCGAGGCGCTGGCCGAACCGGTGCAGCAGATCTGCGAGGCGGTGATGACCGCGCTGGAGGCCACGCCCCCCGACCTTGCCGCCGACATCGTGGACCGGGGTGTCATGCTGACCGGGGGCGGCGCGCTGCTGGGGGAACTGGATCTGGCGCTGCGGGAACAAACCGGCCTTGCCATCTCGGTGGCCGATGAATCGATGAACTGCGTGGCACTCGGGACGGGCAAGGCGCTGGAATACGAAAAACAGCTTCGGCATGTGATAGACTACGAAAGCTAACCCCGACCGCCGCGCGAAGGCGAGGCAGACTTGGCCGCAGACCGCAACGCATCCCTAGACTACACCCGTCCGATCCGGCGTATCCTGATCGGAACGCTGGTGCTGTTCCTGCTGGCGCTTTTCGTGTTCTGGCGGATCGACAGCCCGCGGGTGGAACGCGTGCGCGCGGCGATGGTGGACCGGGTCGTGTCCAGCATGGACTGGGTGCTTGTCCCGGTGACGAAAACGACCCGTCTGGTCGAGGGCTTTCAGTCCTACGCCCGTCTGGCAGAGCAGAACCAGGAATTGCGGCGCGAGCTTCGGCAGATGAAGGCGTGGAAAGAGGCCGCCCTTCAACTGGAGCAGGAAAACGCCAAACTGCTTGACCTCAACAAGGTGCGTCTGGACCCCAAGCTGACCTATGTGACCGGTGTGGTGATGGCCGATTCCGGGTCGCCCTTCCGGCAGTCGGTGCTGCTGAACGTGGGCGCGCGCGACGGGATCATAGATGGCTGGGCGACGACGGACGGTCTGGGGCTGGTCGGGCGGATTTCGGGGTCGGGTCTTCGACCGCGCGGGTGATCCTGCTGACCGACTCCAATAGCCGTGTGCCGGTCACGATCCAGCCCTCGGGGCAGCGGGCGATTCTTGCGGGCGACAACTCCGCCGCGCCGGTGCTGGATTTCGTCGAAGACCCCGAGCAAGTGCGACCCGGCGACCGCGTGATCTCCTCTGGCGACGGGGGGGTGTTTCCTGCGGGTCTTCTGGTCGGGCATGTGGCGCTGGGCCGCGATCAGCGCCAGCGGGTCCGGCTTGCCGCCGATTACGAGCGGCTTGAATTCCTGCGGGTCCTGCGCTCCCACCCGAGCGAGGCGGTCCGCGACCCAGGCAGCCTGGTGGCCCCACGGCCGGGCGGGCTGTCGGCGGAGGCGACCGATGGTTGATCCCCTCACGCTGGAGCGTTGGATCTACCGGTCGGTCTTTTGCCTTTGGGCGGCGGTCTTCGCGGTCGTCATGATCCTGCCGCTGGAAACCCGGCCGGGCCGCCTGCCGGGGCCGGAATGGATGCTGTGCCTGACCTTTGCCTGGTTGCAACGGCGGCCGGATTTCGTGCCCGCCTGGCTGATTGCCGGTGTATTTCTCAGCCTCGACATGCTGTTGATGCGGCCGCCGGGTCTGATGACGGCGTTCGTTCTTTTGGGTTCGGAGTTCCTGCGGTCCCGGCAATACGGCACGGGCGAGATGACCTTTGGTACTGAATGGCTGACCGCCGCGGCCGCCATCGTGGCCGTGTTCCTTTGTGACGGGCTGGTTCTGGGGCTGTTCGCCGTGCCCGAGGCCGATTTCGGCCGACAGGTCGTGCAGGCGGTTCTGACGGTTCTGGCCTATCCCTTCATCGCCGCCCTGTCGCATTACGGGTTCCGCGTGCAACGGCAGACCCCGGGCACGCTGTCGGCACGGGGGATGATCCGATGAAGCGCACCTCCCGCGATGCAGAGGAAAGCGGCCGCCGCATCACGCGCCGGGCGCTTGTGGTCGGCGGTGCGCAGGCCCTGTTCGTGTCGGCCCTTGCCCTGCGGATGCGTCATCTTCAGGTCACGCAGGCCGATCAGTTCCGCCTGCTGGCCGAGGAAAACCGGATCAATATCCGTCTGATCGCCCCGGCGCGCGGGCTGATCTATGACCGCACCGGTCACATCGTGGCCGACAACGACCAGAACTACAGCATCGTCATCGTGCGCGAGGATGCCGGCGACCCGGACGAGGCGCTTGCGCGGCTGAACCGTCTGGTGCCCCTCGACGAGGAGACGATGGAGCGGGCCTTGAAGGAAATCCGCCGCCACAGCCCCTTCGTGCCGGTCACCATCGCCGACCGGATGCGGTGGGAAGACGTGGCCAGCGTGGCCGTCAACGCCCCGGTGCTGCCCGGCATTTCGCCCGAGGTCGGCATGTCGCGCAACTATCCCATGGGCCGGGATTTCGCCCATGTGGTGGGCTATGTCGGGCCGGTGTCGGACTATGACCTGTCCAAGATCGAGGACCCCGATCCGCTGTTGCAGATCCCGCGGTTTCAGATCGGCAAGACCGGGGTCGAGGCGAAATCGGAGTTGGACCTGCGCGGCAAGGCCGGCACCCGCCGAATCGAGGTGAACGCCGCTGGCCGGGTGATCCGCGAGCTTGACCGGATCGAGGGGCAGCCGGGATCGGAACTGCAACTGACCGTCGATGCCGGCTTGCAGAACTTCATGCAGGCCCGGCTGGGGGAGGAAAGCGCCGCCGCCGTGGTCATCGATCTGGAAGACGGCGATCTTCTCGGGATCGCCTCGTCGCCCAGTTTCGACCCCAACAAGTTCGTACGCGGCATTTCTGTGCCCGACTATCGTGCGCTGACGGAAAACCCCTATCGGCCGCTGTCCAACAAGGCGGTGCAGGGGGCCTATCCGCCGGGATCGACCTTCAAGGTCGTCACGGCCCTTGCCGCGCTGGAAGACGGCGCCATCGGCCCGGGTGAAACCGTCTGGTGCCCCGGTTACATGGCGGTTGGCGGGCGACGGTTCCACTGCTGGCGCCGGGGCGGGCACGGCCATGTCGACCTGATGAAAAGCCTGCAGCAGTCCTGCGACGTCTACTATTACGAGGTCGGTCAGCGGGTGGGCATCGACAAGATCGCCGCGATGGCCCGCAAGCTGGGTCTGGGGGAGCGTCACGACGTGCCGCTTTCGGCCGTGGTGGCCGGGATCGCCCCGGACAAGTTGTGGAAGCGCGAGAAACATGGAGAGGACTGGCTGCCCGGCGACACGCTGAATGCCGCGATCGGGCAGGGCTATGTGCTGGCCAGCCCCCTGCAACTGGCGGTGATGAGCGCGCGGATCGCCACGGGGCGTGCCGTCCGGCCGCGGCTGATCAAATCGGTGGACGGGGTTGAACAACCGTCCGGCCGGGGGGAACCGCTGGATATCAGCCGGGCGAACCTGATCCGCATCCGCCGCGCGATGGACGCGGTCGTCAACACCACCCGCGGCACGGCGCGCAGTTCCCGCGTGGTGGCCGAGGGGATGGAGATGGCCGGCAAGACCGGCACCAGCCAGGTGCGCAACATCACGGCGGCCGAACGCGCCGCCGGCGTTTTCCGCAACGAAGACCTGCCGTGGAACCGGCGCGACCATGCCCTGTTCGTGGCGTTCGCCCCGGTGGAGCGCCCGCGCATCGCCGTGGCCGTCGTGGTCGAACATGGCGGCGGCGGGTCGAGTGCCGCGGCCCCCGTGGCGCGCGACATCACGCTGCGGGCGCTCTACGGCCGGGTGCCGCCGCTTTCGGCCTATCCCAAGGCGCAGCGCTGGAAGGTGGAGGAGCGGTTCCGCGGGCTGGAGCTTGACGATCCGGGCACGCCGACCTCCAGCGGGCGGAGCCGGGCATGAGTTATCTTGAATACACCGTCAAACGGGTGCCGACAGGGTTCAGCAAGCTGCTCTACGTCAACTGGGCGCTGGTCCTGCTGCTGTGCGCCGTGGCCGGGATCGGGTTCATGATGCTCTACTCGGTTGCGGGCGGGTCGCTGATGCCATGGGCAGAGCCGCAGATGAAACGCTTCGTGCTGGGCCTTGTGGCGATGTTCGTCGTGGCCTTTGTGCCGATCTGGTTCTGGCGGAACATGGCGGCGCTGGCCTATGGGCTGTCGATCTGCCTGCTGTTGGGGGTGGAACTGTTCGGCGCCGTGGGGATGGGGGCGCAACGCTGGATCGACCTTGGTTTCTTCCGGCTGCAGCCTTCCGAGGTGACGAAGATCACGCTGGTGATGATGCTGGCAGCCTATTACGACTGGCTGGATATCCGCCGCGTGTCGCGCCCGGAATTCGTGGCGATCCCGCTGCTGTTGATCCTGATCCCGACGGGGCTTGTGCTGAACCAGCCCGACCTTGGGACTGCGTTGCTGCTGATGGCCGGGGGGGCCATCATGATGTTCCTCGCCGGTGTGCACTGGCTCTACTTCGCGGTGGTCGTGGTGCTGGGCGGGGGGCTGGTGGCCGGGGTGTTCTTCAGCCGCGGCACGCCATGGCAGCTTTTGAAAGACTACCAGTATCGGCGGATCGACACGTTTCTTGACCCCTCCACCGATCCGCTGGGGGCGGGATACCACATCACCCAGTCCAAGATCGCGCTGGGGTCCGGCGGTTGGGCCGGGCGGGGATTCATGCAGGGCACGCAGTCGCGGCTGAACTTTCTGCCCGAGAAACACACCGACTTCATCTTCACCACGCTGGCGGAGGAATTCGGCTTTGTCGGCGGCATATCGCTTCTGGCGCTTTACGTGCTGATCATCCTGTTCTGCGTGTTCTCGGCGTTGCAGAACCGGGACCGGTTCTCCTCGCTGCTCACGCTTGGGATCGCCTCGACCTTTTTCCTGTTCTTTGCGCTGAACATGTCGATGGTCATGGGGCTGGCCCCCGTGGTGGGGCTGCCCCTGCCGCTTGTGTCCTATGGCGGGTCGGCCATGCTGGTGCTGATGGTGGCTTTCGGGCTGGTGCAAAGCGCCCATATCCACCGGCCGCGGGGGGCGTGAGGTGCTGACCGTTCTGTTTTCCGCGCCCGCCCGGCGCTGGGCGGAATATGAGGCGCCCCTGACCACCGCGCTGGCAGAGGCCGGGATCGCGGCGAGGCTGGTGACCAAGGCCGACCGGCCCGGCGACGTGGATTACATCGTCTATGCCCCGAATGGCGGGCTGGAGGATTTTACGCCCTTCACCGGGTGCCGCGCGGTGCTCAGCCTTTGGGCGGGGGTCGAAACCATCGTCACGAACCGGACCCTGACCCAGCCGCTCTGCCGGATGGTCGACGCGGGGTTGGAGGAAGGCATGGTCGAATGGGTGACGGGGCATGTGTTGCGCCATCACCTCGGGCTCGACCGGTACATTCTGAATGCCGACCGGACGTGGGCGCCGCAGGTGCCGCCCCTGGCCCGTGACCGGAGGGTGGCCGTGCTGGGCCTCGGTGCCCTTGGCCGGGCCTCTGCCGAGGCGCTGGCCGCGTTGCGCTTTCGGGTGCTGGGGTGGAGCCGGACAGCGCGGGATATCCCCGGCATCGACTGCCGGCACGGGCCGGACGGGTTGCGCGCTGTGCTTTCGCAGGCCGAGATCGTCGTGCTGTTGCTGCCCCTGACGGCAGAGACGGAGGGGCTGATGGATGCCGAGCGTCTGGGCTGGCTGCCGCAGGGTGCCGTGCTGCTCAACCCCGGTCGCGGGGCGCTGATCGACGATGACGCGCTGCTGGCAGCGCTTGATCGCGGGCAGGTGGGGCATGCCACGCTGGATGTCTTCCGGGTCGAGCCGCTGCCCGAAGGGCATCCGTTCTGGGCGCATTCGCAGGTGACGGTCACGCCCCATATCGCGTCGGAAACCCGCGCGACGACCGCAGCGCGGGTCGTGGCCGAGAACATCCGCCGCGGCGAGGCGGGGGAGCCGTTCCTGTACCTGGTCGACCGCGACCGGGGATACTGAGCGCGGTTATCGCAGGCGGGGCGGGGCGTCTGGGTCCGGCACGACGGACACCCGTTCTTGCACCGGGGCGGGCAGGTCGATCCGCACGCCTAAGCGGGCCAGCGCGACCGCGACGGGATCATCGGCGGCCAGACAGGCGACATCGACCGCGCCGTCCTCAAGCCCGCTGAACCGCACCGCGTCGGACACCGTGCGTGCGATGGCGTTTTCCGCGCCGGGCATCACGCCGCAAAAGGCCAGAAATACCCCGGTGCTGCCATCGTCCCCCCGCAGATCGGCCAGCCATGCGCTTTCAGCCAGTCCCGCGATTGCGCCCAGATGGGCATGCAGGGCCATCAGCAGCGGCCCATTCAGATCGCGCGGCGGGGTCAGCGCCTCTGGGCGCATGTCGACCGGGGCCGGCGGGGTGGCCAGAACCCGCGCCCACCAGTCGATGGCCTCTGCGGGCAGCAATTCGGCACTGTCCGTCCCGAAATTCACGCCCAGCCCCAGCCCCTTCCCGGCCAGCATGTCCGCCAGCACCCGGCCGGGCAGCGCGGCATAGGGGGACGGTGCGCCGGTAAAGGCGGTCAGACGCTCTTCGCTGTCGAAGGCGAGCACGACCTGGCCATCCTCGGTCTCGAAGGCGGCAGGCACGATCTGATCGCCCTCGGCTTCGGCCTCCAGCAGCAGGATCATCTCGGCCGCCGCCAGCGCCCCGAAATAGCGCAGGCGCGGCACGGTCTCGTCCGGGGCCGCGACCATCGCGCGGTGGGCCTGATCCAGCGGGGTTTCTTCGGTCATGACAGTACCTCGTTCACGCGGGCGCGCAGGGCGGGGACGAGGTCGGCCTCGAACCACGGATTGCGCTTCAGCCACGCGGTATTGCGCCATGACGGGTGAGGCAAGGGGAAGATGCGCGGGCCGAAGCCTTGCCAGTCGGCGACGGTCTTCGTGACACCCGCCTTGGCCGCGGCCCCAAGGTGCCATTTCTGCGCATAGCCGCCGATCAGCAGGACCAGCGGCACCTCGCCCAATGCCGCCATCACCCCGGCGTGCCACGTCGCGGCGCATAGTGGCGGCGGGGGCAGGTCTGAACCGCGGGCATTGTAGCCGGGGAAGCAGAAGCTCATCGGCAAGACCGAAACCCGCGAAAGGTCGTAGAAGGTGCCCGCGTCGATCCCCATCCAGTCCCGCAGCCGGTCGCCGGAGGGATCGAAGAACGGCTTGCCCGCCTGATGCACCCGCATTCCCGGGGCCTGTCCGCAGACAAGGATACGTGCGCCCGGCGCGAACCACGGGACCGGGCGCGGCGCATGGGCCGTCGCGGTGGCCGCGAAACGATCGGCGCAGAGGCGGCAGGCAGCGGTCTGGTCGCGCAGATGGTCAAGGGGGGTGGTCATGAACACGACTTAGGCGGTCAACCGCGCAGCTGCAAATCGGGGCTTGATTTCATTTCGACGTTTCTAGAAATATTGAACCATGAATCAGACCGCCTTCCCCGACCTGACCCTTGCGCGCATGGCCTCTGCCTTTGCCGCGCTGGGATCCGAACAGCGGCTTTCGGTCCTGCGCACACTGGTGCGGGCGGGGCCAGAGGGGTTGCCGATCGGGCAGTTGGGCGCGCGGTCGGGGATCACCGGGTCCACCCTGACCCATCACATGAAAATCCTGGCGCAGGCCGGGCTGGTCACGCAGACGCGGCAGGGCCGGTCGATCATCTGTGCCGCGGCCGCCTATCCCGAGATGCAGGCGCTGTCGGACTTCCTGCTGTCGGAATGCTGCGCCGACGCCACCTGCCCGCATGAGGATCACGCCCATGGCTGACACGACGCAAGTTCCCGCCCGCCTGCCCGCGCTCTGGCGCCGGATCGACAAGGCATGGCTGGCCATTCCCGTGATCCCGTTGCTGGTCGCGCTGTTTGATTCGCCGCAGACATGGCCGACCGTGGAATTCGCGGTGGGGGCGCTGGGCCATACTGCGCCCTTCATCGTCTTCGCCGTGCTTGCGGTCGCCTATCTGAAGGCCAGCGGGGCGGAGAGCCTTCTGGCCAAGGCGTTCGAGGGACGCACCGGCCGGATGATCGTGCTGGCCGCCCTGCTTGGCGGACTGTCGCCCTTCTGTTCGTGCGAGGTCATCCCCTTCATCGCGGCGCTTCTGGCGGTGGGGGCGCCCTTGTCGGCGGTCATGGCGTTCTGGCTCTCCTCGCCGCTGATGGACCCGGCGATGTTCTTGATCACGGCCGGGACGCTTGGCACCGGTTTTGCCGTGGCCAAGACCGTGGCGGCGATTTCTATCGGGATGCTGGGCGGCTTTCTGACGATGACCTTCGCCGAAAGCCGCATCTTTGCCGATCCGCTCCGCCCCAAGAAATCCACCTGTTCCAGCGGTGGGTGCGGCTGCGGCAGTCCCGACCACTTCAAGGGGAAGCCGGTCTGGAAATTCTGGGCGCATGCCGACCGCCGCGCCACGTTCCGCGAAGCGGCACAGGAAAACGCGCTGTTCCTGTTCAAGTGGCTGGCCCTTGCCTACATGATCGAGGCGCTGATGCTGCACTATGTACCGGCAGACGCCGTGGCGGCGGTGCTGGGGGGCGAGGGGCTGAAGCCGATCCTGCTGGGCGCCATCGTCGGCGGGCCGGCCTATCTGAACGGCTATGCCGCGGTGCCGCTGGTCGACAGCCTGCTGCGGCAGGGGATGAGCGATGGCGCGGCGATGTCCTTCGTAATTGCGGGCGGTGTCAGTTGTATTCCGGCTGCGATCGCGGTCTGGGCGCTGGTCAAGCCGCGGGTTTTTGCCGCCTATGTAGGCTTTGCCAGTGTGGGTGCCGTTCTTGCGGGCCTGACCTGGGGCATGATCGCCTGACGGCTGTCCCCGTCCAAAGGGGCGGTTGCCCCTCATGGCCCGTTCGACTATCCAATCTGAAAGTCCTTAGCGGGTCGGTGGGGTCATGTATCGCGTCTGGAATTTCGTCACGAACTATTCGCTGCTCCTGATCGGGGGCGCGGTCTTGGCACTGGCGTGGGTGAACCTGCATCCCCATTCCTACCACGACTTCGTCGAGTTCGTTCTGATCGACAACTTCTTCATCGGCCACGCGCATGAGGTCGAGGGGCATATCCACCGAACGCTGACGGTCCATTACCTCGTCAACGACGTTCTGATGGCTTTCTTCTTCGCCATCGCCGCGAAAGAGGTGTGGGAGGCCATCATCCTCAAGAACGGCTCTTTGAGGGGCAAGAAGGCGGCAACGCCGTTGTTTGCCACGGCGGGGGGCATGCTGGGGCCGATCACGGTGTATCTGGGTCTGGCCGCGATCCTTGGGTCTGACACGTTCGATGCGGTGTCCCGCGGATGGGCCATCCCGACCGCCACCGACATCGCATTTTCCTATCTCGTTGGTCGTATCGTCTTTGGCGCGGGTCATCCCGCGGTTCGGTTCCTGCTGCTTCTGGCCATTGCCGACGATGCGGCGGGGCTGATCATCCTTGCGGTCTTCTATCCGTCCGGCGAGTTGCAGCCCTTGTGGCTCCTCGTATCGGCGGGGGCGTCGCTGGCGACCTTTGTCTTCTTCAACTGGTTGCCGCGCATTCTGGACCGGGGCGACCAGTTGCGCCCGGTTTCAAGCTGGGTGCGAAAGTATCTCAGCTTCTGGCCCTATGCCGTTGCCGGTGCAGTCAGCTGGTACGGGTTTCAGGAGGCGGGGCTTCACCCCGCGCTGGGCCTTTTGCCGGTGGTGCCGGCCATTCCCCATGCTGACCGGGCCTTCGGCATCTTTTCGGAGGCCGAACAGTACCTGACGGACCTGTTGAACCAGATCGAGCATATGCTGAAATACCCGGTCGAGGTGATCCTGTTCTTCTTCGGCCTGTGCAATGCGGGGGTGGAGTTCTCGTCTATCGGGACGCCCACATGGCTGGTGCTCGCGGGGCTGCTGATCGGCAAGCCGGTGGGGGTTCTTGTCTTCGGTTGGCTGGCGGCACATCCGCTGCGCCTTGGCCTGCCGCAGGGTATGCGCACAGCCGATCTGTTCGTCGTCGGCTGCGTCGCGGCCATCGGCTTTACCGTGTCGCTGTTCATCGCCTCGGTCGCCTTCACCGGCGGAACGACGCTGGAAGGGATCAACGTGCAGGATGCCGCGAAGATGGGGGCGCTGTTCAGTTTCGGTGCCGCGATCATCGCGATCACCGTTGGCAAGGTTCTGCGGGTCGAGAAACAGCAATAGCGCCGATAGCCGTCAGAGTAATTCTGTGCGACAGAAATGCGCCGGTCCTTCGTGACCGGCGTATGTCGTTTTAAGCCTGTGGTCGTCCAACTGGGGCGCAAGCAAGGCACCACCGATCCGGCAAACGAAAACGCCGCCCCAAGGGGCGGCGTTCGCATCAACGGAAAGGCAGCTTCGCTTAGAAGCCCAGGCCTTCGTATTTCTTCTTGAACTTCGACACACGGCCGCCGGTGTCCATCAGGCGGGACGAGCCGCCGGTCCAGGCCGGGTGCGCGGACGGGTCGATATCCAGCGCCAGCGTATCGCCTTCCTTGCCGTAGCAGGATTTCATCTGGATGATCGTGCCGTCGGTCAGCTTGACGTCGATGATGTGGTAATCGGGATGCAGGTCTTTTTTCATCGGTCCGCTCCTTACGCCTCGGCCTTGGGCTTGTAGTGGGTGTCCTCGGCGATCCGGGCGGATTTGCCCCGGCGCGAGCGCAGGTAATAGAGCTTGGCACGGCGCACGCGGCCACGGCGCACGACCTCGATCGAGTCTATGTTGGTGGAGTAGAGCGGGAACACCCGTTCCACGCCTTCACCGAACGAGATCTTGCGAACGGTGAAGCTGCCGGCGATGCCGCTGCCGTTCTTGCGGGCGATGCAGACGCCTTCGTAGTTCTGAACGCGGCTGCGGGTGCCTTCGGTCACCTTGTAGCCCACGCGGATCGTGTCGCCCGGCTTGAAGTCGGGGATCTTCTTGTCGAGGGCCGCGATCTGTTCGGCCTCGAGTTGTGCGATCATGTCCATCGCAATTCTCCATGTCACTCGCGGTTGGTCCGCGAAGGTGGTGCTGCCCTCAGAGCTCTCGGTCTCCGTCCGGGTCCCTACCGTGGGTCTCACGGTAAGCCCGCCAGAGGTCAGGGCGGCGTTCCTTTGTCAGCCTTTCGGCCATGGCCCTGCGCCAGTCGGCGATCTTCGCGTGATGACCCGACAGGAGAATGTCGGGGATCGCGCGGCCTTTCCAGACGGCGGGCCGGGTGTACTGGGGATGTTCAAGCAGGCCGTCGGAGAACGACTCCTCCTCGGTCGAAGCCTGATTCCCGAGTACGCGGGGTATAAGGCGGACCGTGGAATCGATCAAGGCTTGTGCGGCGATCTCTCCGCCCGAAAGGACGAAATCGCCCAGCGAAATCTCCTCAATCCCGTATTCTTCCAGAACACGCTCGTCCACGCCCTCGAACCGGCCGCACAGAAGCGTCAGGCCGTCGGCTTCGGCAAACCGCTGGGCGGTGGCCTGGGTGAAGGGTTTGCCGCGGGGCGACAGGTAGACGACGGGCCAGCGGGCGCGGTCCTTCGGCGTGCCGATGGCGGCCTGATCCAGCGCGGCCCCCACGACATCGGCGCGCAGCACCATTCCGGCGCCGCCACCGGCGGGGGTGTCGTCGACATTCTTGTGCCTGCCTTCGCCAAACGGGCGCAGGTCGATGGTTTCCAGCGCCCAAAGCCCCTGATCCAGCGCCTTGCCAATCAAGGAAAGGCCCAGGACGCCCGGAAATGCGTCGGGGAACAGCGTGACGATCCTCGCGGTCCAAGCGCCCTTCAGGCGCGGCCGGTCGGCCATCAGGTCACGGGGTTGCAGGCTGGCGCTGATCGAGAGCCGCCCATGGGAGCGTGGTTTGTCCGTCATGGGCGGTCTCTATCGGGTTTCGCGGGGCTGGTGAAGACTCAGCCTTTCAGGCCGGTGACCACCGCGCCGCCGGCCCCCGCAAGGGAGATCACCAGCGCGACGATCAGGGGCAGCGGCAGCAACGGGCCGCCGATCAGCCACGCGATGCCGAAGCCGATCAGGAAGACAAGGTTCGTCCAGATGATCTGATTGACGACCAGCATGGGCAGCGCCTTGGTCAGGGTCTTGCCCTCGGCGGCGCGGGCGGCCTTGGCTTCGGGGTCGAAGACCTTGGCGACCACGGCGAAGGCGGCGATGATGACGATCACCCAGGGCGGGTTTTCGGCGGCACCTGCAACAACGGCACCGGCAAGGATGATGGCGTAGAACACGGATGGAAGGGACATGGGGTCCTCGTGGTTTGTGAACGCTGCTTCAGGGGAACAACCCTTCGGGCGGATCCGCAATGAGACGCCCCGCCGCAAGATCGACGGTCGGCACGCAGGCATTGGTGAAGGGCAACAGAACGGTCGATTTCAGGCCCGGGCCCTGGACCTCCAGAAGATCGCCGGCGCCGAGGTCAAGAACGGCGCGCACCTTTCCCAGAACCTGCCCGCCGGTATCGACGACCTCCAGCCCGATCAGGTCGGTGTGATAGTACTCGTCCTCGGGCAGGTCGGGCAGGCGGTCGCGGTCGGCGAAAAGCCGGGTGCCCTTCAGCGCGTCGCCCTGTTCCTTGGTGGACACGCCCGACAGCCGCGCGGCAAAGCCGCCCTTGACCGGGCGTGTGATCGTCACGTCGAAGCTCCGCTTGCCGGCCTCGTCGAAAAGCGGTGCATAATCGGCAATCGCTTCGGGATCGGCGCAGAAGCTTTTCAGCCGCACCTCTCCGCGGACCCCGAAGGCCCCGGAAATCACGCCCACGCAGACCCGGTCGGTCATGCCTACCGCTCCTCGATATGCAGCGCCGCGTCGCGCATCTCCCAGCCGATCTCTTCCAGTTCGGGCTGGTCGCGTTCCAATGCGGGCCAGCCGACGCAGAGATAGGCCACCAGCTTCCAGCTTTCCGGAGCGTTGAGGTCACGGGCCAGCCGTTCGGGATCGAGCACCGACACCCAGCCAACCCCCAGCCCTTCGGCCCGGGCCGCAAGCCAGAACATCGCGATCGAGCAGACGACCGAGTAACGCCGCATTTCCGGCATGGTGGCCGCGCCCAGCCCGGCGCCCTTTTCGGTGCCGTCGTCGCAGAAGACGGCCAGTTGCACAGGCGCCTCGTCCATGCCGGAAAGCTTCAGCCGCGGGTAAAGCGCGGCTTTCTCGCCCTTGTAGCCAAGCAGGGCTTCGGCATTTGCGAACTCGAAGTTTTCCCGCGCGGCAGTCAGTGCCTCGGGGCTTTTCAGGCGCAGGAAGCGCCACGGTTCGGAAAGCCCCACGGAGGGGGCAAACCGAACGGCCTTCAGGCATTTTTCCAGCAGGTCTTCGTCCACCGGAGTCGACCGGAAGTGACGCACGTCGCGCCGCCAGCGCATCAGTTTGAACAACTCGTCCCGAAAGACATGGTCGAAACGATGCGGCAGGGGGTCGGTGACGACCATCGCTTATTCCGCCGTTGCTTCGGCCGGTTCCTCGGCGGGGGCAGCTGCGGCTTCGGCGGCCTTGGCGGCTTTTTCCTCGGCCCGTTCCTTGGCCTTGGTGCCGGGCTCGGCCTTCTTGGGGTTGTTGCGCGTCTGCTTTTCCAGAACGCCGGCGGCTTCCAGCATGCGTGCGACGCGGTCGGTCGGTTTCGCACCCTGGCCCATCCAGTGCTTCACGCGGTCGAGGTCCATCTTGATGCGGTCCTCGCTGTCCTTGGCAAGCAGCGGGTTGTAGGTGCCCAGCTTCTCGATGAAGCGGCCGTCGCGGGGCATGCGGCTGTCGGTCACGACGATCCGGTAGAAGGGACGTTTCTTGGAGCCGCCGCGGGCGAGACGAAGTTTCAGTGCCATTTTGGTTTTCTCCTTATCTGGCGTATCGGCAGAGATGCCTATTTCTGGTGTTCGATGTGATGCCGGATGACTTCCTGAATCACGAAATTCAGGAACTTCTTGGCGAATTCGGGGTCGAGGTCGGCCCGCCGCGCCAGGTCTTCCAGCCGGGCGATCTGGCGTTCCTCGCGCGCGGGGTCGGACGGGGGCAGGCCGTGTTCGGCCTTCAGGCGGCCCACCGCCTGCGTATGCTTGAACCGTTCGCCCAGCGTGTAGATCAGGATCGCGTCCAGCCGGTCGATGCTGTCGCGGTGCTCTTTCAGAAGCGCCTCGGCGCGGGTGGCGTCGTCAGTCAAGGGGCACTCCCTTCGTCTTGAAAAGCGGGTCTATGTAATGGCCGATCTCCAGCGCGATGCCATCGGCAAGCTGCGTGCCGTTCAACTGCGCGGGAGAGGGGTGGCGATAGACGATGTCATGGCTGTCGACCGTGTCGGCCGCGACGTCCTCTTTCGCGCCAAGCCGTTCGCACAGCCGCACGGAGGAGATGTTCTTGGGGTCGACATAGGTCACCGCCGTTTCCCAGCCGAGCGTCTCATAGCACCAGTGCCGTACAGCATGCACGGCCTCCAGCGCGATGCCGCGCCCCTCCGCATGGGGCCAGATCACCCAACCGATTTCCCGCTCGGGCCAGCCCTTGGGAAACCATCCGCCGGCCATGCCATAGGTCGCATCGGTATCGCGGTCATGGATCATCCACATGCCGAAGCCGTGGATCTGCCAGTGCCCGATTTCGGCGGCGTAAAGCATCCAGGATTCGTATTCCGACAGCGGCCCGCCCATGAAGCGCGCGCGATAGCTGGTGAAGGTCGACTCGAACTTCGGATAGTCCTCCGCCTCGGGGCCGCGCAGGATCAGCCGTTGGGTTTCGATCACGGGAATGGCGGACAGGGGCATCAGGCACACACCTCCGGCGCCGGATGTCGGTAGACGAGGCAGGTCAGGTCGTCGGGACGGGCGGCGTCGGCGTCCAGCCTGCAGCCCAGCCGTTCGGCCAGCGCGATGGAGCGGGCATTGGCGGGGTCGATATAGCTGACCGCCGTCGTCCAGCCGAGCGTGCCGAAGGCGAAATCGCGCGCTGCGGATGCGGCCTCGAACGCATAGCCCTCGCCCTCGGCTGCTTCGGGCCAGATCGACCAGCCCAGTTCGCATTCGGGCCATGTGATCGGATGCCACGGGCCGGTCATGCCGATGGCGGCGCCGGTGGCCTTGTCCTCGATCACGAAGGAGCCATAGCCGCGCAGGTGCCACATGCCGGCAACGTGGGCCAGCGCGCGCCATGTCGTGTTGGCATCCATCTCGGCCTTGCTGCGCACGAAACGCGACCGGTCGGAGGTCATGAAGGACAGCATCGGCTCGATATCCGACATCTGCGGGCCGCGCAGGATCAGCCGGTCGGTCTCGATCACCGGGATGTCGAAGCAGACCGTCATTGAAGCCTCGCAGGCGCGGGGTGGCGGTACACCAGATCGCCCGGATCAGGGCCGAGGACATCGCTATCGCGGGTCGCGCCCAGCCGTTCGGCCAGACGGATGGAGCGGTCGTTTTCCGGGTCGATATAGCTGACCAGCGTGTCGAACCCCAGATCGCCATAGGCGAAGTCGCGGGCGGCAAGCGCGGCCTCGTGGGCGTAGCCGAACCCCTCGAACCGGCGGAACAGCAGCCAGCCCAGTTCCCGTTCGGGGAAATGGTCGGGCTTGTTCAGACCGACCTGCCCGATAAAGGCGCCGTCCATTTTCCGCTCCAGCCCCCATGCGCCGAAGCCCAGAAGCCCCCATTGCCCCACGTCAGAGGCAAAGCCATGCCAGACCCGCCGTCGCGGCAATGGCCCGCCGATGAACCGCGACCGGTCCGAGGCGAACAGCGCCGCGAACGGCTCGAAATCCTCGATCCGGTGCGGGCGCAGCCTGAGGCGCGCGGTTTCTATGACGGGGGCTTCGGTCATCACTTCTTCTTGCCGAAACCCGCAAGGCCCGGGGGCAGGTCCATGCCGCCAAGGCCCGGCATGCCACCGGGCATCCCGCCCATCTGCTTGGCCGCGGCCTCCAGCGCCTTGGGGTCCATGCCAGCGCCCATCGCGCCCATATCGGCGGGCATGCCGCCCTTTCCGAACATGGCGCCCATCGCCTGTTTCATCAGGTTGCGGCCGCCCTTCTTGCCGAGCTTCTTCATCATGTCGGCCATCTGCCGGTGCATCTTCAGCAGGCGGTTCAGTTCGGGCACGTCCATCCCGGCGCCCTTGGCGATCCGCTTCTTGCGGCTGGCCTGCAGGATCTGCGGGTTGGCGCGTTCCTTTTTCGTCATGGAGTTGATCAGCGCGATCTGGCGGCGCAGGATCGAGTCGTCAAAGCCCGCGTCCTCGATCTGCTTGGACATTTTCGCCATGCCCGGCATCATCCCCATGATGCCTTCCATGCCGCCCATCTTGAGCATCTGTTCAAGCTGCATCTTCAGGTCGTTCATGTTGAACTGACCCTTCTGGAAGCGCTTCATCATCCGCTCGGCCTGTTCGGCCTCCAGCGTCTGCTGCGCCTTCTCGACAAGGCTGACGATGTCGCCCATGCCGAGGATGCGGCCGGCGATCCGTTCGGGGTGGAATTCCTCGATCGCGTCGAGTTTCTCGCCAAGACCGACATATTTGATCGGCTTGCCGGTCACCGCGCGCATCGACAGCGCCGCACCGCCGCGCCCGTCGCCGTCCATCCGGGTCAGGATGACGCCGGAGATCCCGATCCGTTCGTCGAAATTCTCGGCCGTGTGCACGGCGTCCTGCCCGGTCAGGCCATCGACGACCAGAAGCGTCTCGCGCGGGGTGGCGATGTCGCGCACGGCCTCGACCTCGGCCATCAACTCTTCGTCGATGGAAAGCCGGCCGGCGGTATCCAGCATGTAGACGTCATAGCCGCCCATCGCGGCCTGTTGCTTGGCGCGCTTGGCGATGTCGACGGGCCTCTGCCCCGGCACGATGGGCAGGGTGTCCACGTCGATCTGGCGGCCGAGAATGGCAAGCTGTTCCATGGCCGCGGGGCGGTTGACGTCGAGCGAGGCCATCAGCACCCGCTTGCCGTTGACCTCTTTCAGCCGCTTGGCAAGCTTTGCAGTGGTCGTCGTCTTGCCGCCGCCCTGCAGGCCGACCATCAGGATCGGCGCGGGGGGGCTGTCGACCTTCAGATGCCCCGGTTCGCCTTCGCCGGTCAGCACATTGACCAGTTCGTCATGGACGATCTTGACGACCTGCTGGCCCGGCGTGACCGATTTCGTGACCGCCTGACCCGTCGCCTTGTCCTGCACCGATTTGACGAAGCTGCGCGCCACCGGCAGCGACACGTCGGCCTCCAAGAGTGCGACGCGTACCTCGCGCAGGGCGGTCTTGACGTCGTCCTCGGAAAGCGCGCCCTGCTTGGTCAGCCGGTCGAATACGCCGGACAGGCGGTCGGAAAGACTTTCGAACATAGGCGTGGCCCTCCTTCGACCGTTTGCACCTGCCCCCGTTATCGGGTGGGGACGACTCACTTGATAGCGGACACCGTCAGGAATGTGACCGCCAAACGCTGAACGCCCCCGTGGGCGAAACCTCGCTGACGGGGGGCGATCCTCGGTATGAAACGAGGACCGGAAGGGCATACACCTTTCCGGACAACAGGGCGCGTCTAGACGCTTGGGCGGGGCGGAGTCAAGTCCTCACGCGCCCGCCGGTCTGTCAGGCGGCGCTGTCGAGCGCCTCAACGGCGCGATGTGCCTGGGCCAGCGATGCCTCTGCATCCATGCTGAGCCGGTCGGCGCTGACGAAGGTCACGTCCTTGATCCCCAGAAACCCAAGGATGTGACGCAGATATCCGGTGGCAAAGTCGATCTCCGACCCGACCGGCGTGCCGCCCGTCGTCACGGCCACGATCACCCGCTTGTCGTCCAGCAGACCTTCCGGCCCGGCCTCGGTATAGCGGAAGGTCACCCCGGCCCTGGAGACATGATCGATCCACGCCTTCAGGCTGGACGGGACACCGAAATTGTAGATCGGCATGCCGATGACCACGGTGTCCGCGGCCGTCAGTTCGGCGATCAACGTGTCAGACAGGGCAAGTTCGGCGCGGTGGTCGTCGGTCCGGTCCGTGTCGGGCGTGAAATTGGCGCCGATCCACGCCTCGCTCAGCAGCGGCAGACCGTCGGCAAGGTCACGGTGGACAACGTGGGTCGTTCCGTCCGACACCTGTGCCACGATCCGTTGGCTGAGGTCGCGGGAGATCGAGCCGGTGCGGCGCGCGGAACTGTCGATATGCAAGAGTGTCTTGGTCATCGGGAAGGCTCCCTTTCTGAGGACTGATGATACACTAGGTACTTCCGGCACGGGCGAACGCAATCGGCCGTTGTCAACAGCAGTTGTGAGGGAGCGCACAGTTGGGCATCGACACCTGGGATGAGATCCGCACCGCCTATCATGTGGCGCGGCTGGGCACGGTCAGTGGCGCGGCCGACGCGTTGGGCGTGCACCACGCGACCGTGATCCGCCATGTCGATGCGCTGGAGGACCGCCTGGGCGTGAAGCTGTTTCAGCGCCATGCCCGCGGTTACACGCCGACCGAGGCGGGGGAGGAGTTGTTGCAGGTCGCCACCGTCACGGCAGAGCAGTTCAACCAGTTGGCCGGACGGCTGAAGGGGCACGGTGCGGCGATGACCGGCGATCTGGCGGTGACAACCGTCGATGCCATCGCGCCGCTTCTGATCCCCACGCTGGCCCGGTTTCAGGGGGACCATCCCGATCTTACCGTGCGCCTTCTGGCGGATCAGCGGCTTTACCGGTTGGAGTATGGAGAGGCGCATGTCGCCGTGCGGGTGGGGTCGCAGCCCGATGAGCCCGACAACATCGTTCAAAAGCTCTACGTCCAGCAAAGCGCGCTTTATGCGCACAAGTCCTATGTCGCGGCCCATGGGGCATTGGCAGAGGATATGTCCGCCCACCGCTTCGTGGGCCCCGCGGACGAGGCTCATCGCGCGCCCTTCAATCGCTGGATGCGGGCCAATGTGCCGGCGGAACGCATTACGTTCCGCGCGGGCGACGCCCGTGCCATCGGCGATGCGGTGCTGGCCGGCGCGGGGATCGGGTTCTTCCCGGTCTGGCAGGCGCGCACTTTGCCCGACCTTGTCGAGATGCGTCCGCCGCAGCCCGACTGGGAGGTGTCCTTGTGGCTTGTCACCCATGTCGATCTGCACCGCACCGCCAAGGTGCAGGGGCTGACCGCCTTCTTCAAGGAGGCCGCCCGAACATGGCCCTGAGCGGCGGCGCGGCCCGGGGCCATCTGGCGATGCTGTCGTTTTCCGCGCTGGTTGCTGGCTCGTTTAGCTTCGGCAGCCTGATTGCGGGCGATATCGACCCCGTGGCGCTGAACGCCGCGCGTTTCGCGCTGGCCGGTATCATCATCGGGGCCGCGGCGGCGCTGGGCCCGGGACTGAGGGCGCACCAGTTCCGCGCGCCGTGGCGCTTTCTGCTGCTGGGCGGGCTGTTCGCCATCTACTTTGTGCTGATGTTCGAGGGGCTGAAAACCGCGCCGCCGGTGTCTACGGCTGCGGTCTTTACCCTGACCCCGGTGATGTCGGCGGCCTTCGGCTGGCTGTTGCTGCGGCAGGCGATGACGCCGCGTATCGGGCTGGCCCTTGCCATCGGTGCGGGCGGGGCGCTGTGGGTTATTTTCCGGGCCGATCTGAATGCGCTGCTGGCCTTCGATATCGGGCGGGGGGAGGCGGTCTTTTTCGTCGGCTGCGCAGCCCATGCCGCCTATACGCCCCTGGTGCGCAAGCTCAACCGGGGGGAGCCTGCACTGGTCTTCACCTTCGGGATGATGCTGGCCGCACTTCTGATCCTTTCTCTCTACGGCCTGCCGGCGATCCGGGCCACCGACTGGGCGGGGCTGTCCCCCCTGGTCTGGCTGGTGCTGATCTATCTGGCCCTGTTCGCCAGTTCGATGACCTTCGTGCTGCTGCAATATGCGGCGCTGCGCCTGCCCTCGGCCAAGGTCATGGCCTATACCTATCTCACGCCCACATTCGTGATCGGGTGGGAAATCGTGCTTGGCCACGGCGCACCGCGACTGCTGGTGCTGGGGGGCATTGCCCTGACAGTGCTGGCGCTGGTGCTGCTGCTGGAGGAGGACGGTTAGGACGGGTCGGTCGGTCCCGGGTCTGTTGGCGGGAACTCTGTCTCCAGAAACCGCTCGAACGCGTCGAGGTTCACCGCCTCGAACTGGCCGAAGCTCTGCATCCAGATCGAGGCGTCGCGCAAGCTGTCGGGTTCCAGCTTGCACCATTTCACCCGTCCGCGCTTTTCCTGGCTGATCAGCCCGGCGCGGGTCAGGATCGTCAGGTGCTTGGAAATCGCGGCCAGCGACATCTCGAACGGCTCGGCCACATCGGTCACCGCCATGTCGTCCTCCAGGAGCATCGACAGGATCGCGCGCCGCGTTGGGTCGGCGAGGGCGGCGAATACGATGCTCAGGCGGTCTTCCATGGGGCAGCTTTGCGGCGGGACGGCGGCATCGTCAACCGTTCGGTTGAATATGGGTTTTGCCGGCTGCCCCGGCCGATCGCAAGGCCGCCCCTGCAAAAATGAAATAAAAGCAATGGGTTGCGCTGCCCTTAACCCGCTTGACTCACTCCGCCCCCCTGACTAGCTTCCCCGCGAAAGTCCGAGGGGGCGTTCGCCATGATCGATCCGGCCGAGAGAGCGCGGCTAGAGCAGCTTGAAAAGCGGATCGCGGAACTGAAGAAGGCCGAAGCCACGGCCGAACAGGGGGCGACGCGGCATCAGGATGAGCATTATTCACAGGCGCAGCTTGCCTGGCGGATGGTGATAGAGCTTGTGGCCGGTCTGGGGATCGGCTTCGGCATCGGGTATACGCTGGACCTCTGGATGGGGACCACGCCGATCTTCCTGGTGCTGTTCATATTGTTGGGCTTCGCCGCCGGGATCCGCGTGATGCTGCGGTCGGCACAAGAAGCGCAGGGGCAACAGGCGGTCGAGGCCGCCAAGGACGAGAAGAGGGACTGAACGTGGCAAGCGAAGAAGCGACCGGCGGCCTGCAAATCCACCCGATGGACCAGTTCGTGGTGAAGCCCCTCTTCGGCGGCGACACGCTGCACTGGTACACGCCCACGAACGTGACCCTGTGGATGGGTGTCGCGATCCTGTGCATCGTCCTGCTGTTGGTCGTGGGCACCCGCGGCCGCGCGATCGTGCCCTCGCGCATCCAGTCGATCGCCGAACTCGCCTATGGCTTTGTCTACAAGATGGTTGAAGACGTCGCCGGCAAGGATGGCCTGAAATATTTCCCCTACATCATGACGCTGTTCATGTTCATCGTCTTCGGCAACTTCCTCGGCCTGATCCCGATGAGCTTCACCACCACCTCGCACCTCGCGGTCACGGCCACGATGGCGCTGGCGGTGTTCTTCGGCGTCACGATCCTTGGCTTCGTCAAGCACGGCATGGGCTTCCTGCGGCTCTTCTGGATTGATGCGGCGCCGCTTGCCCTTCGGCCGATCCTCGCGATCATCGAGGTGATTTCCTACTTCGTTCGGCCGGTCAGCCACTCCATCCGACTTATGGGCAACATGATGGCCGGTCACGCCGTGATCAAAGTGTTCGCGGGCTTTGCCGGGGTGCTGGGCCTTGGCGCGATCTTCCCGCTGGCCGCGATCACCGCAGTCTACGCGCTTGAGACGCTGGTGGCCTTCATCCAGGCCTACGTCTTCGCAATCCTCACCTGTGTCTACCTGCGCGATGCGCTGCATCCGCACCACTAAGACGACACAATCCGAAATCTGCCAATTCCAACGTAAGGAGTAATCGACATGGAAGGCGATATCGTTCAAATGGGCGCTTACATCGGTGCCGGTCTTGCGTGCACCGGCATGGGCGGCGCCGCCGTCGGTGTGGGCCACGTTGTCGGCAACTACATCTCGGGTGCGCTCCGCAACCCCTCCGCGGCTGCGTCGCAGACCGCCACCATGTTCATCGGTATCGCGTTCGCCGAAGCGCTGGGGATCTTCTCGTTCCTCGTCGCGCTTCTGCTGATGTTCGCCGTCTGATCCTACCCTACGATCCGATCCTTACGGCCGGGCGGGGCGCACCAATGTGCACCCGCTCGGTTTAACCGGGGTTCCAGGGGGACGACATGGCAACAGAAACGCACGCCGTCGAAGAGGGTATGGCGCACGCTGCCGACGCCGCACATGCTGCGGAATCGGTCGGCATGCCGCAGCTCGACTTTTCGACCTATCCGAACCAGATTTTCTGGCTGATCGTCACGCTGGTCGTGATCTATTTCGTGCTGTCGCGCATCGCGCTGCCGCGCATCGGCGCCGTTCTTGCCGAGCGTCAGGGCACGATCTCGAACGATATCGCCGCGGCGGAAGAGTTGAAGCTGCAGGCGCAGGAGGCCGAGAAGGCCTATGAGAAGGCGCTGGCCGATGCCCGTGCCGAGGCGCAGCGGATCGTGGCCGAAACCAAGGCCGAGATCAAAGCCGATCTCGACGCGGCCACGGCAAAGGCGGACGCCGAAATCGCCGCCAAGTCGGCCGAGGCCGAGAAGCAGATTGCGGAAATCCGCGCCAACGCGATGCAAAGCGTGACCGAGGTGGCCAAGGCGACGGCGACCGACGTGGTAACCGCGCTGGGCTTTCGTGCCGATCAATCGGCCGTCAACGCGGCGGTTGACGCCAAGCTGAAAGGGTAAGGGGATGAAGAAACTCGCAGTCCTTCTCGCCCTTGCGGCCAGCCCGGCCTTTGCCGCGTCGGGGCCGTTCTTCTCGCTGTTCAACACCAACTTCGTGGTGATGATCGCGTTCCTCTCCTTCATTGCCGTGCTGGTCTACCTCAAGGTGCCCGGCAAGCTGATGAAGATGCTGGACCAACGCGCCGACAACATCCGCAAGGAACTGGACGAGGCGCGCGCCCTGCGCGAAGAGGCCCAGACCATCCTGGCCAGCTATGAGCGCAAGCAGAAAGAGGTTCAGGAGCAGGCGGAGCGTATCATCGAGACCGCCAAGGCCGAGGCCGAGGCTGCCGCCGCCAAGGCGAAAGAGGATCTCAAATCTGCAATCGAGCGTCGTCTTGCGGCCGCCGACGAGCAGATCGAGTCCGCCAAGGCCGGTGCAGTCAAGGAAGTGCGCGACCGAGCCATCACCGTGGCCGTCGATGCCGCGCGTGAGGTGATCACGACGCAGTTGACGGCACAGACCGGCGATCAGTTGATCGACGCCGCGATCGGCGATGTGAAGGCAAAGCTTCACTGACCGGCACACAACCCGATTGAAAGGCCCGGCCCCTGCGCCGGGCCTTTTCGTTTCCGGGCGTGGGGTCCGGCGCAAGGGCCGTCGCCGGTCTGGAAAGCCGGCGAAATTAAGATTTCATTGATTGCGGATTTCCCCGGTGCGGGCGTGAGACCGCCACAATCCTCCTGTTTCTTGCGGCTTACAGATCGGGCGCTGCCCCGACACCCGTTTCAAACGAGAGGCTAGAAATGACCATCGTAACCAATCTTGACACCGCGAACCTCATCTTCCTTGCCCTGTTCGGCTGCGCGTCGATCATGCTGTGGCTGCCGATCATCGCGGCCGGCGTGACAGCGACGCGTACGTCCCTGTTCGGGACGGAGTGATCCGGACGCAACGACAAATGGACGGCGCCGCCCTGCGTGTTGCATGCCGGGCCCACTCACGGACCACAGCGCTGTACCGATAGCAAGCTCTCCCGTCGAAGGACCCGGCCGTTTGCCGGGTCCTTTCGTTTTTCACCTTCGGACCGTGTTCGGTGACCCGCCGGACGGCCCACCCACATGGCTCTGCCGCTGCGCCCGTCCTAGACAGATGGTCGGGAACTGCCGAAAAGATGTGCGGCGCGAAGGCAACTTCATGCCGACAAAATAAGCAAAGGCTTGATCGTTGCCGGCAGTGGCGTCATTTAGGAGATAGTCGCACTCTCCCATAGATAGAAGAAACTTATGAGCCACGTCGCAAAAGCCGAGCAAGTTCTGAACGAAAAACACGTGGAAGCAGGCAGTTCCATTGATGTCGCCACCCGCGTTCTGGCCATGGAGGGCGAGGCGCTGCTTTACATGGCATCCGATGTCCCGCCGGATTTCAGCCGTGCGGTCGACCTGATCTTGGGCGTTGCCGGGCGGGTGATGCTTGCCGGGATCGGCAAGTCGGGTCATGTCGCGCGCAAGATCGCGGCCACGCTGGCCTCGACGGGGACGCCGGCCCATTTCGTGCATCCGGCAGAGGCGAGCCACGGCGATCTGGGGATGATCCGTCCGAAAGACCTTTGCATCCTGATCTCGAATTCCGGCGAAACGACCGAGCTTGGCGACCTCATCGCCCATTGCAAGCGGTTCTCGATCCCGATCATCGGCATTTCGCGCAAACCCGAAAGCACCTTGATGAAGGCGGCGACCCTGCGCCTGACCCTGCCCGACTTGCCCGAGGCCTGTGCAATCGGCATGGCGCCCACGACCTCGACCATCCTGACCATGGGGCTGGGCGATGCGCTTGCCGTCGCGCTGATGGAGAAACGCCGCTTCATGCCCGAGCATTTCCGGACCTACCATCCCGGTGGCAAGCTGGGTGCGCGTTTGTCGACGGTGTCGCAGCTTATGCATGAACGCGCCATCGTGCCGGTGGTCGGCGAGGAAACCCCAATGGCCGACGCCATCGTGGAGATGAGCGCGCGGGGCTTCGGCGTGGTTGGCGTCGCCGATGATGAAGGGCGCCTTGTCGGCGTGATTTCCGATGGTGACCTGCGCCGGAACATCAACCATCTGATGTCCTTGACCGCGGGTCAGGTCTGCACGCGGTCCCCGATCACCGCACCGCCGGATCTTTTTGCCGCCGAGGCGCTGTCGCTGATGAACACCTGTGAAATCGGGGCGCTGTTCGTGGTCGATGACGAGGGTCGTCCGCTGGGTATTCTTCACCTGCAGGACTGCTTGCGCGCCGGTGTGTCCTGACACGACGGCTTGGTGACGCTCTGCACCGACACCGACAAGGGTAAGAAACGGTGGATGCCGAGGGCATGGGGTCTGGCGCGGCCGAAATGACGGAACGGGGCGCGCGCCGGATACGGCGCGTTCTGCTGTGCGGCGACCTGCTGGCGACACGCGAAAGCGAACAGGCATCGAACCTGCGATGGGTCGCGGATCTGCTGGCCCGCCCGACCGGGGTGGCCTTGGGTGGCGCGGATGCGGTGCAGGTGGGGCTTGATGCCTGGGCATTCAGTCGGGCGGCTTTTTTTGCCGCCGCGGGCCATCGCGTCGATCTGGCGGCGCGGCACGCCTGGTTCGATGCCGAGGCCCTGCCGCCACAGGCGCTGGCCCTGCTGCGCGACGCAGTCGGGCCAGAGACGCTTGTCGTCGGGTATGAATTGTCCGGGGCAACGCGGCAGGCGCTGCGGCGCGCCAACATTCCGTTCGTCGACATCTGGTTGCACCCGGTTCGGTTCGCCGACGATATCCTGTTCGCGATGCGCGCGTCGGACCCGGATATTCAGGCCCGTATCGCGCGGTTTGCCGTGCCCGAGGAAAGCCTTGCGGCGCAGGCGGACCTGCTGAAAATCCAGAACTACCGGGGATTTTCCCGCTTTGACCGCCGCCTGATCGACGGGGCGGGGCTGTTTGTCGGCCAGACACCGCGGGACAAGGCGCTGATGGACCGTGACCGGTTCGTCGATCTTATGGATTTCGCGGACGATTTCGCGGCCCTCGCCCGGGATGTGCCGCATATCTACTACGTCCGCCATCCCCATGTCGTGCGCCCGGATCGAGAGATCGAGACGTTCCTGAAGGGGTTCCGGAACGTGTCCGAAATCGCCGCCCCCACCTATCACCTGCTGGCCGACCCACGGATCGGTGTGGTGGCCGGCCTGTCCTCGTCGGTTCTGGAAGAGGCGCGCCATTTCGGCAAGGCGGTGCGGTGTCTCTTTCGCCCGCCGATCCCGCTCAGGGGGGGCGAAGCCTATGCGACGATCTTTCAGTCGCTGTGCTTTTCCGGGTTCTGGGCCGATATCCTGTCTGGCGTATCGGATGTGGCCGACTGCCCGCCTGCGCAGTTTCTGGACCCGAAGAACAAGCTGCGCCATGTCCTGTCCTTCTACTGGGGATATCCGCAGATCGACCGGTATGAACACAGCCTCACCGACCCGGTTCAAAGTGAGGCGTCAGAGGTGGCGGGCGTCACTCTGGAAACGGCCGCGCTGGTGTCGTTCGACGTGTTCGACACGCTGATCACCCGAAGCTACGCCGCGCCGCGGGATGTGTTTCGCGCCATCGCGCCCCGGCTGTCCGGGCCGCTGGGGATGGCTGCGGAGGAATTCCCGGACCGGCGGGTGCTGGCCGAGAAGGCGGCGACGCGAAAGGTGGCCCGGTCGGGGCGCGAGGATCCGACGATCTTCGAAGTCTATGCCGAGCTTGCCGACCGACCGCCGACCGATCCGCTGATCCGGGAACTTGCCGAGATCGAGATCGCCGAAGAGATGTCCTGCCTGAAGGTGCGGCCGGCGGGGCAGGCGCTCTACCATGCGGCAAGGGCAGCCGGTCGGCGCATCGTGTTGATGTCAGATATGTATCTGCCCGCTGATGTCGTGGAAGGGATGCTGCGCCAAGCCGGGTATGACGGCTGGTCGGCGCTCTTCCTGTCCTCCGCCCGGGGCAAGACGAAACGCAGTGGCACCTTGTTCGAGGTCATGATGGCCGAGACCGGCGTCGCGGCGGGGCAGATCCTGCATGTCGGGGACAATCCGCGCGGCGACCTTGCCGTGCCCGAAGGGCTTGGCATCACCTGTCGGCCCTTGCCCAAACCGGTCGAGACCATGGCGCAGGCCGCGCCATTCCTGAAGACGGCAACCGGGCGGATCGCCGCCAGCGACGATCTTGCCGCCAGCCGGATGCTGCAGCACCTCGCGCTGCAATTCTTCGATGACCCGCCGGGCGGCAGCGACCCGTTCGGCGGTGATCCCCGGCGGTTCGGGCATGTGGTTCTGGGGCCGCTTTTGACCGGCTTTGCCGCGTGGTTGCACGATATGGCAACAGCCGATGGGGTGACGCGGCTGGGGTTTCTGACCCGAGAGGGACCGGTTTTCCGCGCCGCTTATGACGCGCTCTTCCCCGACGGTCCGGTTGCAACCGTCGATGTGATCGCGTCGCGCCGGATCGTGCGTCTTGCGGCGCTGACGTCCGAGGCCGAGATCGAGGTCGCCTATCGCGCCTCGCGCGCCCGCGACTATGGCAGTCTTGCCGATTACCTGTCGGTCAATTTCGGCCTCGACCGGGAGGAGATCGACCTTGATGCCGTGGCGGCGGCCGGGCTTCCCGGGCCAGATGTCGCCATCGGTGCCGCGACGCCCGAGGATCTGTTGCGCGATCTCGTCGTCGCCCATCGGGGGCCGATCATGGCCGGGGCAGGCTGCGCGCGTGCCCTGCTGACCGATCACCTGCGCGACAGGGGGCTGGATGGTCCGGACTGTGCCGTGGTGGACATCGGCTATGCGGGCAGCATGCAGGCGGCCTTTTCCGACATCCTCGGCACCCCGCTGCGCGGTTATTACATGGCGCGGTTTCGCACCGCCTCTGACCGGTTGGGCACGATCCCCGCCCGTGGCTGGCTGGTGGAGGATGTGGCGGCCACGGATCGCGGGCACGGGATCTGCCGGCACCGGCATGTCTACGAAACCCTGCTTTGTGCGCCGGGGGCGACGTTTGTCGGGCTTCTCCGCGATGCCTCCGGCTGGCGGGGTGTCCCGGCGGCGGATCGGCAGACCCCCCTGCGCGATGCCTTCGTGGCAGAGGCGCACCGGGGGGCCGTCGACTTCGCCCATGCCATGGCCGCGCAGTCCGAAACCGTGCCCCGGCTTTCCGCCGAAGTCGCAACCGCGCTGCTCGATACCTGTCTGGACCAGCCGGGGCCTGCGCTTGCCGGCTGGATCGGCGCGCTGGAATTCGAGGATGCCTTTGCCAGGCCGGGCATCGTCCCGCTGTCCGGGGCCGCGTCTTCCGCCGGCAGCCCGATCTGGCCGGAGGCGGCCGAGGCCCTGAACACCGCGCAAAGACCACGTCGCAAGCGCGGACATCGCCCGGCATGGCGACCCTACGGCCCCTATGGCCTTTTGGGATGGCGGCACCTGCTGCCCGTGTTCGTGGCACCCGTCATCGGCCGCATCGGCGATGCCCATGATGTCGATCACTACCTGGAGGATCCGATCGGGTTCTTCCGTCGCCTGTCGGACCCGCGCTATCGCCGGATCGGGCGGATCCTCTATCCGTGGGACTGACGGGGCGGCGCCCCACACAGACAACGTATCATCTTCACCCGCTGGACTTTTCCGGCGCAGGCCGTGACTGTGGCTTCCACTAGGGGTTGTGGGGTGCGATAGATTGCGCACGCGCGGCCACCGGCGCCTGCAGGATACGGACAGGACATGCAGATCGTCTTTTCCCACATGAACTTCCCTGCCCAGTTCGGCAGTTTCGGCACCTATCTGGCCACGCAGGGCTGGGAGGTCAGCTTTTTCACCGAAAAGGAAGGGGTTACCCCCCCGGCCGGCTGTCGAATATTCCGCATGAAACCGCATCGTTCCCCGACCGAGGGGGTCCACCGGTTTGCCCGCCCGCTGGAAAAGGCGGTGATCAACGGGCAGGCCTTTGCCTCCACCGCGATCGCGGCGCGGCAGGCGGGGCTGACGCCCGACATCGTCGTCGCGCATTCCGGCTGGGGGGCAGGTACATTCGCCAAGGCCGTCTGGCCCGATTGCCGATATGTCAGCTATGTGGAGTGGTATTATCGCTATCCCCCCGTCGATATGCCCGACATCGAGACGGGGCAGAACGATGTGGACGGGCGTGCCCTCGCGCTTACTCGGAACGCGCCGACCCTTCTGGACATGGCCGAGGCCGACATGGTGCTGTGCCCGACGTATTTTCAGGCCGCGCAGTTCCCCGACGATCTGCGGCAACGCCTGACGATCCTGCATGACGGTGTCGATACCCGGTTTTTCGTCCCGGACCCGCAGGCCAGCTTTCCAGAGCCTGTCGGCGCCTTGCCCGACGGGGCCGAGGTCATCACCTATGCGACGCGCGGGATGGAACCCCATCGTGGCTTTCCGGAGTTCATGCGGGCAGTCGCCAAGCTTCAGAAACGGCGCAGCACCCTGCATGCGGTGATCGGGGGTGCGGACCGGGTGGCCTATGGCACACGGCTTGGCGAGGGCCGAAGCTGGAAGCAGATCATGCTGGATGAACTGGAGCTGGATACGTCGCGCCTGCACTGGACGGGCTTGTTGCCGCGCAAGTCATGGCGCCAGTTGATGCAGGCCAGCCATGTCCATGTCTACCTGACTGTGCCCTTCGTGCTGTCCTGGTCGGTGATCGAGGCGATGGCGGCGGGCTGTGCCATCGTGGCGTCGGATAGCCGCCCGGTGCGGGAGGCGATCACCCCCGGCCAGTCCGGCGTGCTGGTCGACCACAAGGATATCGACGCCTTGGCCGGTGCGATCGAACGGCTGCTTGATGACCGGGCAGAGGCCGCCCAACTGGGCCACGCCGCGCGGGAGGCTGCGATCCGCGATTTCGACAGTGGCTGGATCTATCCGGCAAAGGCGCGGCTGCTGGCAGACCTTGTGAAATACGGCCGCGGTTGATGGGCCCTGAGCGTGCCGTGGCACGCGCTCAGAACAGGGGCGGCAGGGGTGAGACGCCGATGACCGGTCGATGCCCCAGCAGCAAGAGCACCCAGAGCCCGAGACCAAGGGCCAAACGTCCCAGAGGCGGCGGGCCGCCCGGCCGCCATCGCCCGGCAACCAACGCGCCGAAGGGCAAATTCGACGTGTGCGCCGCGGCCCTTTGCCAGGCGGGCCGGCCCATCAGGCGCTGATTGCGACGGTCTATGACGCGCGTGCCAAAGATGGCAAACCCCGCAAACCCGCCGAACAGCAGAACATGGGCAAGATCGGGGTTGGCGACCGCATGCGCCCCGGACCAGAGCGCCAGTGCCCACAGCAGCGGATGCCGGGTCAGCCCCGCGATGCCCGGGGCGGCGGGTGTGAACCTGTCGTTCCGCCGCCCCCCGAAACTGAGCGGATTGGGCGTGGCCGCGCCGAACGCAATCAACAGGCAGACAATCGGCATCGCAAGGTTCGGGACCCATGCCTGCCAGCCAGCGACCGGCGCAAGGGGCACATGGGGCGCCCGGCCCGCGGCAACGATCAGCCAGGTCAGCATGGCCAGCGAGATCAGGATGTAGACCACCAGATAGCCGCGCCGCCCAAGCGCTGTCTTCAGCCGTGCCTTGACCGCCGGACGCGCCGGCACGGCGTGTGAGGCGAGGAAGGCCGCGAAGGCCAGCAGAAGCTCCCCCCAGCCGCCCATCACGCTGCCCGCGCTGTGTGGGACGGGCCGGCCGCAGTGACCGTGCCAAGTACCGGCGTTCCCCATCGAACAGGGGCCTGCCGCCCGGTCATCGCGCGCCAGCCTCTGTCCTCTGCTGCGATCATGGCAACTTTGCCTCCGGCGGGCCGAGAAATCCCAGTTTCGCCGCAAGTAGACCAAATTGATCGCCGAGTTCCAAGGTTATGCTGTTTCCACGATGCCGGCGAGAATCCCGCGCTCGACAGAGTTCTTGACACCATCGCGGGGTGCCAGCCGGTCAGGTCCGATAAGTTCCGGGCAATCGGGTGGCGTCCCAGACGCAAGCCCCTTGCAGGATTGAAACATCGGTACCGCCATGAGTTCGCTTACCCAGTCCCAATCCCTATACGCGGTTGCCAACATGCAGCGTTGGTACCGCCCCGTGCGGAATTTCCGCAACGCCATGATCTTTGCAGGCGTGATGCTCGCCCTTGCCGAGACGGGTCTTGGCGCCTTGCCCGGCATGATCCTTGTCCTGCTGGGTGTTTCGGGGCTTGCGTCCAGCCTGTGGTTCGCGTTCGCCCCGCACCAGTTGCCCGCACAGCACGAGACCGCCCTGACGCGAGAGGCCGGCCGCTGGGCGCTGTTGTGCGTCGTGGCGCTGGCGGCGGGCGTTCCGCTGGCGCTTATCGCGTAACGGAGTTCCCTGCCCGAAAGTTTAACCAGTTTTGCAGATCGTCAGGCACATTTGGGTAGTTTTGTTATAATTTTAATCAACTTTAAGGCGCGTTTTGCAGACCTGATGGGACAGGTCAGGGCGCGTGGCTGTGAAGGGAGAGACACGACATGATCAATCTTGCATTGCGCCATATGGTTGGGGCCGTTGCCCTGACCGTCGTAGGACTGCTCGCACCGCCGGTCGCGGCGGACGAGCTGCTCGCTGCGCCCGAAGGCCCGGTCTTGCTGACCGTGACGGGCGATATCGCGGTCACCAATGCCGGCGACGGGGCGGAATTCGATCTGGCGATGCTGCGCGCCCTTCCGGTTGAGAGCTTCACCACGACCACGATCTGGACCGAAGGCGCGCTGGAACTGACGGGCGTGCCGCTGAAGGCGCTGCTGGATCGGCTGGGCGTGACCGGTGGGACGCTGACCGCCAAGGCGATCAACGATTACGCCGTGGAAATCCCGGTTTCCGATGCGATGCCCGGCGGGCCGATCATCGCCTATCTTGAAGAGGGCGAACCGATGCCGCGGCGCAAGCGCGGGCCGCTCTGGATCGTCTATCCGTTCGACGCCAAGGATGCCTATCGGTCCGAGGTCATATATTCGCGCAGCATCTGGCAACTCGACCGTCTGCATGTGACGCGCTGAGGTGACGGCCGTGTTCAGGTTCCCCCCCATCCGGGTCAGCCGGCAGCCAGGTCAATGCCGCCGCGTGCAGATGACCGCGGTGGCCGCCTGTCTGGCCTTCGTGCTGGGCGTGATGGCGTTTCTTGCGCTCGACGTGCGGCGCCAGGTGGATGAACTGGCCACGGCCAATTCCGACAATGTGCAGTGGACGCTCTCGATCATTCAGGTCGAACTGACCGAACTGGAAAGCGCGGCCTTGATGGCGCAGGCGGGGACCGGCTCTCTCGACGAGGTGCGCCGTCGGTTTGACGTGTTCTATAACCGCGCCGACATCGTCACGAATGGCGCTGTCTATGCCGCGCTGGTGGCGGCGGGCGATCTGGAGGATGAGATCGTCCGGATCTGGCGCGAAATCGACGCGACCGTCCCCCTGATCGATGCGCCTGACCCGGTATTGGCCGCCGGCGTGGGCGATCTCGCCATACGTATGCACGACCTGCACGCCCCCCTGCGCGCCGTCGCACTGGAAGGCGTAAAGGCGCTTGCAGAGGGGGCGGACCGGCATCGCGCCGATGTCGTGGCCCTTCTGACCCGGCTGGCGCTGATTACGGCGGCCCTTGTCGTACTGCTGCTTGGCACGCTGTGGGTGCTGGTGCGGCTGAACGGCAAGATGTTCGTGCGGACGCGGGAATTGCAGATGACGTCCTCGCGGCTGGCGGCGACCGTGAATACCGCCATCGATGCCGTGATCGTGGCGGATGGCGCGATGCGAATCCTCGATTTCAACCCCGCCGCCGAGGAGATCTTCGGCTACCGCCGCGAGGACGTTCTGGGCCGGGCGGTGTACGACATCATGGTGCCCGGTGACTTCCGCTCGAAGATGACGGAGGCGCTGGAGCGGTTCCACGAGACCGGCAGGCTCCACCTGTTCGACAAGGAACGGGTCGAGGCGGAAGCGCGCCGCCGGAACGGTGAAACCTTTCCGGTCGAGGTGTCCGTGAACACCGCCGACAGCGAAAACGGCAAGATCTTCGTCGGCTTCGTGCGTGACATCTCTGACCGAAAGGCGGCAGAGGCGGAGCTGACCCGTGCCCGCGACGACGCCCTGGCGGGCGAGAAGGCCAAGGCCAACCTGCTTGCGGTGATGAGCCACGAGATGCGGACCCCGCTGAACGGCATGCTTGGGGCGCTGGAGCTGTTGCAGGACACGCCGCTGGATGCCGACCAGCGGGACCACCTGGCGATCATGGAAAGCTCTGGCCGGATGCTTCTGCATCATGTCAACGACGTGCTGGACATTTCGCGGCTCGATTCCGGTCAGGTCGAGGCCCGGGCAGAGGTGTTCGATCTTGGCGCGCTGCTGTCTGAGATGGTGACCATGCATCGCCCACAGGCTGCCGCGGCCGGGAACCGGCTGGTGCTGGAGGATGAAACCGCCGGGGGCACTGTCGTCGGCGACGACCGGAGGCTGCGCCAGATCCTCGTCAACCTCATCGGCAATGCGCTGAAATTCACCCGCGGGGGCACCGTCACGCTGTGCGCCACGCGCCCGGGGCCCGGCGATCTGGTGGAGCTTTCGGTGCGCGATACCGGCGTCGGCATGGCAGCAGCCGAACTGCCGCGCATCTTCGATGAATTCTACACCGTCGATGCCACCTATGGCCGAGAGACGGAGGGCACCGGGCTTGGCCTGTCGATCACCGCACGTCTGGTGAACCTGCTGGGGGGCGAGATCGCCGTCGAAAGCACGCCGGGCATGGGCAGCACCTTCCGGGTTCGCCTTCCCATGCCGCCCGTTTCCGTGCCTGACCTTGCCGGTGCCGTGCCGGAAGGTGACACCGCGGCGGCCACGCCCGCGCTGAATATCCTGCTGGTCGAGGACAACCGCGTGAACCGGCGTCTGGCCCGCGCGATGCTGGAAAAGCTGGGCCATGTCGTGACCGAGGCCGTGGATGGGGCTGAGGGTGTCGAAAAGGCGTTTGGCACGCCGTATGACGTGATCCTGACCGATATCAGCATGCCGCGTCTCGACGGGGTGGAGGCTGTTCGGCGTATCCGGGCCGGCGGCGCGTCCCGTCACGCCCGCATCATCGCCCTGACAGCCCACGCGATGCCCGATGAAATCGCCCGGTTCCGCGCGGCGGGCATGGACGATGTCGGCACCAAGCCCGTGTCGCGCAAGCAACTCGGCACGATGCTGGCCCCCGTCTGTCGGCCCTGCGCGGGCCTTGGCGATGACCCGGCCGCAGACCTTCGCCAGCGGCACGGGTGAGCGCGGCGTCAACCTCTCGCTTCCGGATTTTGCATCGCCCGATCCGCCTGATAGGCTGGGCGCATCTTCAGGTTGCCGGAGATCGCAATGGCAGGCCCGGACACGAACGCATCGGCCAGCGCGGCCTATTACGACGATGCCGATGTCGCGACATTCTACCGATTGTGCTGGGGCGGGGCCGACATTCACGTCGGGCGCTATGACAGCGGTGCGGAAACCGTGGCCGACGCCTCGGCCGCGATGACGCGCCACCTGCTCGACCTTGCAGGTCTTGCCCAAGGTGACCGGGTCTTAGACATCGCCTGCGGCTATGGCGGAACCTTGCGGCAACTGGCCGGGCGCGGATGTCATGCGGCCGGCGTCGATATCTCGGCTGTGTGTGTCGAGGAGGCGCAGCGCGCCAATGCGGCGGCGGGGCTTGGCGATGTCATTTCCGTCGAGCGTGGCGACTTTCACGCGCTGGAGTTTGCGGACGGCACCTGCGACGCGGTGATTTGTCAGGAGGCGCTGATCCATTCCAACGACCGCCCGCGGGTCTTTGCAGAGGTCTTCCGGGTGCTGAAGCCCGGCGGCATCTTCGCCTTCTCGGACATCCTGACGGCCGAGGGCGCGGACATCGCCGCGGTCGAGGCGGCGTTCGAACGGCTGGGGGCCGAGGCCGGGGCCACCCCGCGCACCTACCGGCAGATGGCCGTCGATGCCGGCTTTGACATCCTCCATCAGGAGGAGCGCCCGTCAGACATCCGCTGCCACTATGACAAGCTTGCGGCGCGGCTGATGGACCCGGTGCCGGGGCTGTTGGCCGATACGCAGGCGAAGATCGCGGCCAGTATCGGCCGATGGCAGGCCGCCCTTGCCGCCGGTCATATCACCTGGGCCTGTTTCATCGCCCGGAAGACCGGATAGGCGGCTGCGCCATCATGTCCCTGACAGGGGCTGGAGTCCCGCCCGCGGTCAGGTTTGAATTGCATTTGTCCGCCGCTTGTCTACCACTGGGCGGATCTGAATTGCGGGGTCCCATGTCCGTTTCCATGCTTTCCACTTTCGTCAAGCCGATGCATCCCGAGGGCCGGCGTTTCGTCGCCATTGCGGGGGTCGCGTCGCTTGTTCTCTTCCTGCTGTGGGCGCCCCTGGGGTGGGGCGGTCTCGGCCTGACGATCTGGGTCTACTACTTCTTCCGCGACCCCGAACGGGTTGCGCCCACGCGGCCCGACCTGATGGTCTCGCCGGCCGACGGGGTTGTGTCGCTGCTGGAACCTGCGGTGCCACCGGCCGAACTGGGGCTGGGCGATGCGCCCATGCTGCGGGTGTCGGTCTTCATGTCGGTGTTCAACTGCCATGTGAACCGCCTGCCTGCCGCGGGCCGGATCGAGAAAGTCGCCTACCGGCCGGGCAAGTTCCTGAACGCCTCTCTCGACAAGGCGTCGGAGGACAACGAGCGCAACGGCCTTGCCATCGCGCTGCCCGACGGGCGACGCTATGGCGTGGTCCAGATCGCGGGGCTGGTGGCCCGGCGCATCCTGTGCTGGACGACAGAGGGGCAGGCGCTGGAGCGGGGAGAGCGGTTCGGCCTGATCCGCTTCGGCTCCCGCCTTGACATCTACTTGCCCGAGGGCGCGACACCGCTGGTCCGCATCGGCCAGACCATGGTGGCCGGCGAAACCGTGATCGCGGACCTGAGCGGCACCGCGGCAGAGGCCTGAGCGATGCCCGAGACCAACCCAAAGACCGGCCCGCGCGGGGAACAAAGCCCGGTATCCCTGCTGCTCTTGCTGCCCAACATGGTCACGCTGATGGGGATGTGCTTCGGGCTGACCTCGATCCGTTTCGCGATCGAGGAGCGGTATGCGGTCGCGGTGTTCCTGATCCTTCTGGCGGCGCTGGCCGACGGGCTTGACGGACTTTTGGCGCGCAAGCTGGGGGCAGAGTCGCCGATGGGGGCGCAACTCGATTCCCTGTCGGATTTCCTGTGTTTCGGCGTGGCGCCCGCGCTTCTCGTCTATCAGGTTCACCTGACGCAGGCGGGCGGGCTGGGCTGGATCTTTGCACTGATCTTTGCCGCGGCGACCTGTCTGCGGCTGGCGCGGTTCAACGTGATGTCGGGGCAGGCGGACGACAGCACCGGCCCGAAGCGGTATTTCGTCGGCGTACCCGCCCCGGCGGGGGCGTTTCTGGGGCTTCTGCCGGTCTTTCTGTCCCATGCCGGCGCGTTCACCCCGGGTTATGCCCCGCTGGCGGTGTCGGTCTGGCTGGCCATCGTTGCCGTCCTGATGATCTCCAAGCTGAAGACCCCGTCGCCCAAGGCGGTCAAGGTGCCCCGGCGGCTGATCGCGGTGATCTTCTTCGCCACGGTGATTGCCATCGGGGTCAGCTTTTCGCGCCCGTGGATGCTGCTTGTGGCCATCGATGGGGCCTATCTGGCCGCGGTGGTCTATGCGATCGTTCGGGCGCGTGGGCGGCTGTTCGGTTGAGCGCCGCGGGGCTTCCGCCATCTCAGGCCGACAGCTTGCGATAGGCTTTCAGTCCATCCTCCAGGTCGTCGTAATAGACGGCATTCCCCGCATGCAGAAGCAGCGCGGAGTTGCAGTAGTCCTTCAGCGTCGCTTCGGAATGGGAGACCATGATCACCTGAACCCGGCCAAGCCGTTCCTCGAACGCTTCGCGGGCCTTCCGGCGAAAGGCCGCATCGCCGACGGCCGTGATTTCATCGACAAGATAGCAGTCGAAATCGGCCGCCAGGCTGACGCCCAGCGCAAGGCGCGACTTCATGCCCGATGAATAGGTTTCGAACCGCGCATCGAAATAGGGGCCCAGTTCGCAGAACCGCTGGACGTCTTCCACCATCCGGTCGGTGTTGGCCCCGTAGATGCGCGCCACGAACCGGGTGTTCTGCCGCCCCGTCAGGGAGCCGTGGAACCCGCCCGAAAACCCCATGGGCCAGCTGATCCGGCCCTTGTGCGTGATCTTGCCGCTATCGGTCGATTGCGTCCCGGCGATCATGCGCAGCAGCGTGGACTTGCCCGCCCCGTTGCGCCCGATGACCGCGATCCGGCGGTCCGATGGCAAAGACAGGGTCAGGCCGCGCAGGATGTGCTTGCGCCCGCCGCCGGGAAGGCGGAACGACTTGCGGACCGCGTGAAACTCGATCATCTCTCACGCCCGTTCGCGGATATTGTAATAGATCAGGGCTGCGGTACTCCACGCCGCAAGGGCGCAGAGCCCGACGAGAATGGCCAGCACCGCGCGTTGCGGGTAAAGGCTTTCCTCGGCCAGCGTCGGAGGAATGTGCACGCCGACATAGCGGCTCTTGCGGCGGGCCTCTGCCCGGGCCTGTTCATCTGCCGCCAGCGCCGACTGATAGGCGTTCTGGGCGAATTCCAGATCGACCAGCAGTTCTTCGTATTCGCCGATCGTCTCCACCAGCGAGGCCGGGCCGCCGGTCTTTTCGCCGATGCGTTGGCGTTCGGCCTCGATCTGGCCGCGAATGGCCTCGATCCGGCGGTCGAGGTTGAGAACGCGCTGGTCGTCCTTGCCCGCGAAGCGGATCACGCTGTCGCGGGAGACCAGCGCATCGGCCAGTTGTTCCTGAAGCACCGCAAGCACCCCGACCTGGGCATCCGCAAACTCGGTTGGGTCGATCATCTCGTTCTCGGAGCGGAATATGCGCACCCGCCGACGGATGTCGCGCAGCCGTTCTTCGGCCAGCGACACGTCTTCGCGCGCGAAGCGCATCGAATCCTGCCGCGCGATCCGGCTCAACTCATCCACAAGGCTGCCGCTGCGATCGATGATCGTTTGCGCGATCTGGCGCGCATCCTCGGGGGAAAAGGCGTGGACCTCCAGCGTCAGAACGCCGGACGAGGAATCGATGGAGACCGAAACCATCCGGTCCCAATGGGCCATCAGGTCCTCGATGCTTGCATTGCTGGACAGCGAAAAGACCCAGTCTTCGGGATGCCGGCGATACAGCGCGCGCAGATCCAGCGTTTCGTCGATCTGGGTGACAAGCGGTTGCGAGCGGATGAAGTCATACAGGATTTCCGCGTCCGACGCCGAGGAGGAGCCGATCTGCGTAAACGCGCCCAGGGCCTCCAGCGGGTTCGAGAATTCTTCGGACCGGACCGAGAAGGCGGCCTTCGAATGATACTGATCCGCCGCGACCAGCCAGAGATAGGCGCAGGCAAGGGCGGTCGGCACGACCACGCACAAGACGAAGCTGAACTGAAGCATCCGGTGGCGCAGAGGCTTGCCGGTGGCCTCGATCTCCGGCGCGGGCGGTGGAGCCGCGGGCGCGGGCGCGGGGGCCTTGGCCTTGGGCGCCGGCTTTGCGGCGGGCTTGGGCGGTGCCTCGGGTTTGGGCGGATCTTTCGGGCGCGGCGCGTCCTCTGGGCGGGGGCTGTCTTTGCTGGAGTCGGCTGAAGGGGGCGTTGGGGAAGCCATATATACTACTCTGGACCTTGCACCGCTGTTGACCTGATGGTTCTTATCGATGATGCCTGCCAGTATACCGGTACGCGACTAAGGACGAAATGCAACAATCTTCAGGGCAAAGGTGGTCGCATGTGCACCGGGTGATCGGTGCGCTTGTCGTGCGCGAGATGATCACCCGCTATGGGCGGTCGCCCGGCGGATATATCTGGGCCATTCTGGAACCCGCGGGGATGGTGGCCATGCTTGCCATCGTCTTTTCGCAGTTCATTCATTCCCCGCCCCTGGGCAAGAGCTTCATCCTGTTCTATGCGACCGGATACATTCCCTTTCACGCCTATTCCGACATTGCCGGGGTGGTCAGCAAGTCCGTCTCGACGAACCGGTCGTTGATGCAGTTTCCGATGGTCACGCCGCTGGATGCGATCATCGCGCGGTTCATCCTGTCGGTGCTGACCATCATGGTGGTCAGCGTTCTGGTCTTCGCGACGCTGCTGGTCATCGTGGACGATCCGGTGCGCCTGTCCCTTGGGCCGATTCTCGTGGGTCTGTTTTCGGCCATGGCGCTTGGGCTGGGGGTGGGTACGATCAACGCGTTCATCTTTGCCTTCGTCCCCGTCTGGCAGCAGATATGGGGCATTCTCAACCGTCCGATGTTCATCATCTCGGCGGTGTTCTTCACCTATGAGTCGCTGCCCCGGCAGGCGCAGGATCTCTTGATCTGGAACCCGGTTGTGCATGTCGTGGGCAAGGTGCGAACGGGGTTCTACCCGATCTACGAGGGCAACTATGTGTCGCTCGGCTTCGTTCTGGGGCTGTCGGCGTTCCTGTTCCTGACCGGCGCGTGGCTGATGGTGAATTACCGCAACGAGGTGATCGAGGTGCGCTGAACCGCCCTGCGGTCCTCGCCCGAGTCAGCTTTCATAACGGGTTTTCCCGCGCCGGTCGGTGTTCAGCGGCAGGTCCATGTGCACGGGTTGATGGGCGCGCTGCGGGCAGGACGGGCGCGGGCAGAGATGGCAGTTGATGCCGATCTTGCTGACCGGGCTGCGGTCGAGGTTGAGCGGCCGGGCCGAGGCCAGCCGATGCGCCTCTCCCCGCTCGCAGCCAAGGGCGATCACCAACCGGTTGTCCTGCCCGTCGCCACCCAGAAGGGGCCGGTCGGTTGTTCGGCTGATCGTGAAGAACTGCGTCCGGTCCGGCATTTCCACAATCTGGCGCAGCATCATGCCGGGCGTGGCAAAGGCATTGTGGATGTTCCACACCGGGCAGGCGCCGCCCTTTTCGGCCAGGGCGAAGGCCGTGGCGTTCACCCGCTTGGTCACATTGCCCGCCCGGTCGATCCGAAGCAGGAAGAACCCAACGCCGCGCGCCCCGTCCCGGTGGAGGGTCGTCAAACGGTGCGCGACCTGTTCGAACGTGACATCGAATTCCGAGGCCAGCCGGTCAAAGTCGTATTGGGTGGCTTCGGCGCGCTCCAGAAACGGCGCGTAAGGCATCAGAAGGGCGGCCGCGAAATAGTTCGCCAGTTCGACATGACAGCGCGCCCGGGTCGCTTCGACCTCGATCCCGCTGGCCTTGGTGAGGGTTTCCAGCAACTCCGGGATTTCCAGCAGGCTCAGAACATGGGCCAGTTGAAAGACGCGATTGGGATGGTCCAGCGCGGCGGACAGGGCAACGGTGCCCGCGGCGCGGTCGAAAAAGCGCAGCGTGTCGGGCATGTCCTCGGTGCTTTTCAAGACGACACCGATCTGGAACTGCATCCGCAGGTGCCGCTTCAGCAGGGCGTACATGTCATCCGACGCCCCGCCGATCTGGGCCCGCAACGTCCCGGCGGCCTCTTCCAGCGGGTGGAAGTAATTCCGGTTGTCCCGGAAGAAATCGTGGATCGCCGTCTCCGCCGCGGTGTCGAGAAGACCGTCTTCAGTCAGGTCGCTGCCCAGCCGGGCAAGCTGTGCGACCGCGCCGTGGTGACTGCGATAAAGGCTCAGGAACAACTCGGCAAAGCGGGGCGCATGGTCCACCACGGCGCGCAGTTCCTGAAGGTCGGGCTTGTGGCGGGCAAAGGCCGGGTCGGCGACCGCGGCGCGCAGATCGGCAAGGGTGCTGAGATCGCGGTCGTTGACCACCTCGCGCAGGTCCAGCCCATAGGCCTCGGTCAGGGCCATCAGCATTTTCACCGAAAGGGCGCGCTGGTTGTTTTCCAGCAGGTTCACATAGGCCGGGCTGACATTCAGGCGCCGGGCCATCTCTGCCTGGGTATGGCCATGCTCGCGGCGGAGCTGTCGCAGTTGCGAACCGATCAGGGTCTTGTGCATGTGTTTACAAGTTAACAATTCAGTAATTTGTAGAGGCTCATCTTAACACACCAACGTTCTTTTTTGTGAAATTTCTTCCGAAGTGCTAGGTGTATGCACGAGATTGAGGGGCCTGCCGGACGGAGGAGACATGCCGGCGCCCATTCGGTCACGAAAAGGGAGGATTTACATGATCAACAGCATCACACGTCGTACGATGCTTGGTTGCCTGACGGCTGCGGCCGTCGCACTGGGAACGCCCGCGCTTGCCGAGGGCTGGAAACCGATCAAACCGGTCGAGATGGTCATCATGGCCGGCCAGGGCGGCGGCGCCGACCGGCTAGCCCGGCTGTTCCAGTCGATTATCCAGAAGGAAAAGCTGTCCAGCATGCCGGTCCTGCCGGTGAACAAGGGCGGCGGGTCCGGCGCCGAGGCGCTGCGCTATCTCAAGGACAAGGAAGGCGACGCCCATACCATCATGGCGACGCTGAACAGCTATTACACAACGCCCCTGCGCACCGATATCGGCGTCGACATCGAAGAATACACGCCGATTGCGCGCATGGCGCTCGACACCTTTGTTCTGTGGGTCAGTGCCGACAGCGACATCCACACGCTCGACGACTTCGTCGCCGCGGTGAAAGACTCCGGCGGGACGTGGAAGATGGGCGGCACCGGCACCGGGCAGGAGGACAGTCTTGTCACCGCGATGCTGGAAAAAGAATTCGGCATCAAGGTCGTCTATGTGCCGTTCAAGGGCGGCGGGGACGTGGCCAAGAACCTTGTCGGTGGTCACATCGATTCGACGGTCAACAACCCGTCGGAACAGATGGGCTTCTGGCAGGCGGGCAAGTCGCGTCCGATCGCGGCCCTGACGCCCGACCGGCTTGAGGTGTTCCCCGACGTGCCGACCTTTACCGAGCTTGGCCATCCGCTGGTCTACTGGATGCAGCGCTCCTTCGTCGGGCCCAAGGACATGCCGGCCGACGCCGTGGCCTACTATACGGACATGTTCCAAAAGGTCGCGCAGACGGAAGAGTGGCAGACCTACACCAAGGACAAGGCGCTGATGGCGGACTTCCTTACGGGCGATGCGCTGCAGGCGTATTTCCTGGAAGAACGCGACAAGCATGCCGAGATCCTGAAGGACATGTCGGGCGAGTCCTGATCGCCGCCTGACCGGTGCCGCGCGGCCGGGGTGAGAGCCTCGGCCGTCTTTCCCTGAAAACCGAGCGTGGAGGTGCGCCATGCTTGTCGCTGACCGTCTTATTGCCGTCGCGATGATGGGCCTGTCGCTGTATTTCATGTGGCATGCCACTGTCCTGCCCATCGGATGGGTCGAAGGGGCCGGACCCGGCGGCGGTGCGTTCCCCTTCTGGCTGTCCGTCGTGATGCTGGTGGCGTCCGCGGGTGTGTTGTTGCGCAGCTTCTCGCGCGCGGCCCCCCACATGGACGAGAAATTCATCCCCGATGCCGATGCGGTGCCACAGATCCTGGGCGTCTCTGCCCTGTTGATCGCCACGATTGCCGCAATCCCCTTTGCCGGGGCCTATGTGTCGCTGATCGTTTTCCTGCTGGTCTACCTGCGGCTTTTCGGCGGGCATGGCTGGGTGCTGACCGGAAGCCTGACGCTGGCAACCCCGGTGTTCCTGTTCTTCTTCTTCGAAGTCACGCTGAAGATACTGCTGCCGAAGGGCTGGACCGAACCGCTGTTCATCCCGCTTTACGCGCAGTTCTTCTGAGAGAGGCCCGGTCATGGACACGCTCGCTCTTCTTGCAGACGGTTTTGCGACCTCGCTATCCCCGTTCAACCTGATGATCGTCCTGATCGGTGTGACCGCGGGGCTGTTCATCGGGGCGATGCCGGGGCTCGGATCGGTCAACGGCGTGGCCATCGTGCTGCCGCTGACCTTCATCGTGCCGCCTGCCTCTGCCATCATCCTGCTGGCCGCGATCTACTATGGGGCGATGTACGGGGGGGCGGTCAGTTCGATCCTCCTGGGCATACCGGGGGCGTCGACCGCCGTGGCGACAACCTTCGACGGGCGGCCCATGGCGCAGAAGGGAGAGGCCGGTCTTGCCCTGATTGCGGCGGCCGTGGCGTCCTTCGTGGGCGGCACGATTTCGGTGATCCTGTTCACGCTGTTTGCCGCGCCGCTGGCCGATATCGCGCTGGCCTTCGGCCCGGCCGAGGAATTTGCGCTGGTCCTGATGGCCTTCACGACCTTCGTGGGTCTTGGCGGGGACGATGTGTTCAAGACCATCGCGATGATCTGTCTTGGTCTGGTGCTTTCGACCGTGGGGCTTGACCTGATTTCGGGCCAGCCGCGGCTAATCTTCTTCGACATGCCGGGCTTCTATTCGGGGATCAGCTTCCTTGTGCTGGCCATCGGGGTCTACGGCGTGGGCGAGGTGCTCTACACGATCGAGACATCGCGCAGCGCTCCGTCTGTCACCGCAGCGCGGCTGACCTTCCGCGAACTGGGCGCCGGCCTGAAGAAGATGAACCAGCTTTGGCGCACGATGAGCTTTGGCTCGTTCCTCGGGTTTTTCGTGGGCATGCTGCCGGCGGCCGGGGCCACGCCGGCCTCGTTGATGAGTTACGGTCTGGCCAAGACCTTTTCGAAAAAGCCTGAAACCTTCGGCCGCGGCAATATCGAGGGTGTCGCCGCGCCCGAGACGGCGAACAACGCGGCCTCCACCGGTTCGCTCCTGCCGATGCTGACGCTGGGCATTCCCGGCTCGCCCACCACTGCACTGCTTTTGGGCGGCATGGTGATGTGGGGGCTGGTGCCGGGGCCGATGCTGTTCATCGAACAGCCGGATTTCGTCTGGGGGCTGATCAGTTCGCTTTACACGGCCAACGCGGCGGCGGTCATCATCAACATCGCGCTGATCCCGCTGTTCGTCTGGGCGCTGCGGATGCCGTTCACGGTGCTTTGCGCGCTGGTGCTGGTTCTGTGCATCGTGGGCGGCTTCGCCCCGAACCAGAAAATGCACGATGTCTGGCTGATCGCGGGCTTCGGTATCGCGGGCTATGTGCTGCGCAAGGCGGACTATCCGCTGGCACCCTTGGTGCTGGCGCTGGTGCTTGGCCCACTGATGGAAAAGAGCTTCCGCCAGTCGCTGATCGCAGAGCAGGGTGACATCATGGTCTTTGTCGAACGTCCGCTTTCTGCCATCTTCATCGGGCTGTCGGTGGTGTTCTTTGTCCTGCCGCTGATCAAGCTTATGCGACGTAACAAGGGAAAGTCATTGGCCCCGGCGGAATGACCGGGACCACAATGAAAAGATGAGAGGATGTTGACGTGCAAACCATCAGGGACTTGCTTCAGGGACATGACGACACGCGGCCGGCCATCGGCGCGCCCGAGCGTGACTGGCTGACATATGGCGGGCTGAAGGCGCTGTCGGACAAGGTGGCCGGCCAGCTGCATGCCGCGGGCGTGGGGCGCGGGGATCGGGTCGCCATCGTGTTGCCGAACGGGCCGGAAATGGCCACGGCCTTCGTGACCATTGCGCAATCGGCGGTGACCGCACCGCTGAACCCCAACTATCGGGAGGATGAATACGCCTTTTACCTTGAGGATCTGAAGGCGAAGGCGATTGTCCTGGCAGAGGGGTATGACGGCCCCGCGCTGGCGGCGGCCAACCGCTCCGGCCTGACGATCCTGCGGCTGGCTTTCGATGCCGCATCGCCCGCCGGTGATTTCGACCTGACCGCAGCGGGGGGCGGGGGAGAGTGCGACGCCGGCGTGCCGAGCTCCGACGATGTTGCGCTGATCCTGCACACCTCGGGCACCACGTCGCGGCCGAAGATCGTGCCGCTGCTGCAATCGAACGTCGCGGCCTCTGCCATTCACATCAAGGACTCGCTGGCGCTGACGGCGGACGACCGGTGCCTGAACGTCATGCCGCTGTTCCATATCCACGGGCTGGTGGCGGCGGTCACGGCGTCGCTGTCGGCTGGCGCGTCGATCTGGTGCGCTCCGGGCTTTGATGCGCTGCGCTTCTTCGGCTGGATGGCGGATGCGAAACCCACCTGGTACACCGCCGTGCCGACCATGCATCAGGCGATCCTGTCGCGCGCGCCGCGCAACAAGGAGATCATCGAGGCCGCTGGCCTGCGCTTCCTGCGCTCCTCCTCCGCCTCGCTGCCCGCACAGGTGATGACCGCCTTGGTGGAGACCTTCGACGCGCCCCTGATCGAAGCCTATGGTATGACCGAGGCCGCGCATCAGATGTGCTGCAACCCGTTGCCGCGAGGCGAGCAGAAGCCGGGATCGGTGGGGGTCGAGGCCGGGCCGATGGTCCGCATCGCCCATGAGACCGAGAACCACCTGATCAAGGGCACGGGCGAGGTGGTGATTTCGGGCCCCAATGTCACGCCCGGTTACGAGGGCAACCCCGACGCCAATGCCAAGAGCTTCTTCGAGGCCGAGGGCAGGCGCTGGTTCCGCACCGGCGATCAGGGCGCGTTCGACGAAGATGGCTATCTGCATCTGACGGGCCGCCTGAAAGAGATCATCAACCGCGGCGGCGAAAAGGTCAGCCCGTTGGAGGTCGACGGCGTCCTGATGGATCACCCGGCGATCGTCCAGTGCGTCACCTTCGCGCTGCCCCATCCCAAGCTGGGCGAGGAAGTCGCCGCGGCGGTGGTGCTGAAAGAGGGCGCCGAGGCGACCGAGCAGGACATCCGCAAGTTCGCCGCCGAACGGGTCGCCGATTTCAAGGTGCCGCGCAAGGTGGTGATCCTTGACGAGATCCCGAAGGGCGCGACGGGCAAGTTGCAGCGGATCGGTCTGGCCGAAAAGCTGGGCCTTGCCGAGCCGGCCTGAACGGGCCGTCGCCGACGCGGGAATACTCCCTGAGAAACGAACAAGCGGCGGGCTTTCGGGCCCGCCGTCTCAACAAGGGATTGTGCAATGAAGATCTGTGTGTTCGGAGCGGGCGCCATCGGCGGCTATATGGGGGCGAAGCTTGCGCAGGCGGGCGCGGAGGTCAGCCTTGTGGCGCGGGGGCCGCATCTGGCGGCGATGAAGGCCAACGGGCTGCGGCTGATCGAGGAGGAAACCGGCACCGACACGACGGTGTCGGTCACCGCGTCGGACAATGCCGCCGATCTGGGGCCGCAGGATTACGTCATCGTCACGCTCAAGGCGCATTCGGTGCCGCCCGTGGTGGACAAGATGCAACCGCTGATCGGAGAGAACACGACCATCGTCAGCGGCGTGAACGGGGTGCCGTGGTGGTATTTCCACAAGATCGGCGGGCCGCTGGAAGGCACTAGGCTGGCCTCGGTCGATCCCGGCGATGCGCAGTGGAACGGGTTCGGCCCCGACCGGGTGCTGGGTTGCGTCGTCTACCCCGCGGCCGAGGTGATCGAGCCCGGCGTGGTGAAGCATATCGAGGGCAACCGGTTTTCGCTGGGCGAACCCGACGGGTCGAAATCGGACCGCGCGATGGCCCTGTCCAAGGCGCTGAGCGCGGCGGGGTTGAAGGCGCCGGTGCGCCCGAAACTGCGGGATGAGATCTGGGTCAAGCTGTGGGGGAACCTGTCCTTCAACCCGATCTCGGCGCTGACCCATGCGACGCTGGATGTCCTGTGCACCGATCCGGGCACGCGCATCGTCGCGCGCAACATGATGGTCGAGGCGCAGGAGATCGCCGAGAAGCTGGGCGTGAAGTTCCCCATCGACGTGGATCGGCGGATCGACGGGGGCGCCGCGGTGGGGGCGCACCGGACCTCGATGCTGCAAGACCTAGACATGGGCCGCCCGATGGAGATCGACGCCCTGGTGGGATCCGTGCAGGAACTGGGCCGGGTCACGGAAACGCCCACGCCGACCATCGATACGGTACTGGCGCTGGTGCAACTGCGGGCACGTACAGCGGGGCTTTACTGATCCGGGTGACCCTCTGGGGCCATGGATCGGGGCGCCCTGCGGCGACGTTATTGGGCGAACGGCGGCGGCGGCTTTCGTCTTGCGGAAGAGCTGCCCCCACGTTCCGTATTGAATTTGGCATACCAAGCCGCGCCTGCGGCTTTACCCGGTTCGAGTCTTGCGCCTAGTATGCCCCGACGGACCTGCGGGTTCGTCCGACTTGGGAGGAAGAAAATGACCAAAACAACGACGACGCGCCGCCACGCCCTGCGCGCGCTGGCAGGGGCCGGTGCGGTGACACTCGCCGCCCCGCATATCGCAGGCGCCCAGGCCAATGGTACCACCTGGAAGATCCAGACCTCCTGGCCCGGGGCGCGGGCTTGCAGATCTTCAAGGACTGGTGCGGCACGATCAAGGAGAAGACCGGAGGCGAACTGGCCTTCCAGCCCTTCGGCGCCAATGACGTCGTGGGTGACTTCCAGCTTTACGACGCGGTCAAGAACGGGGTGCTCGACGCGATCAACCCGTTCACCATCTATGCCCAGGGCATCGTGCCAGCCGCGACCTTCCTGACCAGCTATCCGCTTGGCCTGCGCAACCCGCATGAGTTCGACGTGTTCTTCTACGGCCTCGGCGGGCTTGAGATCGCGCGCGACCTGTTTGCGCAACAGGGCATGGTCTATGTGGGTCCGGTCCATCACGGGCCGAACATCATCCATTCCAAGGTGCCGATCCGGTCGATCGACGATTTCCGCGGCCGCAAGATGCGCCTGCCCGGCGGCATGGTGGCCGAGGTCTTTACCGAGATCGGGGCGGAAACCACGGTTCTGCCGGGGTCGGAGATCTTCCCCGCGCTGGAAAAGGGCACCATCGACGTGGCCGACTATGTGGGCCCGGCTGTCAACTACGCGCTCGGCTTCAGCCAGGTGACGAATTACATCTCGATGGGCCCTCCGGGCTTCATGTCGGTCTATCAGCCGGTCGACCTTATGGATATCACCGTCAGCCAGTCGTCCTGGGATGCGCTCAGCCCCGCGATGCGCCAGTTCGTCGAGATGGAAACCCATGTCTATTCGGACATGCACCACGCCGCGATTCAGGCCGCCGACCAGGAAGCCTGGAAGAAGTTCGAGGCCGACGGCACCGAGGTCACGCGCCTGACGCAGGACGACGTGGAACTGTTGACCGAGGTCGCCGTGCCGATCTGGTTCAAATACGCCAACCGCGACAAGAACGCCGCGCGCGTGTTCAAGATCCAGCTCGACTACATGATGTCGGGCTCTCTGGGCTATGTCACGCCCGAGCAGATCGAGGGGCTTGAACTCGACCTGTAATCGCGGCCCGTTCCGCAGATCGTGACCGCCGTCCGGGGTTCGCCCCCGGGCGGCGTGTTCTCCCTCATGCCAAACAGGACTGCAAGATGCCTGGTCTCAGCTTTACGCTGCCGCATTGGCTCTATTGGGTCGGGCTGATCGTCTTTCCGCTCGTCGCCATGGTGCTGTCGCGCCGGCCCCGCCCCAAGGAACAGCGTTTTTCCGTCGCGCTCGGCTATCTGATCCTCATCACCGGCGGGATCATCGGCCTGCACCGGTTCTATCTGCGAAACCTTTGGGGCCTGATCTTCCTGCCGATCTTCGTCTTCGTGCTGTACGCCAACATCCAGACGCAGGAGGCGCGGGGTGTTCTGTCGGACATGTCCAACCAGATGCGCGTCGCCGAACGCACGGTCGAACGGGAAGAACCACGCATCGCGGAGGCGCGCGAGAGCCTGCCCGAGCTTGAGGCCGCGCTCGCCGAGGCCGAAGAGGGCTCCTTTGCGCGGCGCAGCGCCGAGAAGCGGCTGAAACGGGCCGAGGACACCATCGCCAAGGGAGAGGCACGGCTGACCGAGGCCCGGGCGACGATCGTCGAGTTCGGCCCGCAGCGCGACGCCGCGGCCAAGCTGCGGCAGGCCTGGTCGGACTGGGCCGGACGCGCCTTCTACCTGATCCTCGCACTGATGGCGCTGGACGCGGTGCTGCTGCCCTTCCTTGTGCGCAAGGCCAACGCGACGATCCCGCCCGAGCAGAAGACCGAGGCCGAACTGGCGCTGGAGGCCGCCGAGGCCGAGGAAGGCCCCAAGCATGACCGCGAATATGCCGAGAACTGGATCGACCGCCTGTCGCTCTTCTGCGGCGAGTTCGTGTCCTACTGGGCCGTGATCGCCGTCTTCGTCTACTACTACGAGGTCATCGCCCGCTATGTCTTCAACAGCCCCACCAACTGGGCGCATGAGGCGATGTACCTGATGTTCGGCATGCAATACCTGATCGCCGGGTCCTACGCGATGCTGACCGAAAGCCATGTGCGGGTCGACGTGTTCTATGCCCCGCTCACCCGTCCGAAAAAGGCTTGGGCCGATCTGCTGACCTCGATCTTCTTCTTCATCTTCGCGGGCACGTTGCTGGTAACCTCGTGGATCTTCGCGATGGACGCCATCGCGGTGCCCTCGGGCAACTCCATCGTGTCCGACTGGGCGCGCAGCGAGATGACGCTGTTCGAGATGCTGGGCAGCCTGTCGCTCGACCAATGGACCGACCCGGCCATCCGCTGGGGCGAGATCAGTTTCAACGAGTGGGAGGTGCCGCTCTGGCCGATGAAATGGGTGATGGTGATGGGGGGCCTCTTGTTGGTTCTGCAAGGCGTCTCGAAGCTCGGCAAGGATATCCGGGCAATCCGGCAGGGGGCGTGATCCATGGGACTTGAAATCGGAATCGAGTGGCTCACGCTGATCATGTTCGGCAGCCTGCTGGTGCTGCTGATGGCTGGGCTGCCGCTTGCCTTCGTCACGGGCGGTCTGGCCTGCGTGTTCCTGTTCATCCTGGGCGATGCGCAGGCGCTGAACATCGTGCCCAGCCGAATATTCCCGCTGATGACGAACTATCAGCTTTCGGCCATACCCCTGTTCATCTTCATGGCCGCGATGCTGGAAAGGGCCGGCATCATCAACGACATGTTCGACGTGATCTACAAGGTGCTGGGCAGCGTGAAGGGCGGTCTGGCCTCGGCCACGATCATCGCGTCCACCATCCTTGCCGCCATGGTCGGCGTGATCGGCGCGGCGGTGGTGACGATGGGGATCATCGCGCTGCCTGCCATGCTGAAACGCGGCTATGACCCCAAGATCGCCATGGGCTCGATCATGGCGGGGGGCACGCTGGGCATCCTGATCCCGCCGTCGATCCTGGCCATCATCTATGCGGTCGTGGCGGAACAGTCGGTGGGGGAGCTCTTCATCGGCGCGGTGATCCCGGGGCTGATGCTGTCGGGCCTCTACATCCTCTACGTGACCGTGCGCAGCTACATCAATCCGCGCCTGGGCCCGCCGATCCCGGTGGCAGAGCGTGTTTCCCCCCGCGAAAAGGTTCGCCTGTTGGGCAACATGTCCGCCCCCATCGCGCTGATCGTGATCGTGCTGGGGGTGATCTTTACAGGCGTGGCAACCCCGGTGGAGGCCGCAGGGATAGGCACCTTCGGCGCCTTCATCGTGGCCGCCATCCATCGCAAACTGGACTGGTACACGGTGCGGGAGGCCTGCGTCACCACGCTGAAAGCGTCGGCCATGGTGATCTGGATCATGTTCGGCGCCACGATCTTTGTCGGTCTCTACGTGCTGGAGGGCGGGCAGCAATTCGTGCAGGACAGCCTTGCCGCGACGGGCCTGGGCCCGTGGGGCATCCTGATCCTGATGCAGATCATCCTGATCATCCTCGGCATGTTCCTCGACTGGGTCGGGATCCTTCTTCTGTGCGTGCCGATCTTCGTGCCGATCATCAAGGCGCTGGGTGCGCAGGCTTTCGGCCTGTCCGATCCCGGCGATCTGGTGCTGTGGTTCGGGGTGCTCTACCTCGTCAACATGCAGATGAGCTTTCTGTCGCCGCCCTTCGGCTATGCACTGTTCTATCTGCGCGGCGTGGCCCCGGCAGAGATCCCGATGACCGACATCTTCAAGGCGGCGCTGCCCTTCCTGTTTCTGCAGGTGGTCGGGTTGGCGATCTGCATGCTGTTCCCGCAGGTCATCACATGGCTGCCGCGGTTGGTGTATGGCTGACCGGGCCGTCGCCGCGACCGTCTGAACAGGGCGCCCCGCAGTTGCGGGGCGTCGTCTATGGCCGTCCCTCGGCCAACAGGACCTCCGTCCCCCAGGCGTCACAGCGCCGGGCAAGATCGTCGCTCAGCGGCCTGTCGGTGAAGAAGCTGTCGATCTCGGACAGCGACGCGATCCGCGCCGGGGCAGTGCGGGTGAATTTCGAGCCATCGGCGACAAGGTACGTCTTGCGCGATTGCCGCAGGATCGCCTGGCTGACCCCGACCTCCTGAATGTCGAAGTCGAGCAGATCGCCGTCCCGGTCGAGTGCAGAACAGCCGATCACGGCCAGGGCGAACTTGAACTGCAAGATTGTATCCGCGGCCAGCTTGCCCACCAGACCGCCATCGGACCGGCGCAACTGCCCGCCGGTGACGATGACCTCGCAATCGCGATTGGCGGCGAGGATATTCGCCACGTTCATGTTGTTGGTCACGACCAGCAGGTCGCGATGGTGCAACAGCGCCTGCGCCACGGCCTCGGTACTGGTGCCGATATTCAGGAACAGGGCGATGCCGTTGGGGATACGCGCCGCGCAGGCCCGCGCGATGGCGGCCTTGGCGTCGGGGTTCAGGGCGCGGCGTTCCTCGTACCCGATATTGGTGATGCCCGAGGGCAGGACCGCCCCGCCATGGACCCGCTCCAACCGGCCGGCCTCGGCCAGGTCGGTCAAGTCGCGGCGGATGGTCTGAAGCGTCACGCCGAAATGCGCGGCCAGACCTTCGACCGTCACCTTCCCCTCGCGCCGGGCGATTTCAAGGATTTCTGGGTGGCGGAAGGTCTGCGACATGGCGTTGGCTTTCGGTTGTGTTCGTTTCTTGTCGCATGACTGGTGGCCGGCGGCAAGATATGGGCGTGTTTTGGCCGTTTCGGGTGAATTTCGATCAAAAACGAACTTCTGCGGATTGCGAATCTGCGCTATTTCGGCCATATCGAGAATAGGGAAGTCTTGGGAGGACATGCATGGCGGACTGTCGCGACACGACCCTGACCGACCTGTTCATCATCGGTGGCGGCATCAACGGCTGTGGCATCGCCCGCGATGCGGCGGGTCGTGGGCTGTCGGTGACGCTGGCAGAGATGAACGACCTCGGGTCTGCCACCTCCTCGGCCTCGACCAAGCTCTTTCATGGCGGGCTGCGCTATCTTGAATATTTCGAGTTCCGCCTTGTGCGCGAGGCGCTGATCGAGCGGGAGCGGCTTCTGACCGCGATGCCGCATATCAGTTGGCCGATGCGCTTTGTGCTGCCCCTGTATCCGGGTATGCGTTTTGCGTCGGAAACCCCGACCTCCCGCCTGTTGGGGCGTGTCTTGCCGTGGATGAAGGGGCGGCGCCCGGACTGGCTGATCCGGCTGGGGCTGCTTCTTTATGACCATCTCGGCGGGCGCCGCATTCTGCCGGCGACCCGGACACTTTCGCTGTGTGGGACGGCCGAGGGCGCGCCGCTGAAGCCGGACTTTGCCAAGGCGTTCGAATACTCCGACTGCTGGGTGGAAGATTCCCGTCTGGTGATCCTGAACGCCCGCGATGCGGTGGCGGGCGGCGCGACGATCCTGCCTCGCACCAAGGTCGTCTCGGCGGTTCGGGACGGCGCGGTCTGGCGGGTGGAGACGGAAGAGGCCGAGACCGGTGCCCGCGAAACCCATCTTGCGCGACTGCTGGTCAACGCGGCGGGACCGTGGGCGGGGGACATCCTGCGCACGCAGCTTGGACTGCAAACCAACGATCGCGTCCGCCTTGTGCGCGGGTCCCATATCGTGACCCGGCGGCTTTTCGATCACGACAAGAGCTATTTCTTTCAGGGGACCGACGGGCGCATCATCTTTGCCATCCCGTATGAAACCGATTTCACCCTGATCGGCACAACCGATGCCGATCACCCCGACCCGTCGACCGCGCCCCGCTGCACGCCCGAGGAACGCCGCTATCTGATCGACTTCGCCAACCGCTATTTCGCCACCGAGATCACCGAGGAGGATGTCGTCTGGACCTTTTCCGGGGTCCGGCCGCTTTATGACGCGGGCACGGGCAGCGCCACGGCGGCGACGCGCGATTACACGATCAAGGTGGATACGACGGGTGGCGCGCCCCTGCTGAACGTCTTCGGCGGCAAGATCACCACCTATCGCCGGCTGGCAGAGGCCGCGCTGGAAAAGATCGGCGCGCATCTGCCCGCCGCCCCGGGGCCTTGGACCGCCGGTGTCGCATTGCCCGGCGGCGATTTCCCCGTGACGGGGTTCGAGACGCTGGTTTCCGATCTTGCCGCGGCCTATCCGTTCCTGACCCCGGCCTGGGCGCGCCGACTGGTCAGGACCTACGGGACAGAGGCGGGGCAGATCCTGCATGGTGCCCGGTCGGCCGCCGATCTGGGCCGCGACTTCGGCGTAAGTCTGACCGAGGCAGAGGTGATCTGGCTTATGGACCACGAATTCACCCGCACCGCCGAAGATGTGCTGTGGCGCCGCACGAAACTGGGCCTTCGGATGACCGACGCGCAGGCGCAGGCCCTTGACGTGTGGATGGCGGCGCGGCGGGCGGGGTTTGCCGCCGCGGCCGAATAGCGGCCCGCCCGCCGCGCGCATAGGTGGCGTTTCGCAGGCGGGGGCCTGTGCTAAGGTCGCCCCGCACCAATCACGTCAGGGGAGGGGACAATGGGCTATATTCTGGCCATCGATCAGGGCACGACATCCAGCCGCGCGATCCTGTTCGACGCAAACCTGAAGATCGCCGCCGTCGCGCAAGAGGAATTCCCACAGCACTATCCGGCCTCCGGCTGGGTGGAACATGACCCGATGGATCTGTGGTCGACCACCGCGGCCACATGCCGGGCCGCGATGGAAAAGGCCGGGCTGCGTGCGGCCGACATCGCCGGGATCGGCATCACCAACCAGCGCGAGACGACGCTGATCTGGGATCGCAAGACCGGAAAGCCGATCCATAACGCCATCGTCTGGCAGGATCGCCGCACCGCCGACCTGTGCCAGACCCTGCGGGAGGCGGGGCACGAGGCGACGGTTACGGAAACCACCGGCCTGCTGCTCGACCCCTATTTCTCGGGAACCAAGGTCGCGTGGCTTCTGGACAATGTCGCGGGCGCGCGGGCGCGGGCGGAGGCCGGAGAGTTGGCCTTCGGCACCGTCGATACATGGCTGATCTGGAAGCTGACCGGCGGCAAGGCCCATGTCACCGATGCCACCAATGCCGCGCGGACGATGCTATACGATATCCGGCAAGGGGCGTGGTCGCAGACCATGTGCGACATGCTGGGCGTGCCGATAGCGCTGTTGCCGGAGGTGAAAGACTGCGCCGCCGATTTCGGGATGGCGCGGGCCGACCTGTTCGGGGCGGAAATCCCGATCCTCGGCGTGGCGGGCGATCAACAGGCGGCGACCATCGGGCAGGCCTGTTTCCAGCCCGGCATGATGAAATCGACCTATGGCACGGGGTGTTTCGCGCTGCTGAACACCGGCGCGGACCCGGTGATGTCGAAGAACCGCCTGCTGACCACCATCGCCTACCAGATGGACGGCCAGCCCACCTATGCGCTGGAAGGGTCGATCTTCATCGCGGGCGCCGTGGTGCAATGGCTGCGCGACGGGCTGAAGATCATCCGTGAGGCGAAGGAGACCCAGCCGCTGGCCGAAAAGGCCGATGCCGGTCAGTCGGTGATCCTCGTGCCCGCCTTCACCGGTCTGGGGGCGCCTTACTGGAATGCGGAATGCCGGGGGGCAGTCTTTGGGCTGACGCGGAATTCGGGGCCAGAGGAATTCGCCCGGGCCGCGCTGGAATCCGTGGGCTTCCAGACCCGCGATCTGCTGGAGGCGATGCAGGCCGACTGGGGCGCCGCTGGCGACACCGCCCTGCGCGTGGATGGGGGGATGAGCGCATCGGACTGGGCGATGCAGTTTCTGGCCGATATTCTTGGCGCGCAGGTGGACCGGCCCGAGGTTCTGGAAACCACCGCGATGGGGGCGGCGTGGCTGGCGGGCCAGCGCGCAGGGCTCTACCCCGACATGGCCGGTTTCGCGCAGACATGGGCGCTGGAACGCAGTTTCGCCCCATCCATGGAGAGCACGCTGCGCGAGGAAAGATATGCCGCGTGGAAGCGCGCGGTTGCCGCCACCATCGGGGTCGCATCGTGAGCGCAAGCGATTGGGCGGCCCTAGCCACCCCGCCGCGCACTGTTTCGGGACGCGGCTGCCGGGGCATCGTCCTTCAGGCCCTTGCGGCGTTTCTGGGGCCGGTTCTGCTTGTCCGCGGGCAATCGGTGGCATGGGCCGATACGCTGGCCGAAGAGTTGCGCGCAGAGGGGCGGGCGGTTCACACCGTCCTGTCCCGGGGAGAGCCCGCCCTTCCGGCATTGGAGGCCAGCCTGTCCGCCCTGCGCGGCGCTGATCTGCAGGCGGTGGTTGCCGTGGGTGGCGGTTCCGCGATCGACCTTGGTAAGGCGCTGGCCGCGCTTTTGCGGGTGCGGGGGCCGGTGCCGGATTATCTGGAAGTGGTCGGGCGCGGGTTGCCGCTCGATGCCGCTCCGTTGCCCTTCATCGCCGTTCCCACCACGGCCGGCACCGGAGCCGAGGCCACCAAGAACGCAGTCATCGATATCCCCGACCACCAGCGCAAGGTCAGCCTGCGCGACACCCGCATGATTCCCCGCATTGCCGTTCTGGATGCCGACCTGACCGACGGGATGCCGTGGCCGGTGACCCTGATGACCGGGCTGGATGCGATCACCCAGTTGATCGAACCCCTGCTGTCGGCGCGCGCCACGCCGGCCACCGATGTCATCTGCCGCGGGGCGATCGGCCCGGCGATGCGGGCGCTGATCCGGTTGTCGGACGGCGAATGCCCCGAGGCGCGTGCCACGATGCTGATGGCCGCGCATCTGAGTGGTATCGCGCTGGCCAATGCGGGGCTTGGCGCGGTGCATGGGGTGGCCGGGGTGATCGGTGGCCAGACCGGCGCACCCCACGGCGCGATCTGCGGGCAGTTGCTGCCCAAGGTTCTGCGGGTCAACCGGCGGGCCGCTGCGCAGGCGGGGCTGGACACCACGCAGTTCGATGAGGTCGACGCGATCATTGCCGATGCCTTCGGGCGGCCGGGACAGTCGGCGGCGGAGCTGCTGCAAGGCTTCGTGGATCGGCACGGCCTGCCCGGCTGGGCCGGAACCGCCCTGTCGCCGGATATCGACAGGATCGTGGACATGGCCAGGGCGTCCTCCTCGATGAAGGCCAATCCGGTCGCCTTGTCGCCGGAGGAATTGACCGAGGTCTTGCGGCCCTGATCCACGCCCCCCTTGACGGCCCGCCGCCGACAAGATCACTTGGGGCGAAACGGAACAGCCGGGGAGTTTGGGATGTTCAACAGGGTTTTCATGGCCGCCGCCGCGCTGGCCATCGCCGCAATGCCTGCATGGGCAGAGACGCGGGTTACCTATAAATCGGCGAAATCGACCTCGTCCTACTACCAGATGGGCGTGCAGATTGCCGAGGCGATGAAGGCTGGCACCGATGGCGCGATCATCGTGACCGTCGAGGAAAGCCAGGGCTCCGTCCAGAACGTGATGGAGGTGCGCGCCCGCGGTGGGGATTACGTCTTTACCACGCCGCCGGCCCTTGTGGGTCTCGCCCAGAAGGGCGCGGCGATGTTCGAGGGCAAGGGCGACCCGAAATTCGACACGATCCGCGCGCTGTTCCCGATCCCGTCGCTGACCATGCATTTCGTGATGTCGGACGCCTCCGGCGTGACGGATTTCGCGGGCATGGAGGGCAAGACGATCCTTCTTGGCAAGGGCTCCTTCGGCGCACGCGAGGGAGAGAAATACCTCGGCCTCTTCGGCCTGACGGACAAGGTAAAGATCGCCGATGTTGAACTGTCGAACGCGGTGCCCGCGCTGAAGAACGGCCAGATCGACGGCTTCGTCACCGCCGGGTCATGGCCCGCGCCGAATGTGATCGAGGCCGCGGCCTCCACCGGCGTCACCGTTCTGTCGCTGACCGACGACCAGATTGCCGCGACGAACCGCGCGCGGCTGGTGATCCCCGCGGGCACCTATGCGGGGCAGCAGAGCGACATCGTCACGACATCGCTGCCCGTCGTGGCCTACACCACCACGGCGATGGACGACGACACGGCCTATGAACTCACCCGGACCTTCTGGGAAGAGAAGGCCCGCATGGCCGAGGGCGCGCCCTGGTGGGCCGGGGTCGATCAGGGGCTGATGGTCAACATCGCCGGCAAGATCCATCCCGGCGCGCTGCGCTACTACAAGGAAGCGGGATTTACGCTGACCGACGCGCAGATGTAAGACGCACGCCGCGCCGCCAACCGGCCGGGCCCCGTGCGCCCGGCCGTTTCATGTTCGAGGTCTGATGCTCGCCCCCCCGCCAGAGAATTTCACCCAAGGTCCGTTCCGGCTCGTCTGGCTTGCCCTTGCGGTTTTGCTGATCGGCTTTCACATCGGGCTGATCTTCTCGGGGCTGGTGCCGAACCTCGTTGCCCGGCCGGTGCATATGGCGCTGGTCCTGCCTTGGATCTTCGTCTTCGCCGCGCGCACGCCGCGGGGTCGGGCAACCGGTGCGGTCTGGGCGGCGCTGGGCGTGGCAGCCACGCTGTGGATCGCATCGAACCATTCCGCGTTGTCCGATCAGTACGGGTTTCTGGAGGGGCGCGTTCAGACCGGCATCGCCGCGGTCCTGCTGCTGACGGTGCTGGAGGCCGCGCGCCGCGCCATCGGCTGGCCCCTGCCCACGGTCGCGGCGCTCGCGCTGGGTTACGGGCTCTTCGGTCAGCACATCCCCGGTGAATTCGGCCATTCCGGCACGCCGCTGGCCAGTTTCCTCGGCACGCTGACGATTGCCGAGGGCGGGCTTTGGGGCAGCCTGACCGGTGTGTCCGTCGGGGTCGTGGCGATCTTCGTGATCTTCGGGGCGGTGCTGAATGCGGGCGAGGCCGGGCAGGGCTTCATGAACGTGGCCGCTGCGGCAGCGGGGCGCCTGACGGGGGGCGCGGCGAAGGTGTCGCTGATCTCCTCTGCGCTCTTCGGCTCCATCTCCGGTTCGGCTTCGGCCAATGTCGCGTCCACCGGGGCGATCACCCTGCCCGCGATGGAGAAACTGGGCTATCCCAAGCGGCTGGCCGGCGCGGTAGAGGCGGTGGCCTCCTCCGGCGGGCAGATCATGCCGCCCTTGATGGGGGCCGGGGCCTTCGTCATGGTGGAACTGACGGGCGTGCCTTATACCGGCATCATGGCCGCCGCGTTGATCCCGGCGCTTTTGTACTTCTTCACGGTGTGGGTGGGGATCAACGGCTATGCCCATCGGTTCGAGTTGAAAGGGCTGGCCGAGGACGACCGGCCGGGCCTGCGCGATGTGGCGATCACCTCTCTCTTCTTCCTCGTGCCGTTTTCCGTGCTGCTGTGGGGGATGTTCGTCACCGGTGTTACCGCGCAATACGCCGCTTGTCAGGCGATCCTTGCCGGGGTCGTGCTGCTTTTGTTCAACCGCCGCCTGCATGTCGTCCCGGCCGAAGTGGCCGAGCGTGTGGAGCGCGCCTGCCTGACCGCCGCCCGGCAGGTGTCGATGATCGCCGCGATCATCCTGTGTGCCTCTATCGTGATCGGGGTCCTGTCGATCACCGGGTTGGGGGTGAAGCTGACCTCGCTGATCCTGTCGGCCTCGGGCGGGATGCTCTGGCCCTCGCTCTTGCTGACGGCGCTGGCCTGCCTTGTTCTGGGGATGGAGGTGCCGACAACCGCGGCTTACGTCATCTGCGTTTCGGTCGCAGGGCCTGCGCTGATCCAGCTGGGGCTGGGCCCGTTGCAGGCGCATCTTTTCGTGCTCTGGTTCGCGCTTCTGTCCACCATCACGCCCCCTGTTTGCGGCGCGGTCTTCATCGCCGCCGGAATGATCGAGGAAAACTGGCTGAAGGTCGCGATGACGGCGATGGCGCTGGGCGTGGGGCTGTACGTGATCCCGCTGGGCATGGTGGCCAATCCCGGGGTGCTGCAGATGGCCGAGGCGCCGGGATGGGCGCTGTTTGCGGGGGGGCGCATGGCGCTTGGTCTTGGGCTTTTGTCCTACGGGTTGATTGCTGCGCACGGGGTTCTGCTGCGGGTCGGTCTTGTGGCCGCCGGCGCGGCTGTGGTGTTCGCCGGCGCGGTCGTTGCGTAAGGGCGGCCTGCGCGGATTTGCACGTTTTTCCGGCACCTTGGCCCCAATCCGGCCCCCCGATTTGCCCCGCCGCGGCTTTTGCAACTATCGTCGGGGCATGACCTGACGAGAATCAGGGGAACGAAAACAGTGGCCGGCCTGTCGCCCCGGCCGCGCAACAGGGAGACAGACACCATGAAAAACCCGATCACCCGGGCAGGCTTCGTCATGGCTGCCAGCACGCTGGCCCTTGCCGCGGGCAGCGCATGGGCACAGGACTGCCCGATCAAGATCGGCGCATTGGCGCCGCTGTCGGCCCCCGGCACCGTTGTCGGCGGCGAAGCGATGCGCGACGCCATGATCATTGCCGAGGAAGAGGTGAACGCCTCCGGCGGTGTGCTGGGCTGCAACATCGATCTTGTGGTCGGTGACAGTGAGGGTCTGCCCGAAAAGGCCACCGCCGTGATGGAGAAGCTGATCACCCAGGACGGCGTGGTCGCGGTGGGCGGCGGCTATCACTCCTCCGTCGGGGTGGCGTCGAAAGACGTGGCCGACGCGCGCGGCGTGCCGGTCGTCTTTGCCGAGACGTGGAACGACACGATCACCGGCGACAAGCAGAAATACATCTTCCGCATCGCGCCGCTGTCCTCCTGGGCCTCGGCCACGATCTGGCAGTTCGTGCTGACCCTGCCTGGCATCGAAAAGGCCGCGATCCTGACCGAGAACACCGATTACGGCATCCCGGCCTCGGAAGAGACCAAGCGGGGGCTGGCCACCGGCGATGTGGACAGCGTGATCTTCTCCGTCGATATCGGCACGCAGGATTACGCGGGCATCGTGGAGCGGATCAAGGCGGAGGACCCCGATATCATCATCACGCTGGTGACGGGCGAGGCCGCCTATAACTTTACCCAGCAGGCCGCCGATGCGGGGATCGGGCCGCTCGACCTGCCCTTCGTCACGGGGCAGGACGCGCTGGAATCGGGTGCGTACTGGACCAATGTGCCGGACGGGCAATACGCCTTTGTTCAGCGGATCGGGGTTCCTTCGAACCTTTACACCGAAAAGGGCAAGGAGTTCGCCGAGAAGTACAAGGCCAAGACCGGCAAGTCCGATGTCGAGGGCTATGCGATGGAGGCTTATGACTCCATCATCCTGATCGCGAAGGCCATCACCGAGGCCGGTTCGACCGATGGCGATGCCATCGTCACGGCCCTGGAAGGCATCGAATACGATGGCGCGCTGGGCAAGATCTACTTCCCCTATGGCACCGGGAAAGACCCCAGCGCCGATGGCAAGGGGGATGAGTGGTGGCACCAGTGGCCCGACCCGGCGCTGACCATGATCCAGTATGTCGAAGAGGGACAGGCGTCGTCCGATGCGGCGATCGTGTTCCCCGATGCCTACAAGACCGCGGATCCGGTTCTGGTGAACGAATAAGGTCCACAAGACCCCGGCCGGGCGCCAAGGCGTGCCCGGCCCACCGATTGAAACCTCCGGGTCCGCCCGGACAGGCACGGGGGGCATCGTGGAGACACCGATCCTTTTCTGGGGCGTCATCGCTTGGATGATCGCCTGGGGCGTTCTGGGCAGCGTCCTTTTGCGCCGGCGCTATCTCGCTTGCGACCTTGACACCACCAACGCCAATTTCGTGGGCGCGATGGCGGGGGCGGCCCTTGGGCCGGTCGGCATCGGCGCGCTTTGGGCCGGCACGCCGAAACTCGGCGGGCGGCTGATCGTGGGGTTGGGGCTGCTGGCCGTGGTGCTGATCGCCGCCGCCTTTGCCTTTGCCGATCCGCAGAACAACTGCGTCACCAACGGGTCCTTCGTCGCCAGCCAGATCACCAACGGGCTGATCATCGGGATCATCTACGGGTTCATGGCGCTGGGTCTGACGCTGATCTTTTCGATCCTCGGGGTGGTCAGCTTTGCCCATGGCGAGTTTTACATGATCGGCGGGATGCTGGTCTATTACATCACCGTTGTCTGGTTTCCCGGCCTGCCGCCCCTGATGGGCGTGATGGGCGCCTGCGCCATTGCCTTTGCCATCGGGGCCATCTTCGAACGGCTGATGCTGACGCCGATGTATAACGGCAAGGTCGACCGCCCGGTGGAATACGGCATTCTCGCCACCTTCGGGCTGGCCTTTACCCTGCAATATTTCGTGCAGGCGCTGCATGGTGCGAACCCGGTGAAGGTTCAGCGCTATATCGATTTCCCCCGCATCCGCTGGCCCGAGGATGCAGATCCGTTGTGGCTGAAGACCAGCCGGGGCAACCTGACGCTGTTCGAGACGGTCTCGATCTCCAACCCGCGCTTCGTGGCGGCGGTGACCTGTATCCTCGTGCTTCTGGCCCTGCTCTTCCTTCTGCACCGGACATGGACGGGCAAGGCCCTGCGCGCCGTCGCGCAGGACCGGGAGGCCGCGGCGATTGCCGGTATCAACCCCGACCGGATGAACATGCTGGCCTTTGCCTTGGGCGGGATGATCGCGGCCCTGGCCGGTGCGCTTCTGGTCCAGGCGTTTTCGTGGCTGCCGCAGGTGGGCGCGATCCCCGCGATGCGCTCCTTCGTGATCGTTGTTCTTGGCGGCTTGGGCTCCCTGCCCGGCGCGTTCCTTGGCGGCATCATGGTGGGTCTGGTGGAGGCCGCTGGGACGGGCTGTATACCCGATGCGCAGAAGGCTGCATCCTATATCCCGGCCTATGGGATGATCGTTCTCACGCTGACATTGCTTCTGCGTCCCACGGGGATGTTCGGGCGGCGGTTTGCCAGCGGCGCACACGGGTCGTTCTGACATGAAGAAACAGATACCCAACCTTGCGGGCGCCGCGCTCCTGATCTTCTTCCTCGTGTTTCCGTTCGTCTACACGGCCGGGAACTACGACTATGTCATGCATATCCTGATCACGGCCTTCTTCTACGCGATCCTCGCGTCAAGCTGGTCGATGCTGGCGGGCTATGCGGGGCAGTTTTCCTTCGGCCACATGGGGTTCATGGGGATCGGCGCCTATACCACGGCGCTGTTCTGCCATTACTTCTATGTCACCTCCGAACCGACGGGCATCTGTGCCGAGGCGCCGTTCTTCGGCAACTGGTTCGTGGTGGTGAACCCTATCGGCGTGACATCGACCACGCTCACTCAGGATTGCCTGCGGCAGGCGATGGAGGTCTGGGACGGCAGCGTCACGGTCACCCCGATGCCGGTGCTTCTGGGCATCGTTCTGGGCACGATCATGGGGGGGCTGGCCGGTTTCCTGATCGGGCTTCTGGTGCTGCGGTTGCGTGCGGCCTATCTGGCGCTATTCACGCTGGGCTTTTCGGAAATCCTCAAGGCGATCATCTCGGCGGAGATCGAGATCACCCGCGGTCAGGCCGGGCTGGAACTGCCGGCGCTCTTTGAAAACGGGGTGACGGTCTTCGGCCATACCTATGACCGGACCGACAAGATCCCACCCTATTACGCGATGCTGGGGCTCTTGATCCTGTGTCTGTTGATCCTCGCATGGCTGGCCCGGTCCCGCTTCGGCCTGTTCGTCCGCGCGCTGCGGGAGGATCAGGACGCCGCGGCGGCCCTGGGCGTGAACACGACCCGCTACAAGGTGTACGTCTTCACCATCACCACGGCGATGGCGGCGGCGGCGGGCGCGGTGCAGGCGCATTACGTGCAGATCATCACGCCCAACATGCTGTTCCTGTTGCAGATGAGCCTTGTGGTCGCCATGGCGGTGATCGGCGGGGTCGAGAATTTCGTGGCCGCGGCCATCGGTGCGATCTTCCTGCAGGTCATGCTGGAGGCGCTGAGGACCGATATCACCATTGGCGGGCTTGAGATCGACATGACGACATGGCGGCTTGTGGTCTTCGGGGTCCTGCTGATGGTCACGCTGCGGTTTTTCCGCAACGGCCTGATCGCGCCGGTGATCGAGTATTTCCGCCGCACCGGCGTGGCCCGGGAAACCGTGGCCAAGCGCACGGCGACAGTCGACGGGCCCGGCGGCGGCCCCCACAGGGCGGAGGCGCCGGAATGATCCATCTCAAGGTCACCAATCTGCAAAAGTCCTTCGGCGGCAACCATGTGCTGAAGGGCGTCAATTTCGAGATCAACGGCCCGGAACTGATCGGCCTGATCGGCCCCAACGGCGCGGGCAAGACCACGATGACCAATGTGCTGGACGGGGCGATCAAACCGTCCAGCGGCACGGTCTATCTGAACGACCACCGCATCGACCAGTTGGAACCCTATGAGGTCGCCCGCGCCGGTCTGGGCCGCACCTTTCAGGTGACGCGGTCCTTCCGGCGGATGACGGTTCTGGAAAACCTGTATGTCCCCGCGCTGGCGCTGGGCTGTTCCGACGGCAAGGCGGCGCTGCGGGAGAAGGCCGAGGATGTCCTTGAATTCCTCACCATCGACCATCTGCGCAACGAATATGCCCGGGCGCTTTCGGGCGGGCAGCAGAAGCTGCTGGAACTGGGGCGGCTTCTGATGCTGAACCCCGATGTCATCATCCTGGACGAACCCTTTGCCGGCGTGCACCCCAGGCTGATGGAGGTCATCTATGCCTATATCCGCCGGGTGAAGGAGGAGGGGAAGGCGATCATCCTGATCTCTCACCAGATGGACTCGATCTTCTCGCTGTCAGAACGGCTTCTGGTCTTGAACTTCGGCGACCTGATCGCCGATGGCCTGCCCGAGGACGTCAAGAACGACCCCGCCGTGATCGAGGCCTATCTTGGATCGGACGAGGAGGACGCGGCATGACCGACCTGCCCGCCGTTCTGGAACTGCGCGACCTTTCGGTCGGCTATTACCGCGACCTGAACATTCTTGCCGACCTGCATATCAAGGCCCGAAAGGGACAGATCACCACGATCCTGGGCGCCAATGGTGTGGGCAAGTCCACCGCGCTGAAGGCGGCCTTCGGGTTTCTGAAACCCAACAAGGGCGACATCCTGCTGGAGGGCGAAAGCATCCTGCACCTGCCCCCCCATGAAAAGATCCTCGCCGGTCTCGCCTACATCCCGCAGCAGCCGGGGGTGTTCAAGGACATGACGGTGGAGGAGAACCTTCAGCTTGGCGGCTGGACCTTCCGCAAGAACGCGCGAGAGGTCCGGACGAAGATCGAGGAGAACTATGACCGCTTCCCCGTGCTGCGCGACAAGCGCCGGCAGGTGACCGGAGAGCTTTCCGGCGGTCAGCAGCGCATGGTGGAAATCGGCCGGACGCTGATGTCGGAGCCCAGGATGCTATTGGTCGACGAACCGACCGCGGGGTTGTCGAAGATGCTGGCGGAAGAGGTGTACGAGATGCTGTCGGATCTCGCCCGGAAGGACGAACTCACGATCCTTCTGGTCGATCAGGAGATCCGCCACGCGCTGAAGATCGCCGATTACGTCTATGTGCTGGAACTGGGCCGCAACAAGTACGAAGGCCCCGTGTCCGATTTCGACGATCTGGAAAAGGCGTTCTGGGTGGCGTGATGAATACGGATCAAAGCAGGCTCTTCTACCAGTCCCGCCGCCGCAAGCCGGTGCTCGACCGGGCCGAGGGCGTCTATATGTGGGACCGGGACGGCAAGCGCTATCTCGACGGGTCTTCCGGCGCGATGGTCTGCAATATCGGCCATTCCAACCCCCATGTGCTGCAGGCCATGCAAAGCCAGATGCAGACCGCGACCTTCGGCTATCGGCTGCATTTCGAAACCGAACCGGCGGAGCGTCTGGCCCATATGGTGGCCGACCGCGCGCCCGAGGGGCTGGACCGCGTCTTCTTCGTCTCCGGCGGGTCGGAGGCGGTGGAAAGCGCGCTCAAGCTGGCGCGGCAATATGCGCTGGCCATCGGAGAGGCGCAGCGCTGGAAGGTGATCTCGCGCTTTCCGGCCTATCACGGCTCTACCCTCGGGGCGCTGGCGGTGACGGGTTACGCGCCGATGACGGCCCCCTTCGACCCGATGATGCGGCAGATGCCGAAGATCCCCGCACCGCGCGCCTATCTCGACGGGCTCGATCCCGACGATCCGGCCACCGGCGACCACTACGCCCATATGCTGGAAGAGCGGATCACGGCAGAGGGCCCCGAAACCGTGCTGGCCTTCATCGTGGAACCGATCGGGGGCGCGTCGACCGGGGCGCTGGTGCCGCCCGCGGGTTACATGCAGCGCATTCGCGAGATCTGCGACCGCTATGGCGTGCTGTTGATCCATGACGAGGTGATCTCGGCCGGCGGGCGTGTCGGGACCTTTTTCGCCGGCGATCTGTGGGGGGTACGGCCGGATATCCTGACGATCTCCAAGGGGTTCGGCGGGGGCTATGTGCCCCTTGGCGCGGCGGTTGCACGCAATGAGATTGCCGAGGCCGTGCTTGGCGCGGGCGGGTTCATCCACGGGTTCACCTATGCGGGCAACCCGCTGGCCTGTGCCGCCGGGATCGCCGTGATCGAAGAGATCGAACGCCAAGGCATGATGGCGAATGCGGTTCATGTCGGCGGGCTGTTGAAGACCCGGCTGAAGGCCCTGATGAACCGCTATCCGTTCATCGGCGACGTGCGCGGCGAAGGGTTGCTTCTGGCCTTCGAACTGGTGTCGGACCGGGGCACGATGGCGCCCCTGCCGCCCGATCTGCATGCCTATGACGACCTTGTCGAAACCGCCTATGACAACGGGCTGATCATCTATGCGCGCCGGTCTCGCGGGGGCTATTCGGGCGATCATTTCCTTGTCGCGCCCCCGATGATCGCGACCGAGGCGCATGTGGACGAGATCATGGAAAAACTGACCGCAACGCTGGACCGGTTCGAGGCCGCGCACGGGCTGGGCTGATGTCGAAGATCCTCATCACCTGCGCCGTCACCGGGTCGATCCACACGCCGTCGATGTCGCCATACCTGCCGTACAAGCCCCAGGATATCGCGGCGCAGGCCATTGACGCCGCGACGGCCGGGGCCGCGATCCTGCACCTGCACGCCCGCGATCCCGACACCGGGCGCCCGTCGGCAGACGCCGCGCATTTCATGGAGTTCCTGCCCACCATCGGGGCGGGCTGCGATGCGGTGGTGAACCTGTCGACCGGGGGCAGCGCCGTGATGACGCTGGACCAGCGCCTTGCCGGGGCGATGCGGGCGGAACCGGAGATGTGTTCGCTGAACATGGGGTCGATGAATTTCGCGCTCTACCCGATGGCCGCGCGACAGGCCGACTGGCGTTTCGACTGGGAAGAGCCGTTCCTGACCGGCACCGACGATCTGGTGTTCAAGAACACGCCCCGCGACATCGCCCATGTCCTGAGAGAGATGGGCGAAAAGCGCGGCGCAAGGTTCGAATTCGAATGCTACGACACCGGGCATCTGACCATGCTGCGCCATTTTGCCGACCGGGGGCTGGTGAAACCGCCGATCTTCATCCAGTTCGTCTTCGGCGTGCTGGGGGGCATGGCGGCAGAGGCCGAGAACCTGATCCATATGAAACGGCTGGCAGACAGGTATTTCGGCGATGACTACCTGTTTTCGGTCTTGGCCGCGGGGCGGGCGCAGATGCCGATGGCCACGATGGCCGCGGGCATGGGCGGCCATGTGCGGGTGGGTCTGGAAGACAGCCTGTTCATCGCGCGCGGCAAGCTGGCCCGATCCAATGCCGAACAGGTGGAAAAGATCCGCGCGCTGGTGGAAGGTCTGGGGCGCGAGGTCGCAAGCCCGGACGAGGCGCGCGCGATGCTGGGCCTGAAAGGGGTCGACAAGGTTGCCTTCTGACCCGACGATCCGGGAGGCCGGACCGGAAGATATGGACCGGCTGGATACCGCCCTTGCCGCGCTGGCCGCCGATCTGGGGGACGCGTATCGCCCGCAGGCGGCAGCCCTTGCCGCCGCGTGCGATGGTGGCCTGGTGCGGGCGCTTCTGGCAGACCGCAGCGGACAGCTTGCCGGGGCCGTGCTGTTCTGCCCGGTCTATTCCACGATCCGTGCAAGCTGCGGGGCCTTCGTGTCGGACCTGTGGGTCGCAGCACCGATGCGCGGCACCGGGCTGGGGCGCCGGCTGCTGGCCCAGACCGCGCGGATCGCCGCCCGGCGGTGGAACGCGCGCTTCGTCAAACTGTCGGTCTATCACCACACGGCTGACGCCGCGGCATTCTACGACCGGCTGGGTTTCGACTTTCCCGACCGCGAACGAAACGCCATTCTCGAAGGTGCATCCTTGCATGCCCTGACCGGAGACCTTGCATGAAAGCGTTCCTCGACGACCGCCAACGCGCCCATGACCCCAGGCATTTCATGGCCAACGGCACGCGCCTGCCCAACCCGGAGGTCCCCGCCCGCATCGACATCCTGAAAGCGGGGGCAGAGGCCGCGGGATGTGTCTTCGCGGCGCCCGGCGATGCGGGGCTTGCCCCCATCGCCGCGGTGCATACGCCCGAATACCTGACCTTCCTTGAACATATCCACGCCCGGTGGATGCGGATCGACGGTGCGGCGGAGGAGGTCATCCCCAACATCCACCCCGCGAACCGGACCGATGGGTATCCGCTGTCTGCCGTCGGGCAGGCGGGCTATCATCAGGCAGATACCGCCTGCCCGATCTCGGCCGAAACCTGGGGGTCGGCCTACTGGTCGGCGCAAACGGCGATTGCCGCGGCCGATGCGGTGGTCGCAGGCGCGCGCGCCACCTATGCCCTGTCCCGCCCGCCGGGGCACCATGCCTTTGCCGATCTTGCCGGCGGCTTCTGCTTCCTGAACAATTCCGGCATCGCGGCAGAGCGGTTGCGGGTTGCGGGCCTGCGCCCGGCGATCCTTGATATCGACGTGCATCACGGCAATGGCACGCAGGGCATGTTCTACGCCCACGGCGATGTTCTGACCGTCTCGATCCATGCGGACCCGGCGCGGTTCTACCCGTTCTTCTGGGGGCATGCGCAGGAACGCGGGCAGGGGCCGGGCCTTGGCGCGAACCTGAACCTGCCCCTGCCGCGCCGCACCGGGGACGACGGATATATGGGGGCGCTGGACACCGCCTTGACCCGCATTCGCGGTTTCGCCGCTGACGTCATCGTCGTGGCGCTGGGGCTGGACGCCCATATCGACGACCCGTTCCAGGGGCTGGCCGTCACGACCGAGGGCTTTGCCCGGATCGGCGCAGCCATCGCGGGCACCGGCCTGCCCCTCGTCTGCGTGCAGGAGGGCGGCTATGTGTCCGATGCGCTGGGCGCCAATCTGACAAGCTTTCTGACCGGCGTGGCCGACGCATAACCCTGGGGGCTGAGACATGGATTTCGAATTCCGCATCGTTCACCTGCACAAACGCTTTCCGCTGGCGATCAGCCGCGGCGTCATCACCGGGTCGGACAACCTGTTCGTCAGCGTGACCGAGAACGGCGTCACCGGCTGGGGTGAGATGGCACCGGGCGAAAGCGAAGGCGCGGACAGCGCCGAAGTGGGGGAGCGGATGCTGCGCGCCTTCACCCTGCACGGGGTCGATCCGCAGTCGATCCACCGGACCTATGCCAATGCGGTTGCGGCGGACGTCGCCCCCTGTGCGATTGCGGCACTGGACATGGCGCTGTGGGATTTGCGCGCGAAACAGGCCGGCATACCGCTATACAGCCTGTTGGGCCTTGGCCGCCGCGCGGTGCCGACCTCTGTCACCATCGGGATCAACCCGCCAGAGGTCGTGCGCGAGAGGGTGCCGCTCTTGCTGGACGGCACCGGCGTGAAGGCGCTGAAGATCAAGCTCGGCTCGCCCGAGGGGGTGGAGGCCGACAAGGCGATGTTCGCCGCCGTGTCGGAAAGCACCGCGGGGCAGGACGTGGTGCTGCGCGTGGATGCCAATGGCGGCTGGTCGCTGGACGAGGCCCGCCAGATGATGGCATGGCTGGCCGAGCGCGGCGTGGAATATGTCGAACAGCCGCTGGTCAAGGGGACAGAGGACCAGCTGGCCGATCTCTTCAAGGACCGCGCCCTGCCGATCTTCGTCGATGAAAGCTGCCGGATGTCGTCGGACATCCCCGGCTTTGCCGACCGGGTGGACGGCGTGAACCTCAAGCTGATGAAATGCGGCGGCATCACCGAGGCGCTGCGCATCGTCGCCACCGCCCGGGCCTTCGGCTTGAAGACCATGATCGGCTGCATGGGCGAAAGCTCCGTTTCCATCGCCGCGGGGGCGTCACTGGGCGAGTTGTTCGACTATATCGATCTCGATTCCCACCTGAACCTCGACCCCGATCCGGCGACCGGCGCGCCGATGGCGGACGGCATCGTGCTGCCCGATCCGGTGCCGGGCCATGGCGGGTGCCTGACCGATGCTTGATCCGACGCTGAAGATCGCGCTTTACGCCGAGGCCACGATGGGCCTTCTGAACGCCAAGATGACCGAGGGCATCATCCGCTACGGCCAGAACCCCGTGGTTGCCGTGATCGACAGCCACGCCGCAGGGCGGAGCGCGGGCGATTTCTTCGGGGTGGGTCACGATATCCCTGTGCTGGCCACGCTGGACGAGGCCATCGCGAAGGGCGCGCAGGTACTGGTTCTTGGCACGGCCCCGTCCGGCGGGCGCATCCCGCCCGAGTGGATGGCGATGCTGCGTTCGGCGGTGGGCCACGGTCTGAACATCGTCAACGGCCTGCACGACCCCCTGATGGCGCATTTCGGCGACAGCTTGAAACCGGGCCAGTGGATCTGGGACATCCGTACCCCGATGGGCGATCTGCCCCCCATCGCCACCGCCCGTGCCGCGACGCTGAACAACCTGCGCGTCCTGATGGTCGGCACCGACATGGCCGTGGGCAAGATGACCGCGGGGCTGGAGGTCTGGCGCAGCCTGCTGGACATGGGGCAGGACGCGGTGTTTCTCGCCACCGGGCAGATCGGGGTGTCGATCACCGGGGGCGGTATTCCGCTCGATGCCTATCGGGTGGACCATGCCAGCGGCGCGGTCGAACGCATGGTGATGGAGGCCGGGCACCACGCCATCCAGATCATCGAGGGGCAGGGCTCGCTCCTCCATCCCGGCAGCACGGCGACCCTGCCGCTGCTCCGGGGCAGTTGCGCCAACCGGATGATCCTGTGCCACCGGGCGGGGATGGTGCATCTCGACACGATGGAAGAGATCAAGGTTCCGCCGCTGGCCGATGTCATCGCGTTGAACGAGGCGCTGGCCAATGCCGCGGGGGCATTGACGCCGGCCCGCGTTGTCGGTGTCGCGGTCAACACCCGGGCCCTGGCTGCGGCCGAGGCCGAGGCGGAACTTGACCGGCTGAGTGCGGAAACGGGCCTGCCGGTGGTCGATCCGGTCCGCCATGGCGGGCGCAAACTGGCCGAGGCGCTTCTTTCCGACTGATCCCGGGCGCGGCCGAATCGGCCCACCGGCGGGCGCCCAACGCCCCGTTGGCGATGACCGGATTTATATGGCCCTGCCTTCCGCCCCTTTTCCAAACCGGGTCTTTCTTCTGTCCTTGGTCCGGGTTTTCCCCGGGGTTTGGCGATTGGAAAGTGGCTGAATTGCCCTTGTTTTTCCAAATTTCGGCCGGGAAGCGGCGATAGGCTGTGTCAACTCAATCCATCACGTCGCCGTCTGTCGAGGGCTCGATCCCCTTGTGCGCGGAGGTCGGTTTCGCGGGTCAACGAGCATGAAGAACGAGTCCGAGCGTCCCCTGGAAATCGTCGATCGATCCGGCTGGCGGGCGCTGTTGCGGGATATGGAGGCCGATGGCGAGCCGGTTCCGGGGCTGTCGCACAAGGTCGATCTGCGCAGCAGCGGCGAGCATGACATCGCCGCGGGCAAGGCGGCGACCTTTGCGGCGCTGTCGGGCACGGTGCGGTACGACTTTGCGCCGCTGGGCGATCTGCTGGCAGAGGATGACGCGACGGGCCCGTTGCGGGTGGCCGCGCCCGATATCGGCAACGCCACGCTCGAGCTGGTCTCGATGCCCGCCGCGGGGGGCGACGCGGGCGCCCCCGACCGGGTCATCGAGGTCGACTGGACCGATGTGGCAAGCTTTTCCGTCACGGGCGGCACGGCGCTCCCCGACACCGTGACCGTCCTGGCGGAGTCGGGCGACAGCCTGCTGTCGACGCTTTTCCACGGCGACGGGGGCGGATCGACCAGCGGTGGTGGCAGCCTCGCCTATCGGGTGCCGCTGCAGGATGTCGACGGGGTCGCGGGGCCCGGCGGCACGGCGCGCCCGTCCGAGGAGGCGCTGAACCACGCCCCCACCGATATCGCGCTGTCGGCCAGTTCGGTGGCCGAGAATGACGCGGGCGCCACGGTCGGCACCCTGACCGTCACCGATCCCGACAGGTTCGACAGTGTCACCTGGGCGGTGGACGATCCGCGGTTCGAGGTCGTCGGCGATGCCCTGAAGCTGAAACCCGGCGAAAGCCTCGACTACGAGGCCGGCGCCGTGACCGTGACGATCACCGCTACCGACGCCGCGGGGGAGAGTTACGACGAGGCCTTCACCATCACGGTGGAGGACATGGCCGAGGATCTGCGCCTGTCCGACACCGGCACGGTCTTCCGGGACACCGGCGTGGCGGAGAACTCGATCACCGGGGGCAGCGGGGATGACACGATCATCGCCCATGACGACGGCGGCGACCTGGATGGCGGCGCCGGGGCCGACAGCCTCGTGGGCGGGGCGGGCGACGATACGCTGACCGGCGGGGCAGGCGATGATACGCTGATCGGCGCCGGCGGCAGCGACACCGCGATCTTCTCCGGCGACCGGGACCAGTACACCATCACCGACAACGGTGACGGGACCTATACGGTGGACGGACCCGACGGGACCGACATCATCACGGATGTGGAATGGCTCGACTTCGGTGACGGGACACGCGCCCTCGATGACGCGCTCAACCACGCGCCGACCGACATCGCGCTCTCGGCCAGTTCGGTGACCGAGAACGACGCGGGCGCCACGGTGGGTACCCTGACCGTCACCGACCCCGACAGTTGGGACAGCGTCAGCTGGTCGGTCGACGATGCCCGGTTCGAGGTCGTGGGCGACACGCTGAAGCTGAAGGCCGGGGACAGCCTGGATTACGAGGCCGGCAATGTCACCGTCACGGTCACCGCGACGGACAGCGAAGGCGCGACCTATGACGAGGCCTTCACGATCACCGTGGGCGACGTGGCCGAGGATATCACGCTGGCCGATGGCGGGGTCAGCTTCACCGACGCGGGCGTGGCGGAGACCTCGATCACCGGCGGCACCGGCGACGACACGATCACCGCCCATGGCGATGGTGGGGACCTTTCGGGCGGCGCGGGCGTGGACAGCCTGATCGGCGCGGCGGGCGACGATACCCTGACCGGCGGGGCCGGGGACGACACGCTGATCGGCGCGGGCGGGTCCGACACCGCGATCTTCTCGGGCAATCGCGACGCCTACACGATCACCGACAACGGCGACGGGACCTACACGGTCGACGGGCCGGACGGCACGGATCTCATCTCCGGCATCGAGACGCTGGTCTTCGACGATGGCAGCCATGCCTTGGCGGACGCGCTCAACCACGCCCCGACCGACATCGCGCTGTCGGCCAGCAGCGTGACCGAGAACGATGCCGGAGCCAGCATCGGCACCCTGACCGTCACCGATCCCGACAGCTGGGACAGCGTCGCCTGGTCGGTCGACGACGCGCGGTTCGAGGTCGTCGGCGACACGCTGAAGCTGAAGGCCGGGGACAGCCTGGATTACGAGGCCGGCAATGTCACCGTCACGGTCACCGCGACCGATGGCGAGGGCGCAACGTACGACGAGGCCTTCACGATCACCGTGGGGGACGTGGCGGAGGATATCGCGCTGGCCGATGGCGGGGTCAGCTTCACCGACGCGGGCGTGGCGGAGACCTCGATCACCGGCGGCACCGGCGACGACACGATCACCGCCCATGGCGATGGTGGGGACCTTTCGGGCGGCGCGGGCGTGGACAGCCTGATCGGCGCGGCGGGCGACGATACCCTGACCGGCGGGGCCGGGGACGACACGCTGATCGGCGCGGGCGGGTCCGACAGTGCGATCTTCTCGGGCAACAGGGACGCCTACACGATCACCGACAATGGCGACGGGACCTATACCGTCGACGGGCCGGACGGCACGGATCTCATCTCCGGCATCGAGACGCTGGTCTTCGACGATGGCAGCCATGCCTTGGCGGATGCGCTCAACCACGCGCCGACCGATATCGCGCTCTCGGCCAGCAGTGTGACCGAGAACGACGCCGGCGCGACGGTCGGCACGCTCACCGTCACCGATCCCGACAGTTGGGACAGCGTCGCCTGGTCGGTCGACGATGCGCGCTTCGAGGTCGTCGGCGACACGCTGAAGCTGAAGGCCGGGGACAGCCTGGATTACGAGGCTGGCAATGTCACCGTCACGGTCACCGCCACGGACGGCGAGGGCGCGACCTATGACGAGGCCTTCACCATCACCGTGGGGGACGTCGCCGAGGATATCGCGCTCGCCGATGGGGGCGTCAGCTTCACCGATGCGGGGGTGGCGGAGACCTCGATCACCGGCGGCACGGGCGATGACACGATCACGGCCCATGACGATGGCGGCGATCTTGACGGCGGGGCCGGGGCGGACAGTCTGACCGGCGCGGGTGGCGACGATACCCTGACCGGCGGCGCGGGCGATGACACGCTGATCGGCGCCGGCGGCAGCGACAGCGCGATCTTCTCGGGCGACCGGGACCAGTACACCATCACCGACAACGGTGACGGGACCTACACGGTCGACGGCCCCGACGGCACGGATCTCATCTCCGGCATCGAGACGCTCGTCTTCGACGATGGCAGCCACGCGCTCGCCGACGCGCTCAACCACGCGCCGACGGATATCGCGCTCTCGGCCAGCAGCGTCACCGAGAACGACGCGGGCGCGACGGTCGGCACCCTGACCGTCACCGATCCCGACAGTTGGGACAGCGTCAGCTGGTCGGTGGACGATGCCCGGTTCGAGGTCGTGGGCGACACGCTGAAGCTGAAGGCCGGGGACAGCCTCGATTACGAGGCCGGGAACGTCACCGTCACGGTCACCGCGACGGACGGCGAGGGGGCAACGTACGACGAGGCCTTCACGATCACCGTGGGCGACGTGGCGGAGGATATCGCGCTGGCCGATGGCGGGGTGAGCTTCACCGATGCGGGCGTGGCGGAGACCTCCATCACCGGCGGCACCGGCGATGACACGATCACGGCCCATGCGGATGGCGGGGACCTTTCGGGCGGGGCCGGGGCCGACAGCCTTGTGGGGGCCGCGGGCGACGACACCCTCACCGGCGGGGCCGGGGACGACACGCTGATCGGCGCGGGCGGCAGTGACACCGCGATCTTCTCGGGCGACCGGGACGCCTACACCATCACCGACAATGGCGACGGGACCTACACCGTCGACGGGCCGGACGGCACGGATCTCATCTCCGGCATCGAGACGCTGGTCTTCGACGATGGCAGCCACGCCTTGGCCGACGCGCTCAACCACGCGCCGACCGATATCGCGCTCTCGGCCAGTTCGGTGACCGAGAACGACGCGGGTGCCACGGTCGGCACCCTGACCGTCACCGATCCCGACAGTTGGGACAGCGTCAGCTGGTCGGTCGACGACGCGCGCTTCGAGGTCGTGGGCGACACGCTGAAGCTGAAGGCCGGGGACAGCCTGGACTACGAGGCCGGGAACGTCACCGTCACGGTGACCGCGACCGATGGTGAGGGCGCCAGTTATGACGAGGCATTCACGATCACCGTGGGCGATGTTGCCGAGGATATCGCGCTCGCCGATGGGGGCGTGGCTTTCTCCGACGCTGGCGTGGCGGAGACCTCCATCACCGGGGGCACCGGCGCCGACACGATCACCGCCCATGGCGATGGCGGGGACCTTTCGGGCGGCGACGGGGCGGACAGCCTGGTCGGCGCCGCGGGCGACGACACGCTGACGGGCGGGTCGGGCGATGATACGCTGATCGGCGCGGGCGGGACGGACACCGCGATCTTCTCGGGCAACCGGGACGCCTACACCATCACCGACAACGGCGACGGCACCTACACGGTGGACGGGCCGGACGGCACGGATCTCATCTCCGGCATCGAAACGCTGGTCTTCGACGATGGCAGCCATGCGCTCGCCGATGCGCTCAACCACGCCCCGACGGATATCGCGCTCTCGGCCAGCAGCGTGACGGAGAACGACGCCGGCGCCACGGTCGGCACCCTGACCGTCACCGATCCCGACAGCTGGGACAGCGTCGCCTGGTCGGTCGACGACGCGCGGTTCGGGGTCGTCGGCGACACGCTGAAGCTGAAGGCCGGGGACAGCCTGGATTACGAGGCCGGCAATGTCACCGTCACGGTCACCGCGACGGACGGCGAGGGCGCGACCTATGACGAGGCCTTCACGATCACCGTGGGCGATGTGGCCGAAGACCTGACGCTCGCCGATGGGGGCGTCAGCTTCACCGACGCGGGCGTGGCGGAGACGAGCATCACCGGCGGCACCGGCGACGACACGATCACCGCCCATGGCGATGGTGGGGACCTTTCGGGCGGCGCGGGCGTGGACAGCCTGATCGGCGCGGCGGGCGACGATACGCTGACCGGCGGGTCGGGCGATGATACGCTGATCGGCGCGGGCGGCAGTGACACGGCGATCTTCTCGGGCGACCGGGACCAGTACACCATCACCGACAATGGCGACGGGACCTACACCGTCGACGGGCCGGACGGCACCGACCTGATCTCCGGCATTGAGACGCTGGTCTTCGACGATGGCAGCCACGCCTTGGCGGACGCGCTCAACCACGCCCCGACGGATATCGCTCTGTCGGCCAGCAGCGTGACCGAGAACGACGCGGGCGCCACGGTCGGCACGCTCACCGTCACCGATCCCGACAGCTGGGACAGTGTGACCTGGTCGGTCGACGATGCCCGCTTCGAGGTCGTGGGCGACACGCTGAAGCTGAAGGCCGGGGACAGCCTCGATTACGAGGCTGGCAACGTCACCGTCACGGTCACCGCGACCGATGGCGAAGGCGCGACATATGACGAGGCCTTCACGATCACCGTGGGCGACGTCGCCGAAGACCTGACGCTCGCCGATGGGGGTGTCGCCTTCACCGATGCGGGCGTGGCGGAGACCTCCATCACCGGCGGCACCGGCGCCGACACGATCACCGCCCATGACGATGGCGGGGACATCGCGGGCGGGGCCGGGGCGGACAGCCTGATCGGCGCGGCGGGCGACGACACGCTGACGGGTGGCGCGGGCGATGACACCCTGATCGGCGCGGGCGGCAGTGACAGTGCGATCTTCTCGGGCGACCGGGACGCCTACACCATCACCGACAATGGCGACGGCACCTACACCGTCGACGGTCCGGACGGGACCGACCTGGTCTCCGGCATCGAGACGCTGGTCTTCGACGATGGCAGCCACGCGCTGGCGGACGCGCTCAACCATGCCCCGACCGACATCGCGCTCTCGGCCAGCAGCGTGACGGAGAACGACGCCGGCGCGACGGTCGGCACCCTGACCGTCACCGATCCCGACAGTTGGGACAGCGTCGCCTGGTCGGTCGACGATGCCCGGTTCGAGGTCGTGGGCGACACGCTGAAGCTGAAGGCCGGGGACAGCCTGGACTACGAGGCCGGGAACGTCACCGTCACGGTCACCGCGACCGACGGCGAAGGCGTAACCTATGACGAGGCCTTCACGATCACCGTGGGCGACGTGGCCGAAGACCTGGCGCTCGCCGATGGGGGCGTGGTCTTCACCGATGCGGGCGTGGCGGAGACCTCCATCACCGGGGGCACCGGCGACGACACGATCACCGCCCATGCGGATGGCGGGGACATCGACGGCGGGGCGGGCCACGATACCCTGATTGGCGGGGCCGGAAACGATACCCTGCAAGGGGGCGATGACGGGGACGTTCTGAGTGGCGGGGCCGGTGACGATGAGATCGCCGGTGGCACGGGGTTCGATGTCCTCGACGGGGGCGCGGGCGACGATACGCTGCTCGGGGATGCCGGCAAGGACACTTTGACCGGCGGCGATGGCGCCGACAGCCTTTTTGGTGGTGGCTGGGACGATGTCCTGAGCGGTGAAGACGGGGACGACAGCCTGTTCGGTGAGAACGGCAAGGATACGCTGAGCGGTGGCGCGGGCGACGACCTGCTGGATGGCGGGACCTATCACGACGTTCTGGACGGCGGCGCGGACAACGATACGCTGCTGGGCGGGGACGGTATGGATACGCTGCTTGGCGGGGACGGAAACGACAGCCTCGACGGAGGCACCTGGAATGACAGTCTCGACGGCGGAGCGGGGGACGATACCCTGATCGGCGGGCTTGGCGTCGATACGCTGCTGGGCGGGGACGGCGCCGACAGCCTTGAGGGCAACGACTATGGCGATGTCCTGGCCGGGGAGGCCGGGGACGACACGCTGGACGGGGGCGCCGGGGACGACACGCTTGTGGGCGGTACCGGGGATGACACCATCGACGGCGGGGACGACACCGATACCGCGGTCTATTCCGGACCGCTGGCGGACTATGCGATTGTCGATGACGGGGCGGGCACGTTCACGATCACCGACCTGAACGCGGCCGATGGCGATGACGGGAGCGATACGGTCCGGAATGTCGAGAGTTTCGTGTTCGATGGCACGACCTATTCCGAGGCGGAGATTGCGACCGAAGCCGCCCGTCAGGCCAATACCGCGCCGGGGCTTGCCAGCATCGCCAGCGGTGGAACGGTTGTCGAGGATGCCACGGCCGGGACGGTCGCCGCGACCCTGGATGCGACGGATGTCGACGGCGATGCGCTGACCTACACGCTGACCGATGCGGGCGGCACGCCGGTGACGTCCTCTTTCTTTGAGATCGTCGGCAACGAGCTGCGCGTCAAGGCGGGCGCGCCCCTCGATTTCGAGACGGCCGATAGCCTGACGCTCTATGTGACAGCGTCCGACGCGTTCGAGACATCCGCCCCGAACGCCATCACGATCTCGGTCACGGATGCAGCGGAAACGATCCAACTGGCCGATGGCGGCGTGGCGTTCACAGATATCAGTGTCGCCGAAACGGCGATTTCCGGCGGCACCGGGGATGACACGATCACCGCCCATGACGACGGTGGCACCCTGTCCGGGGGCGACGGGGCCGACAGCCTTCTGGGGGCCATGGGGGACGACAGCCTGTCCGGCGATGCGGGCAACGATTTCCTGGACGGGCAGGAGGGGGCGGATACGCTCACCGGCGGTGAGGGCGACGACACCCTCTATGGGCGCGACGGGGCGGACAGCCTTGTCGGTGGCGATGGCGACGATCTCCTCCATGGCGGGGATCAGGACGACACGCTTGCCGGCGATGCCGGGCAGGACACGCTGAGTGGCGGCGACGGGAACGACAGCCTTGTCGGCGGCGGCGACAACGATCTTCTGTCTGGGGGAAGCGGGGACGATACCCTGCTGGGGGAGGCCGGTGACGACGACCTTCAGGGATCCTTCGGTGATGACGTTCTGTCGGGCGGCGACGGTCAGGACACGCTGAGCGGTTGGTCGGACGACGACACCCTGACCGGCGGCGCGGGCGATGATACCATCTCAGGCGGCGATGGGATGGATACCGCGATCTTCTCGGGCGACCGGGACGCCTACACGATCACCGACAACGGCGACGGGACCTATACGGTCGACGGCCCGGATGGCACCGACCTGGTCTCGGGCATCGAAACGCTGGTCTTCGACGATGGCAGCCACGCGCTCGCCGACGCGATCAACCACGCGCCGACGGATATCGCGCTCTCGGCCAGCAGCGTCACCGAGAACGACGCGGGCGCGACGGTGGGCACCCTGACCGTCACCGACCCCGACAGCTGGGACAGCGTGAGCTGGTCGGTCGACGACGCCCGGTTCGAGGTGGTGGGCGACACGCTGAAGCTGAAGGCGGGCGACAGCCTGGATTACGAGGCCGGCAATGTCACCGTCACGGTCACCGCGACGGACAGCGAAGGCGCGACCTATGACGAGGCCTTCACGATCACCGTGGGCGACGTGGCCGAGGATATCACGCTCGCCGATGGGGGCGTCAGCTTCACCGATGCGGGCGTGGCGGAGACCTCGATCACCGGGGGCACCGGGGATGACACGATCACCGCCCATGCGGATGGCGGGGACCTTTCGGGCGGCGCCGGGGCCGACAGCCTTGTGGGCGCCGCGGGCGACGATACGCTCACCGGCGGCGCCGGGGACGACACGCTTGAGGGCGCGGGCGGGTCCGACACCGCGATCTTCTCGGGCAATCGCGACGCCTACACGATCACCGACAACGGCGACGGGACCTACACGGTCGACGGGCCGGACGGCACGGATCTCATCTCCGGCATCGAGACGCTGGTCTTCGACGATGGCAGCCATGCCTTGGCGGACGCGCTCAACCACGCCCCGACCGACATCGCGCTGTCGGCCAGCAGCGTCACCGAGAACGACGCGGGCGCGACGGTCGGCACCCTGACCGTCACCGATCCCGACAGTTGGGACAGCGTCAGCTGGTCGGTGGACGATGCCCGGTTCGAGGTCGTGGGCGACACGCTGAAGCTGAAGGCCGGGGACAGCCTCGATTACGAGGCCGGCAATGTCACCGTGACGGTCACCGCGACCGATGGCGAGGGCGCGACCTATGACGAGGCGTTCACGATCACCGTGGGGGACGTGGCCGAAGACCTGACGCTCGCCGATGGGGGCGTGGCCTTCACCGACATCGGGGTCGCAGAGACGAGCATCACGGGCGGCACCGGGGATGACACGATCACGGCCCATGCCGATGGCGGGGACATCGACGGCGGCGCCGGGGCGGACAGCCTGATCGGCGCGGCGGGCGACGACACGCTGACGGGTGGCGCGGGCGATGACACCCTGATCGGCGCGGGCGGCAGTGACAGTGCGATCTTCTCGGGCGACCGGGACGCCTACACCATCACCGACAATGGCGACGGCACCTACACCGTCGACGGTCCGGACGGGACCGACCTGGTCTCCGGCATCGAGACGCTGGTCTTCGACGATGGCAGCCACGCGCTGGCGGACGCGCTCAACCATGCCCCGACCGACATCGCGCTCTCGGCCAGTTCCGTGACCGAGAACGACGCCGGCGCCCCGGTCGGCGCCCTGACCGTGACCGACCCCGACAGCTGGGACAGCGTGAGCTGGTCGGTCGACGATGCGCGCTTCGAGGTCGTGGGCGACACGCTGAAGCTGAAGGCCGGGGACAGCCTGGATTACGAGGCCGGCAATGTCACCGTCACGGTCACCGCGACCGATGGCGAGGGCGCAACGTACGACGAGGCCTTCACGATCACCGTGGGGGACGTGGCGGAGGATATCGCGCTGGCCGATGGCGGGGTCAGCTTCACCGACGCGGGCGTGGCGGAGACGAGCATCACCGGCGGCACCGGCGACGACACGATCACCGCCCATGCCGATGGCGGGGACATCGACGGCGGCGCCGGGGCGGACAGCCTGGTCGGCGCGGCGGGCGACGATACCCTGACCGGCGGCGCAGGCGACGACACCCTGATCGGCGCGGGCGGCAGTGACAGCGCGATCTTCTCGGGCAATCGCGACGCCTACACGATCACCGACAACGGCGACGGGACCTACACCGTCGACGGGCCGGACGGGACCGACCTGATCTCCGGCATCGAGACGCTGGTCTTCGACGACGGCAGCCATGCGCTGGCCGATGCGCTCAACCACGCGCCGACGGACATCGCGCTCTCGGCCAGCTCCGTGACGGAGAACGATGCGGGCGCCACGGTCGGCACGCTGACCGTGACCGACCCCGACAGCTGGGACAGCGTGAGTTGGTCGGTCGACGATGCGCGGTTCGAGGTCGTGGGCGACACGCTGAAGCTGAAGGCCGGGGACAGCCTCGATTACGAGGCCGGGAACGTCACCGTCACGGTCACCGCGACGGACGGCGAGGGCGCGACATACGACGAGGCCTTCACGATCACCGTGGGCGACGTCGCCGAGGATATCGCGCTGGCCGACGGGGGCGTCAGCTTCACCGATGCGGGCGTGGCGGAGACGAGCATCACCGGCGGCACGGGCGACGACACGATCACCGCCCATGCGGATGGCGGGGACCTTTCGGGCGGCGACGGGGCGGACAGCCTGACCGGGGCGGCGGGCGACGACACGCTGACCGGCGGGGCCGGGGATGACACCCTGATCGGCGCGGGCGGCAGCGACAGCGCGATCTTCTCGGGCAATCGCGACGCCTACACGATCACCGACAATGGTGACGGCACCTATACGGTCGACGGGCCGGATGGCACGGATCTGATCTCCGGCATCGAAACGCTGGTCTTCGACGATGGCAGCCATGCCTTGGCCGACGCGCTCAACCACGCCCCGACCGACATCGCGCTCTCGGCCAGCAGCGTGACGGAGAACGACGCCGGCGCCACGGTCGGCACCCTGACCGTCACCGATCCCGACAGTTGGGACAGCGTCGCCTGGTCGGTCGACGACGCCCGGTTCGAGGTCGTCGGCGACACGCTGAAGCTGAAGGCCGGGGACAGCCTGGACTACGAGGCCGGCAATGTCACCGTCACGGTCACCGCGACGGACGGCGAGGGGGCCAGTTATGACGAGGCCTTCACGATCACCGTCGGGGATGTGGCGGAGGATATCGCGCTCGCCGATGGGGGCGTGGCCTTCACCGATGCGGGCGTGGCGGAGACATCGATCACCGGCGGCACCGGCGACGACACGATCACCGCCCACGGCGACGGCGGGGACCTCGACGGTGGCGCCGGGGCGGACAGCCTGACCGGGGCGGCGGGCGACGACACGCTGACCGGCGGGGCCGGGGATGACACCCTGATCGGCGCGGGCGGCAGCGACAGCGCGATCTTCTCGGGCGACCGGGACGCCTACA